>DAIPJL010000001.1:0-68432 GCA_036770305.1 Bacteriovoracaceae bacterium | reverse complement strand
CGAGTTCTGCGCGGAGATCTTATCCGACACCGACGCCAGGTTGAGGCCCAGGGCGGCGACGTTCACGTCGGCGCTCGAAGCATCGAAGGTCAAGCGGTCAGATAAAGGGTCGTTGCGCGTACCGATCTGGATGTCGAACACTGAGCCCGTACCGTTCAAGAGCGGAACGCGGTTAAACTCGGTCGAGTTCGCGATGCGGTCTACTTCGGCGAGGAGCTGTTCGAATTCGACGTTCAGGAACTTGCGCTCTGTGGGGCCGATGGTATCAGAAGCCGCCTGCACTGCGAGTTCGCGCAGACGAATCATGATGTTCGAAACCTCCGACATCGCACCTTCCGCAATCTGTACAAGAGAGATACCGTCCTGGGCGTTCCGCTCTGCTTGGCCCAAACCGCGGATCTGCGCTTTCAGGTTTTCAGAGATCGCCAGACCGGCGGCGTCGTCACCAGCGCGGTTGATGCGCTGACCAGACGAGAGTTGCTCGAGAACCTTCTGCTGTGCCAGACGAGTCTGACCCAGGTTCCTCTGAGCGTTAAGGGACGAAACGTTCGTGTTAATTCTCAAACCCATAAATCCTCCTTGATTCGGGTTCAGAAGATCTTCATGATCCTCAGGGTGGCAATTCCACCTTCTGTAGAACTTTTCGACGATCGCCCGCGGAACTTGAGGCGCGCTGTAAAAAAAATTTACAAGGCCTCGTCGCCCTCCTAGCATCAGTGCAAGAGGGCCCATGTCAGACCAACCGACCACCATTGATTACGCACGCTTAGATGCCTTACCCGAGCTCGCGGCTCAGGCGGATTCCCTCATCGAGGAAGCTTTTGCCTACCAGAAAAACTTTAAGTTCAGTGTGGATTTCGCGCCGCTGACGTCGCCGCGCAACCACCACAACCGGCACGTGCTGGTCGACACCGCCTCGCAGAGAGTGCTCGCGCACGTGGGCCTCTCCCCGAGGAACTTCGTCTGGGACGGAGAAGTCATCCCCGTCGCTCTCCTCGGAGGCATTGCGGTAGCTCCAGGGCTTCGGGGCCAGGGACTCTTCCAGCTCCTCTTCGAGCGCGTGCTCGCCCAGGCGCAGAGCCAGTGCGCCTTCTTTCTCCTCTGGAGCGACAAGCACGAACTCTACGAGAAATGGGACTTCCACCTCGCCGGCAAGCAGTGGTGCTACCGAGCGGCCCCGGCGAAGGAATCCCTCGCTCCAGCGACGAAGCTCGAAGCCCTCCCCCGCGACGAGCGCGAGCGCCTCGCCGCCATCTACCGCACCAGCATCAACCGCCGCTACTTCTCGCCCCTGCGCGACGAAACCGACTGGGACGAGCTCTGCCGAATCACGTCCGCCGATCTCCACCTTTTTAAGGAGGGCTACGCCTTCCGCAACAAGGGTATGGACCTCACGGACGTGTTCCACGACCTGGCCCACGCCGAGGGCATCGAAGCCCTGCTACCAGCGCTCTATGGCCACGGCCAGATCTGGGCCCCGGAGAACCTCCCGGTCGCCGACGACATCTACGTCGACCTCCAGCAGGTGGGCCTGTGGAAACCCAACCACCACCCGATGGCCCTGCGCAAGCTCTCGCACCTCCTAGGGCTGGAGGTGAACTTCCGCGACGGCCGCTTCTGCGTCGACCGCGATGGCCTGCTCATCAAGCTGCGCGCCGAAGAGCTGCTCGCCGAGCTCTTCAACTACGGCAACCACGGCCTGCGCAAAGAAGCCATCCCCATCTACATCGGTGGCCTCGACTCGATTTAAATAATTCATAGTACGTATTTTCTTTAGACTGATTCTATCCTATCCATCATGGCGATAAAAAATGAAATTACCCTTGAAGGAATTCTCGCTCATTTTCATTCTAAAAACGTTATCATCCAGATATTGAGACTTCGACTGGCGAACCTGCTCTTCATCATAATAAAAGCCAAGCTCCTTCAATTGGATGAGAAGAGTCCTGTGGGAGTCGAGATTAAGGTCAATCTCTATCAAAAGACTTTTTAGCCTGTCATCTGCTAGGACTTTTTTAGCTCCTGCGACTACGTTAGGCTCGAGTCCATCCACATCAATTTTGATATGGGTCGGCTGCGGCAATCCGTGCTTCTCAACCAAGTCATCAATCGGCATACCCAAACAGTGCTGAACAGGTCTCTTAGTTTGATCGATAAGAAAATTACCTATCTGCTGAGGGCCATCCCACCAATTTGTGCTGAAATCATTGTGCGAAAACCCAGGAGCAAAATAGCTCATATGAAGAACTGACAGGGAAACTTCAGACCAGGCCGCCAGACAAAGTGCTATCGTCTTCTTACTAAGATCATTAAGGTATAAATTTTTTACCAGCTCCGAATAATTAAGAGCCGATGGCTCTAGCGCTACGACCCGACATCCGGCTGCGCGCGCAGCGACAAGTGTGTAAACTCCGATATTCGCACCGACATCATATAACACGTCGCTAGGCTTAAGGGACTCGACCCAACGCACTGTCTCCGGCTCATCTTGAAGGATTCGACGAGCGCGGCGTTCGCAGTTTAAACTTCCTGCCGAGATGCAAAGGCTCATTGAATCAAAATCGAGTTCGATTAAGGGAATTTGATAAAGATCATTTTTAAACAGACCCGAGGTCGATTTAATTAAATTCATTACGCGATTCCCCTCATTTTCCTCTTGCGATATCGTCTCGCTGAAATACATCTTTGTATCATGCTTTTCCCAGAAGAAGTTAGCTCGTTTTTTAGTGACTGTCAGTCTCCCGCTTATCTCAAAGCCACAAGTGCTAGTAGCCTCTCGCTAGAACAACTCCAATCATCGGCACTAGTCGCTCTAAAGTTTTCAAAACAAATTCCTGTGACCGATATTCTCGCAGAATACCAAGGCATTCGCTCACTCCTGGTCAGCAACCATAACACCTACCCTCACTCTGTTAGCTACAAATGGAAAGCGGTCGCGCTACACGGACTAGGTAATCAGCAGGTAGATAACTTCGTTCGCTACGGGGCATGGGCAGACGAATCCGAAGTCCCATATGCTTGGACAAACTGCTCAACTCTTTGTCCCTTAACACGAAAATTCATAGAGTCACTCCCGTACGAGAGGCTCGAGAGAGTTCGCTTCATGGTTCTTGGCCCAAAGGGGTTTACACGACCACACCGGGATGGGAAGTCGAAACCGAATGAGGGCCGCCTCTGCTGGCTCAACATCGCCCTCGATAATCCGGCGGGATCGTTTTTTAAGTTTAAGGATTTTGGATACGTTCCATTCGAGAACGGTGTCGCCTTCTCTCTCAATACCCGACACGAACACGCAGTAGTTAATTTCAGCGACCAAGACAGAGTGCATCTTATTGTTCATGGAAGGCCTTCTGAAAACTTCTTAGATTGGTTCATGTGATGTTAAATGATAATCCGATTTTAAAACTCAAACTCCGGTTTGATATCTTGCAACTCCGCAAGGACCTCAAGTATGTGACTGAAAATTTCCCTATCGTTTTGAAACATCCAGGATACGGCGGCTGGGCTCTCACGAGTAGCACCGGAGAGGTCGCTGACGGGTTCTACAGCGGTCAGGTTGTTTTCAACTCCACCCTTTCCCCTGAAAAGCTTCAAGAAATGCGAGACTTTCTCGCGAATCGAGGACCTGAAACAATCAAGACGTCAGCTTGCGTCGGCGGCTTCCAAGAACTACTACGCATACTTCAAGATGCCTGCCTGGAGCCTTCTCGTGTTCGAGTTTTGCGGATTTGGCCGGGTTCGAGGGGTAGCCCTCCGCACAAAGACGCAAGTGGAAAGAACGGCGCAAGATATCGACTTATTATTCCCATCAACACAAATCCGGACGCAGTGATGCTCTACGGTAATGTCAAATATCACCTCCCCGCTTCGGGAGCCGGCTACTTAGTTCGAATAGACCTTCTCCACGAAGTTTTAAACAATGGAACCGAATTCAGGGATCACATCGTTGCAGACATAAATCACGAGCATTTTATTGCAAATCCAGACAGGTTCTGCGACCTGTCGATTTAAGCCTAGAAACTAGAATTTTCTTACCTCCATATAGCCACGAGCGTTGCCACCATAAGCATTTAATATAACTAGAGGCTCGCTCAGACATTTTTTGAATTTCAATTTCTCTCTTAGCCAAGTGATTATAAACACAACCACACTTCTTTTAAGAAAAGTGACTGACCCGTTGTATAGTAAAATGACCTTAGTTTATCAGAATCAACAAGGAGCCCGAAATGCTCAGACGAGACTTCCTGTCGACCACATTGATAAAAGGATTTGGCCTTGTGGGAATTTCAACAATCTCGGCGACTAGGAATCTTTCCTCACACACGAGTTTAGAGGAAGCCCAGTTTAGCGATCTTATTGCGAGCTGGGAAAGAAGAGGCTTCAAGGTCTTCAGACACCCCCACAGCAAGCCTATTCTCCGCGACGGAACCAAGACATTGAAAGCCTCGATAGGGTCGAGTGCCAGCATCTTGATTAATCCTGCCGAAAGAAAAGTCGTAAAAATCTTCCACCCTCACGGGATCACAGTCGGCGGAACTCCTCTGACACAATCATCGCCCGACGTCTTGAGATTCTTCTATCGGAAGGAAGCAGAGATTCTCAGTGCACTTAACGGTTTCCACGGCCCTCTCCTGCTTGAGAAAGATGACGTCACACAAACTCTCGTCATGGAGTATCTAGGCGAGGACTTACTTACACTCGAAAAGCACAAAGACCTCTCACTTAGCGAAAAGTCTACGGTAGACTTCATTGATTTTAATCTTAGACTCTCCGCCCTTGGTTATCGCCGACTGAGTTTCTTCAAAACTAATTCGTATCTTCGCAATGGGCGTATCGCCTACGGCGACTTCAAAGACACATTGACGGAAAGCTCAGTAGACCCTAACCACTACCTTGCTGCTATCGTGAAGGCAGGAGGAACACACTTCCCCCAAAGTGCGGTTCAGCAGGTGATTGAGGCTTTGACTGGTAAAACCATACTTCCGTCAGAGATCCAGCGAATCATCGCAAATACTGAGTTAAACTCTAGCACATGGAACGAGGCTCATAAGGTATGACGAAGGATATTGCCTTTGCCGGAATCTCTCTTTCGAAGCTTGGAATTGGTCCTGAAGACGTTCTGAAGATTAACTCGGAGCTTCGTCCACTCCTCGATGATCTGAGTGGCTGGTATCCTGACGAGTTTCGTGCCTCTCACATCCTTCGCCTATGGCCCCAAAAAAATTACGAAACCGAAAAAAAACCTTCGAACCTCATGGTATCCGGTCTTGTGACATCTTCAGCATTATTGCCTTGGACCGAAGCTGCGGTTCAAATGCCCGAAGCTTGCAGAATCCTTGAGTCATGCTTCTTTAGCTGGATGAAACCGCTACCACGGTGTTGTATCTTACATGTGGCACCAAATACATCCATCCCAGTTCATGTGGATATCGCCCCTTCTAACACCTCAAAGCTTGAATTAAAGCTACGACTTGTGCTCGACGGTGATACGTCTGGTATATTTTTTTTAAACAAATCAGGTGAAAAGTTGTTTATCAACGAGCACCATGATGCATTTGTACTTAACGGGAGTATGCCCCACGGCTATGCCGCAACGAAAAAGGGCCTAACCATGCTCGTTATGGGATACCCATGGAACGGGGCAAACAACATGATGCAGCTAAGTGATCTTATTTTGCCTGGAACGGAAATTCTCTCATCATCCATTAGCTCAAAAATCTCTGAAGAGATGTACGAAGAAGTCTTCTTGTTAAAAAAACAACTCTCATGAAACTATCTCCGCACTTTACTCGTGTCATTATCCCTATTCACCTCGTGGGGCTCTACGCACTATTCCGATTGCTCAGTGCTCCTCAGCTTTCTAGCATCTTGCTCATTTTGATAGGCTGGACTCTCATAAGTGGCTTAGGTGTAGCCGTCGGGCTTCACAGATATCTCTCTCACAAATCTTTTAAAACCAGCCTTCGGATTGAGAAAATCATCTCCCTCCTTGGAGCACTGGGAGGACAGGGATCGCCAATTTTCTGGGTAGCACTACATCGCCTTCATCACATACATTCTGACACCTCTCTGGACATTCATTCTCCTGTGAACGGGAAGTGGTCCTCTTACCTCGGTTGGCAGATAAGATTTGATCATCGTAAATTCAGTCTCCAACACGCAAAAAATCTCGCGAGAGATCCTTGGCAGAAATGGCTACACCGAAATTACGAAACCTTGATTCACCTCACTCTTGCCGCCTCCGTTCTTATTCCACTGGACATCGGACTTAATTTAATCGCCCTGCCTATGCTCTACAGCATCCATCAAGAAAACATCATTAATCTTTTCTGTCACATGGACAAACCAGGCCTTCGGCCTCAGCAAACTGGTGACAATTCACGAAACATACGGTGGCTCACATGGTTTACCTGGGGCCAATCTTTGCACAACAATCACCATGCTTTTCCCTCACGGGCCAACTTTGCGTGCCATCGACATGAGTTTGACCCCGCGATGCTTCTAGTTCGGCTTATCCGCACCAGATCAAATGCGCTGCCGCATACCCAATACGAGCAACAATGCTAAAGCCGAACGAAATCGTTCACTTCTATGAAGTTCACGATCCAATTTCTGCACGCGTTGCTTCCCAGACTGGCTTCGATTTTGGCTGGGTTTCATCTCTGTGTGTAGCGACCAGTCACGGAATTCGCGACAGTGAGGAACTCGGACCGGAGCACATCCTCGACACGTGCTTACAACTTAGCTCGACCTCGAATCTGAAGCTCTTAGTCGACGGGACCAATGGATTTAACTCCATCGAAAAGCTCGCTTATCTTATTAAGCGCCTTGAAAAAATTGGTGCACTTGGGATCGTCATCGAGGATAAGGCTGGTGTAAAAAACAACAGTCTTCAGACCGGTGCGCAAATTGGTGCAACGGAAGGCGATTTTATTGAGAAGATTCAAGCATCCCTCGCCCTGCGCTCTAGGATGCTCATCGTTGCACGACTCGAGGGACTAATTCGTGGAGAGAGTGCGGATGCCGTCTATCGGCGTGCTCGCGCAGCCCACGAGGTAGGCGCCGATGCCATTTTCATTCATTCCAACCGTGACTGTTTCGACCACATCCAAGAAGTTTGCCATTCGATTTCAGGTGAAATCCCAGTGATCGTTTGTCCTACGACCTATCCACTGCCTCCATCTAATCTACTACTCGAGCACGCAATACGCGGAGTAATTTGGGCCAATCAAGGAATGCGCGCTGCTATCAGGGCCCAACTAGAAGTCGCGGAACACATAAGAAAGTACTCTAGTGCACCTGAAGAGGGGCTAATGTCTATGAAGGAGCTTTTTCAGTTCATGGACTACGAAGAAATTTCATCCCTCAAGAGTCGGTTCCCTCGAATATAAGCTCTTTCGGCGTGCCGCCGACGCACACTGACCGTATGAACAAAGCATGGTCAAAAGAAAAACTCTCGATCATTTCCCTTGGTGTCATGGGCTTCGACATCGCTTCGCCGAGAGGTGAGTAGCCAAAAAGTAACGAGTCCTCGTTGAGGGCACTTACCTCACTTGAGAATCTGAGATAAAGCTCGCAAAGCTGGCCGAAGCTCTTCATGAAAACTGCACTCTGGGATGTAAAGGAATTGCTAAACCAAATAAACGACGGCTCCTTCTTCAGGTGAGCTAAAATCTTCTTTCTCTCGTGGCCTACAATATCGTGCCGGATGTATTGCTTTGGAAGCTCTTTGAATAACCTCCAATGTTCTACGAAAGTGGGTGACGCTAGCCATTCGACTTGTCTCGAACTTCGAAAGGCTGAGATATATACTAGAGAAGCATCATAGCCACTCGCTATTCCGGAAGCATAGGATTCGTAATCCTTTCCATCCCAGTCATTATTAATCCGACCTCGGAACTCCAGACTCAGCCTGCTGATATCAAAAAAGGTGAATCTCGTTTTATCATTGATTGACCTGTGCGTCAGGGCATTGAGCTTTAGTCCACTCGCAACGCCCATGACGTGAGCAAGGGTCGGAAGCTCTAGCTCAACATGGGGTTCGTTATTAAAGGGATAGAGAAGACTTCTCTGGCGCTCGATCTCATAGATATACCTATTTACATGCTCCGCACGATGTAACGGCGTATCGGTAGAAATGTCATGCTTCAGTCTACGGTATGACCATGGCCAGTTAAGAATTTCACGATTTAACTCAAGTGCTCCCGCTGCAATTGACTCGCATACCTTTGAGTCAGCTCTTTCCTGAGGGGCTTGTGTCGATCGAACCCAGAGCGGCGTGTAATCATCGTGGATATTATTATCACTTCTCTCGAAAAGCCGGTATGACTTGCAACTGATGACCGCTGCAGCAATCGAGGTCAAATGGTGCGTCATAAATAACATCAACTGCGGATGAAGAGATAGTGCTTCACCTGGCCTTGCGATTATGTGGCCGATCGCAGGTACTCTCTGGTCTGTAAACTGAACAAGCTCATCGTACCATCTGTTCGATTTAAAAACATGACCAGCTCGGATCAAGAGTGTGTACTCACTTTGATGCTGGATCTGAAATGCCGATAGGAAACCTTTCACAATTTTGAGCGGTACTCTCTTTCGCTGAACCTGCATAAGAATAGAGACTAGGCTGATGGACAAGAGATCCCGAGATTCATCGTCAAACCACAGCGTGATACCGATGCGCGAGACATGACTCATCAAACACCCTCTGGAAGCATTTGCCATTCGGCATCATCTAACTCTTCAAAAAACCAGTCAGTTTTTCTGATGCACTGATAAGCGATAGCTTGAAAAGTTCTTTTGTTTCTAACCCCGGGCACCACTTGAACGTAGCGAGGATGAACGCGCCATGCGGAATGCCCCCAGTGCACCCTGAGCCAGCGCCCAAGAGACTCTCTGCCCAGGGCTCCTTCCCGCGAAACGAATACTAAATCTGATCGATCACAGATTTCTTCATATTGCGCCGGCAACAAGTACTTTGTTGCAAGTGCCATGTGCAATCCGTGGCGATTACGAAAATGTGGTGTCACATACACTCGATTCAGCAATCGATAGACCCCTGCAGGGTACCTTCCACCATTATAAACACCGCAGAACGTCCCTATGTTTTTGTTCTCATCCACGGCGAGATCAAAGAGAGCATGCCCCGTTAAGTCCAGAGCATCTTGGGTATAGTTTGACCTCTTTGAATCACGAGAGCAGTGAATCTCCGCAAGGGTGTCGTAGAAATTACGCAAAACGACTGGATCACATAACTTCTGAACACCATCTCTTATGAGTTGAACTCTTCTAAGGCTCACTCAAATCAATCCTAGAGAAGATCGGAGTTCTTCGAGTGTCACATGGACCTGTTGCTCTCTAAACTGTAAAGAGCGCTGAATGCGAAGAAACTTATGAAGTGGGTTAATGTGCTCATAACTCGTAAATTTAGGTCTGGATTTAAGCTCAGGCCAGTGACGCGCATAAATGAATATCTTAAAGTCGTGCATCTTATGAGCTGAGCCTAGGCTCTCGTGATACTGAGTCCACATTTTCACTAGCGGATCTTCTAGAAAAGAACTTAAAAGGTTCGCTGTAAACCGATAAAATCTTGTGACCGCTGGTACCCCATCCTCCCACAGAGCAGCTGTTGGGGCCTGGTCCTGATCATACTCCCTCCACACAAGTTGTGGCGGGTTATCGAAATCAAAATTCCTCTGAACGAATGGCTCGAGCTGAATATTTCCTGCGCAAAAGACCGGATATCCCGGGGCACGTCGGATCATATCGTAGTAGACATACAGGTAAGGCCTAACCACATTGTAGCGATCCAACCAATCTTTCGCGTCCACGGTGAGCGCTCGCAGGATATCATACTGTTCTAAGCGAAATGGAATCCCTAGCGTTTTACACAGATCGAGCGCCATTCGTACATCATGCTGATTCAGCTGGTTGGGATACTCATAAATGATCGCTTGAAAATCTGCACCAATCTCTCTTAGGCATCTCGCTACCACTTCGCTGTCGATACCACCACTGAGACATAGGGTAATCGGCCGCCCAAGGCTTAAGGAGTTTCTAACAATAATCCTGCAAGCTTCTAAGCAGGCGTCTCGAAATGATGGGACGATGACTGGGGCCTTCGAAAAACTCCACCAGAACTCCTCTGATGAAGTGCGCCTCGCCCCATAGCTACGGGCGTCGAATCCCCATTTAAAATGATCTTCATGAAAGTACTGATAGTTCATATCTCGAACGTAGATACTAAATTATAAAATCAAATTTATCCTAGTATTTTTCTGAGGATCTGCGTTCGAAGATCCGAAAGTCGCTCTCTCGGGAGAAACACCGGTATCTGCAAAAAGGCACATGGCACCGATATCACAACGATGACCACTATGGGTAAAGTCTTCCACCGAACCCATATCACTAAGGCGCGGTACTTTGGTGGTACCTGCCACCGAACCCAAGTCACAAGGGCACGACACTGCGGTGGCACCTGCCACCGAACCCAGTCCCTTAACCGAACGAGGGAATTTAACATCGCGCGCATGAGAGATACGCCTAGGCCCCAAATTCGTTCGATGCCAGACGACCTAAAAATTTGCTCCCCACCCCAGATGATCGCCTGGTGAAAGCGGAGTTCGTAGCCGTCCGAATGCCTCAGAAGATTATGGGCACGACAGAAATTGAAAAGGTCGTATCCCAAGAAATACGCACGGACTCCAGGGCGCTGATCTTCTACTCTCGCGATGTCGGTAAGAGCAAGCACGGCCGAAGAAATCCGACCCTCAAGAGAGGATCGTCCTCGGGCCTGCGCGAACCCCTTCCGAACAAGTCCCAGTATTCCAACCTCACAGTCGTGGTACACGTGAAGCGCCGGATCGAAGCCCAGCTCTAGCCCCTGCTCAATGAGACGCAGATTCAACTCTGTCTCTGCCCCACCGAAATGTATCCACTCCGCAAACCTTAGCCGCTCCCCAAGCCGTCTTCGATGGTAGCAAGCATTTCCACCGAGCAGCGCAAAAGTTGTCCCGTCTAAGCGCGTCGCACTCCTGACCCAACTGCTCGCGATATAATTATAGGCAGTCGCCGCCGACACGGCACCCTCCTTGGGTAGGTAGATGCCGCCAACCGCCACCACCCGCGTCTCCTGCCCGATGCGATCCAGAAGCGCTCCGAGGTATCCCTCCGGCAGCACGACGTCGTCATCGAGCATCAAGACCCAGTCTGATCGACACCTCCTAAGCCCCGCATTCCGCGCACGGTTCACACCACCGCGAGAGATCCGCACGAGTTCGATCGCCGGCTCAACCTCGATAATCCTCAGGGCCTCCGCGTCGAGCGAAGTTCCGTCGGCGACTACGACGACTCTCCATGTGCCAGGTTTCTCCTGTCTCCGAATCGAAGACAATAGCCTCGCGAGAGATTTCCGACGGTGGCCTGTGGGAATGACGATGTCGAGAGATGAGGCTTCAGTCATACGAGCTACTTCCTTCGGAGCTCTCCGAAGTATCCCCGCTCCAATAGAATTCGCAGCTCCGGGAACGTTGCCACGAAATCAAGACCACGACGACGGTCTATCTCTGTAATAAATAGTCTGAAGTTTTCGAAGTCTCTTTTTTCAGGGACGCAGGTCTGCATGTAGGCCACGAGACGCTCGACCTGATCGAGCTCTTCTTCGTAGAACACGGCATCACCGCTGGAAGCCGTAACGAGGTGCTTCTTCACAAATTCAACCCACTCATCCGCGTAGACGTCCTTGAGGTGCTGCGGAAGGAGCGACAGCGAGAGAAACTGTGGCCAGCGCAGATAGTTCAGGAACGTGCGCACACGAAAGTCATTTTTTGAGACCTTATACTTTCGTCGAAGATTTCGAAGCAGCTCTAGGTAGCCGAGGAAACTCGGAGCGCTCAGCAGGTTTATTGTCGTCATGAAGTGCAGCCGAGATGAGGGCGGAGTGTGATCCAGAACGTAGTGACAGTTCTCCAGAAAGTCATCGAAACGCATGCCGTAGCGGACATACTCCGCCTGCGTCCCGACCGACTCGAGACTCGTGTAAACCTCGAACGAGTGAATCTTGCCTGCGAGGGCGTTGATCTGATCAACGAGCCGAGTGACGAGGGAGCGAGGGATGCAAAGATTGGAGTTCACTGCGAATCTTAGCTCCCGCCTCGGCGAGGCGAGCACCTCCTCGATAAGCCTCCACGTATGATTCGATAATAAAGGCTCGCCCCCGGTAATGCGCAGGACCATTAACTTTTGATAAATTTCCGGCCACCACTTCCAAAATGCTTCGGTGTACGGATTCGGCTCCTCCGGCGGTATCGGAAGCGCACCCCGCTTATGCATGTCCCCTAGGTCGTACAGCGGCTTTTCAACTTGCGACATCGGCCCAAACCGACGAATCTCTGCCTCCCACGAGGATGAGCTCTCCGGGTTGCAGTAAAGGCACTTCGCATTACACGTCGAGTCGAATGAAACTTCTAAGTACGAAGGGGCTATTTCTTGTCCCAAACCCGAACTCAGAATCTCCTCGAGACGAGGGAAACTCCAGCTGTAGGTCGATTTGTAAATCCTATCCGAGATATGGCCACGATTGAGGTTTTCGATGTTCCAGCAATAGCTGCACTCGGGAGTCTGCTTACCGCGCAGGAGCTCAGAACGAGCCCTGAGCTTCACTGGCGTATTGTGTAGTCCCTGCGGATTATTCACGAGATCTGCTTGAGAGATTCTGTGCCGCGCGGGGTGATGGCAGGAATGTGTCAAACCGTTCTGCAGCAGCACCGTCGACTGCGTCCACTTCGCCAAACAAAAAGTTGGAGAGACTTTCTGGAGTTCCTGAGCTCGCGCCCTTACGAGCTCGAGGCTGTACCCCGCATCGTCATGCATGCAACACCTTTCTAGACACAAAAGTTATCTTCTAATTCAACCACAGGTTAATGTAGCATGTCCTAGCTGGTGACACTCGGAGGACCAGCTAAAAATCCTGCTGTTGAAAACATCACCGAGATCACATAGCGCCCAGCCATGACGCCCTCCTCCACACTCCCCGAAGTCGGAAATTTGGTCTATCGGCTAAATCTATTGCCGAACTGTCCACTGGCTTGCAGCTTCTGCACCGACCTCGGCTTTTGTCGTCCCGGCACTATGCCACAGGCTCTCGATTCACAGCTAGGCGAAGCTCGTCGCGCCGGTGCGACTCATGTCCTCATTCCGTGCAACGCACATTACCATTTTGACGTTCCGGAGCTAGCATCGCAGATTCAACTTCGAGACATGACCCCCGTCGTCATTTATCGGGAAGCGGCCCTGGCTCTCGTAAAAACCACTCCCGTGATACACGCGCTGCTCGCCCCCGCGGAGCCCTCAGAGGAGCTCGACACATGGCTGCGTCAAGGAGACCAGTTCGTCGCATTCGTCGTGCCAGAGTCGCGTCAAAAACTACTTAAGACCTACGAGGAGATCGCCGCGGATCTCCGGGCGAAGCTCTTCTTGCTACCCGCAAACCATGCCACTGGATCAGTACGGTTGCTTTCAGCCGGAGAGCTCGTCTCAGTCCTTGAGAAGGTCCTTAGGTCAACCGGCCACCAGGTGCGAGGTTTCCCCGGCCTCGATCGCTACGACAAAAGAACGCCCGACACTCTAGAGCTTTTCCCCCAACCGACTCAGGTGATTCGCGGAGCCCCTAAGAAACCCGATGTGTCCATCATCATCCCAACCTATAACAACATCGATACGCTACCTACGGTACTTGAGCAACTGTCACGACTATCCCCTGCGACGGGACTCAGCCTCGAAGTCCTCGTCGTTAATGACGGAAGCACTGACGAGACGTCTGGGTACCTTCGGGAAGCAGCAACCCAGACGGCGACGTTCTCCTTAACAGTGGTCCACCTCGCCCGAACGGCACCTCGCCAAATGGGAGACGCACAGTATCGCGCAGGAATCGCCAGGAACGTCGGCGCAGACCTTGCCAGTGGGAACGTCATATGCTTCCTCGACGCAGACATGCTCGTGCCGCCAGAGGCGTTCCAAGACCTCATCGCCGCCAGTGCCAAACACGATATCGTCATGGCACAGCGCCTCTTCCTCAAGCAGGACTGGCAAGGACTAGGTGCTCCGCTAGATGGGTACTATGAAAACGCGTACTGGGAAGAATTCTTCCGCAGCTCCACAGCATGGAATGAGCGGCCGGATCGCTGGAAGTTCACCTGCACTTACGCCCTCGTAATGAAGCGCTCGACATTCTTCGCCATCGGCGGCTTCCGTCGGTGCTACACTTTCTACGGCTTCGAAGACACAGACCTCGGCTACCGTGCACACATCAGAGGCCTTCGGTTCTTTCTTTGCCCAAGCGCTGTTTATCACCTTCCGCAGCCAGTGGCACGTCAAGAGGGCCGCGGGAGTGCGATTCGACGGCGCCTCCTGCTCGAAGTGAGCGCTCGCATTTTCTACTTGAACTACCTCGACCCCGAAATTCCGCTCGCGATCGGAAACTTCCTCAGGGACCCCATATCTCCCCTACGATGGTGGCGACAGCGCTAGCGCCCCAAAACGGTGAAGCGCTGCCAGCCATTTCCTCCCGGCATATCCACCACAGACGTGTCGATCATCAGTCTCTTAGAGAAATATCCCTGAAAGTGGATGAGATCAGGACTGCAGTTAATATGCGCATGGATCCCGACCATATTATTCGACTGACAAGCAAATAGTACGCCTTGCGGAATCCGATCGAGCCAGCTCGAGAAATCCCGGAGGTGCTCACAGGACGTGTTCACCACAAGATCGACGTCATCAGGTATCGGCGCTGTATTCACGTCTACCTGAAGAACAGAAACTTCGACCCCACTTAAGAAGTCCCGTGCTGCGGCGAGTGCGACTGGATCCAGATCGATGATTTGGATTTTCTTCGGCGCCTTCGGCTCCAGACGAAGGAGATAGGCTGTCAAGCCGATCCATCCCGCATGGATCTGTATGAAATCCGGCCTTATGTCATTTTCGTGCAACATCCGACAGAGCTCTAGCTTACTCCGCAGCTGCGATTCTCCTAGAGCGTCGTCCCAGTTTACGCGAGGGTGACGCTGAACCAGTTGCTGGATACGCAGGATCTCTCGGAGAGGCAAGCGGAGCTCTCTTGCGAATCGGATGACGAAGTCATCTAGCTTTAACATTGTGATGACACATCCCGATTAACATCCGGAGAAATTTCGACATCGACCTTTTTTACTAAGTCAGGTAAAATCATAGTATTAACAATACACTGGCCGTGACTACATGGGGATTCCCCTTTCAATCATCATACCGGCTTATAATGCCCGGCAACATACTTCCCGCCTTCTGGCATCGATTCTTCCTCAGCTAGAACCTCTAGATGAAGTGATAATTTCTGACGACGGCTCCTCCGAGGATCAGCTTCCTGCACAAAACAATCCACAAATTCGACTCATACGAAATCCACAAAATATGGGACCAGCTTCCGCTCGTAACCTCGGTGGCACACTCGCAAAGTGGCAAGGGAGGATTTTCGTAGACACAGACGTCGTGCTTGATCCTGGCACCGTTCGAGAAATTAGGACGAGGCTCGCAGAGGCAAAAGCCCCGGTGGCACTAATGGGACTAGTACGTGGCTCCGATAGCTCACAGACGGCAACGCGGCTCAAGATGGCCCTCCTTAGACACAGACACGAGCACACATCCAACATAGCTTTCATCTATGGCAGCCTATGTGCATTCAACTTCCCGGTATCTTGGCCGGCGGAACACCGCATACTCGAGGATGTACGACTGGGATTAGACCTTTCAAAGCGTGGAATCGCAATTGAACTGGTTCCCAGTGCTACCTTTACCCACAACAAACATTTACCGTTCCACAGGCTGCCCGAGTACGACTTCCGTATCGCTCAACAATATGCTCTTCTTCAGATGGAGGGATCTCTTGGAGAGCGCTTTCACACTAAGAGTAGCGACTTGGCCGGGATCGCAATAAGCTGGCTCGGGCTTGCAACCCTCATAAGCTTCCCAAAACTTTACCCTCTGTCCATGGCAGCGTGGGGACTCTCTCAGGTGAGGAACCTGCGACTCCTTAACTCGCGTACTCGCCTATCTCTTGTAAAGGCTGCTAGCTTTCTATACGTCTCACAAATTAGCCAGGGCGCCGGAATCGCTTTCGGTATTCTTCTCGGAATTAGAAAGAAAATCCTTGTATGACGAGTCCCCTGGTGAGCATCGTCGTTCCGGCCTTTGATGCTGACGCCACCCTTGAGCGATGCATTCGAAGCATCGTGCGCCAAAAGTGCTCCTTCTCGTTTGAGGTTATTATCGTCGACAATGGGAAGAATAATTCTCTTCCTGCACTCGCTAAGGCCTATCCCGAGGTCATTGTTCTCAGTACTTCAAAGAAAGGCAGGAGCCTCGCACGCAACACCGGCTGGCGCGCGGCCCGAGGTGAGTTCGTGGCTTTCGTCGATGCGGATGTCCAAATCTCACTAGGCTGGATTAACCGTGCCGTGACGACACTTCTCACCACTAATGCGGCCGGTGGGCAGGGAAGGATCTATCCCGTGTCCACAGGAATCCCACCTTCATTGGCAAAGTATCGGTTTAGGGCAACTCGCACAACAACACAGGGCACCTTCAACCATTTGTCGGTTCAGACTCCCGAAGCTCCAATGATCAACTCCGCAAGCTGTATCTACCGGCGAGCCGTGCTAGAAAAGTTGGGCGGCTTTGACGATAATCTTTCGCGCCACGAAGACATTGATCTCTCAAAGAGGTGTGCGCAACTCGGGCACACGCTCACTCAGCTCCCGGGATGTCACTCATGGGTTGTCTATGGCCGCGGCGGATGGATCAGCTATCTGGTTCGGGCGATCTCCGAGGGCTGGAGCAAAGCCAGATACCTTCAGAAATGGGCGCCCTCTTCGACGGAACTAATCAGCAGAGACCGGCGTCCGTGGCGTGTCGCCTCTTCCCAGATTCGAGCACTTTTCCGGGGGCTATCGCGGGGTGATTCGTTTCACCTCATAGATCTTTTCCTAAACTTCATCCGCTGGGGCGTCCGCCGGCTCTCGATCATGCGCCTCGAATTCGGCCCCCTCCTCGGGCTCGCGACAGCTATCACCGCATGCGGAATAGCGAATGCCATTATGGCAACGCCGAACTTCCAATTCGACGAACTCCTCATGCTCGAAAAGCTGCACCAACAATCACTCCTAGACCTCGTAAAGTTCTGCCTCACCCGAGACCTCCAGCAGCCAATTCCGTACTTGGTTTTGAAATCAGTTTATCATTTCGTCGGGGGCAGCGAAGTTTGGCTTCGGATTCCATCTCTTCTTGCAACGGGCCTGTCTATCGTATTCACCTACCGAGGGATCTACGATCTTCTCGATGATCGCCGATCCGCGCTGTGGGGAGCGCTGTTTCACACGGCGCTGTATTCGACAGTGTTTTTTTCACAGAACCTCCGCCCCTACGCACTGACGACGGCGGCATTCTCGTACTTCTTCTTCGCCTGGTTGAGTGGTCGGACGATCATCTGGAGTCTCTTGGCACTCAGTCTGGCCAGCACCATCGGAACACTTTACGCAATCTGCCTGGGGGCGGCGCTCGTAGTGCCACGCCTCCTGTCTCGCCGCTGCTGGGGCAAGCTCGCAGGCGTCAGCGTTGCGCTCAGCATGCTGGTGTACACCTATCGCTATCAGCTAGATTTTTTCTTCACTCGCCAGATAGCGCTTCCGGCACAGCATCTCATCCTGAACAAAATCCGATTCATTTTTGGCACAACCGGAACGACCTTCCTTACACCAGCATTTTTCATCGGCAGCGGTTACCTCGTCACAACATTGACTAACGAGCGGAGCCGACGCCTGCTTCAGCTCTTGGGATCTTCTGTCCTTTGCTTCATGTCATGGTTTGCGCTCTGGGTACTCTCTCCACACACCATTGGGGCCAGGCACCTAAGCATCCTCGCGGCTCCCGCGGTTACAACGATCGTCATTTCACTACTCGCGTGCGCAAACTCGCGCCTGCTTCGCGAGTCAATCTTTGCATTCTTCATCGGGTTGCTGGTTTACAACAACATGGTTTTGAAAGCGAAGGGTATCGCAACATGGGAACTCGAGTCGAGGCTTGTCGCTCAAAAGGCGAAGGACCTGGAGCTACCGATAGTCAGCTGCGGAGCCTGTCTCAGGCCTTACGTTGAGCCCGAAGGGCTCGAGTGTGTCGAATCGATAGACCTCGTCAAAACACCTCCACCTTTTGTGCTCCTCGAATTTGTCTACACCGAAGATCGATGCCATCCCAAACCCTACCGTGATGCACGGCCAGTGGCTCAGGTTCGCGGGATCACCCTGTACGTGATCCCCGAAGAGCGATAGGTATGGCCTATCCTCCAGTTTCGCTGATGAGCTGACGAGCGGCTTGAAAACCAGCAAGGATCGCGTGGTCCTGGTTATTATACTGGTAGAGGCCTCCCCGTCCGGCAAAGTAGAGTCGGTCGTGACTGCGAAGTTCACTTAGAATCAATCCCAGTCGTTTCTCGTAGCCGCACTCGTACACTGGGTACGCGTAGCGCGATCTCACGACATGATAATCGTGAGGTGAGCAAACAGGTGCCAATCCCAGACTGTGAAGTTCGCTCTTCGCGAGCTCCGCGAGTTCTTCATCTCCTAGTGACCAAAATTGATCACCAAAGTCACAAAAGTATTCAAGGCCAAGAGAAAGGTCCTGCTCTCCCGGTGTCATAAGTGGTGACCAGTTTCTGAAATTCTGTATGCGGCCAAGCTTGTACTTCGGACTCTGCACGTAAATCCAATTGTCAGGAAAAGGGTTTGGCGTATCCCGGTAGAGCAGTGTGACCATCACGAAAGATCGGTGCCGAAGACTGCGTGCGGCGAACAGAGCCTCCGATGAAACGGTAGGCTTCAGAATCTCAACGAAGCGTTCGAGAGGCATCGTACTGACCACCGCGCTAAACTTTGAGGTGGTGCCATCCGAAAATCGGCAAGCCCATGCTTCCTCACTCGTTTTTTCGATACCCACTACGGCGCACCCAAGAAGGAGTCGGCAGCCTGCATCCTGAATTCTCCCATGCACCTCATCCCAAAACTGACCGGGGCCGAGGGGAGGGTAATCGAACTCGTCGACGAGAGTTCTAACGTTTTTCATCCGCATGAATACCGAGCAAACCGCCTTCCACACCGAAAGATTCTGTATCCTTTCATCTGCCCAGCTTGCGGATAATCTCTCACACGGAATTCCCCATACTTTTTCCGTATAATCTCGAAAGAATAAGTCGAAGAGCTTGCGACCGAACCTACTCACAACCCAGTCTTGGAACGAGCCCACGGATTTCCGATTGAACAGGACTGCATGAGCGTAGGAAAGAAAAATTCGCAGCAGCATCCAAGGACTCAAACTCCGTACGAGACTTTGCAGCTTCAACGGATAATCCAGCATTTTATCATTGAAGACGATCCGAGATTTTCGTTGACGGCGAAGAAAGCGTCCCCCGAAAACCTCAGCCCAGAAATCTGAAACTTCTTTCTCTCGGGTGTGGAAGCGGTGCCCCCCGATGTCGAAGCGGTATCCTTTATAGAAAATTGTCTTCGAAAGGCCTCCGACTGTTGATTCGGCATCGACAATCGTCACCTCGAAGGGCGAATTCCTGAGTTTGTATGCACAACTCAAGCCCGCTGGTCCTGCACCAATAATTAGAACTCGCTTCATTGCGGGGATATTAGCGACAGAGGAATCGGCTGACACCACCAAAAACCGAGTCAAAGCTCAGTACGGCGTTGCTGCGCCCACGTGCTTCGTGATCAATTTCAAGTTTAAGATTATCAGCAGCGGCACCGGCCTTGGCGTACCAAGTGGTCATGGTCTCATAGGCACGGGCGGCGGCTTGGTAGCTCATCGGCTGGCGGCCGGCACCCGGATCGAGCACGATGAAGGCATCTTCGTCGATGGCGCAGACGGCGACGAAGGGTACCAAGGGCAGAGTCGCAGTGGCGGTGCAGCTGACGAGCACCTCGCTTCCGGCCGGGCAAAGTCGGGCGCGTGCAAAGGCAGGGAGGGCTGCGGTCATAAGGATAAGAGCGATGAGAATGTTACGCATGGGTGATCCTTTGGATGGAAGTGTCACTCAAAAGCGTGCCGAAATCGTCGGATGAAGTAAAGCCTTGCTGCATCGCTTACGTAAAGGTGTGCTGGAACCTTGGTATTGCTCTTAGTACTTCTTTAGGATCGTGGCGCGCACGAGCACGAGCGCGGCGATCGCCCAGAAGACCCAGCTCATGGTGGGGACCTGGCCAAAACTCTCCGGCGAGCGGCCGATAAATGGCAACGCACCCACGAGGATGAAAATGCTTGAGAGAAGAATATAGCCGAGGAAGTAGACCGAACGCGCCACCGTCTTCACGTGCGCGGCGGCATCTTGAACGCGAAGCTCGAAGGCATAGCCGCGCTTAGCATGTTCGCGCAGGAACCATTTCAAATGCTTCGGAACGATTCGCAGCGAAGTGAGTAAGTCCTTACCGATCCACATCGCCTCTTCTTGGGCGTTTTCCTTAGTGAGTACCTCGCCCAGTAGCTTCGGGATGTCTTTCTCGAGGATCTTAAAGATGTTGAGATCGAGCCCGACCGATTTCCCGACGCCGTCAAGGGTCATCAAGGCGCGGAAGATGATGAACCATTCCCGTGGCAGATAGAGTCGGTGCTTCGCGAGGGTACTGATGATGGCCCTCACCAAGTCTGTGACATTGGTTTCTTGCACCGAAAGACCTACGAAAGGTCCGAGGGAGTCACGGATGTCACGAATCAGTTCTTCGTGATCGGGGACGCGGTCGTAGTCGGCGACCTCGAGGAACTCGTAGACGAGGTTGTCGTAGTTGTGGGTCACGAGTGCGTAGAGCACGGCGATGAGGTTCGCGCGGTTCTTCTTCGAGAGCGTTCCCATGAGGCCGAAGTCAATGAGGCCGATGCGGCCGTCTTTGAGAATAAAGAAGTTGCCGCCGTGGAGGTCGGCGTGGAAGAAGCCGTCGGCGAGGAGCGTGTGCGCGAAGAGGTCCACGCTCTTCTCGAGGCGCGCGATCAGCGCCGGACCAAGCTCGTCGAGCGAGCGGTAGCGGTTGAAGGGTTTCCCGTCGAGGAACTCCATCACGAGGACGCTCGCCCCGCAGTACTGGCGGTAGACCTGCGGGAGCACGAAGTCTCCGGCGGTGTCGATCTTCGCGAGGTTGGTGCGCAGGCGCTCGCAGTTCTGTGCCTCGGTGAGGAAGTTCAGCTCGCTCTGCGTGGCGCGGAAGAAGTCCTCCAGCACTCGGGAGAGGCCGAGGTAGCGGAGCGCCTCGGACACCTTCTCGACCTGCGCCACGATAAAGCGCACGATCTCGAAGTCGGTCTGCAGCGTTTTTTCTATGCCGGGCCGGCGCACCTTGATGACGACCTCTTCGCCGGAGAGCAGGGTCCCGCGGTAGACGACGCCGATCGACGCGGTTCCGATGGGGCGCTCGCGGATCTCGCGGAACACCGTGTGCAGTGGAGCGCCGAGGTGGGTTTCGATGGCTTCGCGTGCCTCGGCGAAGCTGATCGGCTTGACCTGGTTCTGTAGCTTCTTCAGCTCGCGGATGAGCGCGGGATCGAGGATGTCCTCGCGGGTCGCGAGGAGCTGGCCGAGTTTCACGAAGCTCGGACCGAGTTCTTCGAAGCTCTTGCGCAGGCGCAGGCCGACGAGGGCCCAGCCCTCTTCACTGTGGAGCGCTTCCTCCGTGACGTCCGGCTCCTGGGTCACGCCCTCGCTGGCGTACTCTTCTCCCATCCCGGAGCTGACGATGTAGGAGCGGAACCCATTCCTGCTGAAAACGGTCAAGATCTCGCGCAGCCGCGCGGCGTTCTTGATGGTTTTACTAAGACCGATGCCGGTCCGGATGAGGTCCATGGAGCTGTCCTTCTACTTCCATGATACGTCGGGGCGCGGTAAGCTTATAGAGTGAACAACCTTGCCCACCTCCAGCGCTGGTCTTTGACCGCGCTCTTTTTTTTGACCTGCACCGCAGGCCCACTTTCCGCTCTAGGAGCGGACTCGTGCAGTCGCGTTGCGGTGATCAATTACCAAGAGGTGCTCGTGGACACGAGCTCAAGTAACCGCGGCGAAGGCCTGCGCTATTATCTGCAACGCGACCCCGAGGCGAAAAAACTACTGGACGAGTACCAGGGCAACAACCGCCCTCGCTGGCAAAGCGCGGCGCTCAGCACGCTTGGCACGGCGACGATGCTGGCGGGAGTCCTGCGGCCGAGTGAGGGAAGGAATGAGTCCATCACCGGGCGGAACACTCTCGTGATCGGAGGCGCCACCATGATCGCCATCAGCTATCTGATTTCACGCACCAACCAGCACACCAACGAATGGCTGCTGCAGCGGGCCATCGACGAGCACAACAAACGAAACACTCCGCGGATTTATTTCAGCGCAGATCCGAGCAAGCAGGGCTCCGGCTTTGGGCTGGGGGCGCAGAAGGAGTTTTAGTATGGGAACGTGCCCACATTGTGGTAAGACAGTGCCCTACTTGGAGGCCATGCCGCCGGGGAGAAGCGATCACTGCTCGCACTGCGGGGGGGCGCTCCGGAGCTGTGTCGCGTGCAAGCACTACGACAAGGCGGCGTACAACGAGTGCCACGAGCCGAGCGCCGAGCGCGTGGTGGAGAAGGACAAGGCCAACTTCTGCGAGTGGTACAAGTTTGGGCCCCGGAGCGCCGGCAGCGGCAGCACGCGCGAGGACATGCTCGAGAAAGCGCGGGCCCTCTTTAAGAAATAAATTCGAGCGAGGATGAGACTGCTATGAACGAATTCCCGATGACCCCGACCGGCAAGAAACTCTTGGAGGCCGAGCTCGACCACCTCATCAAGGTGGAGCGCGAAGGCGTGAAAGAAGCCATCGCCGAAGCGCGCGCGCTCGGTGACCTCAAGGAGAACGCTGAGTACGCAGCGGCGAAGGAAAAGCAGTCGCACATCGAAGGCCGCATCCAGGAGCTGCAGGCGAAGCTCGCGCGCGCCCGGGTGGTGGAGGTTAAGGGTCTGTCCGGAGATCGCATCGTCTTCGGCGCCACCGTGCGCATCGTCGACGGCAACGGAAACGAACAGCGCTTCCAGATTGTCGGCGAAGACGAGGCCATGACGGACCCGGCGAAGATTTCCTACAGCTCGCCGCTCGGTAAAGCACTCATCGGTCGCGAGGCCGGCGACGAAGTCATCGTGAAGGCACCGAAGGGTGACGTGGCCTATGAGGTCCAGTCCGTCGAGTACCGTTAGCCTCGACGCTCCCCTCAGCGCGCTCTCGCGCAGCAAGGCGCCGTCGGCGCACGTAGCGGCGCTGATGGACGCGGGCGTGCGCACCGTGCAGGACCTCCTCTGGGCACTCCCGCTGCGAGCGATCCCGACGCCGCGGCTGCGGCCCTTCCGCGAGGCCCGCGAGGGCGAGATGTTCCTGGGCCAGGGCCGCGTGATCCACTGCGAACTGCGTCCGGCTTTTGGCCGCCGCACGAAGGGGCGCCTCCTCCTGTACACGGGCCACCTCGTCGTCAAAGAGCTCTCCGGCGACGGAACCCTCTCGCTGCGCTTCTTTAACATCTACCCGCAGCAGAAAAAGCAACTCGAAGGCCTCGAGCAGGTGTGGTTCCTGGGCCAGCTACAGGAGTGGCGCGCGCAGCTGCAGATCATCAACCCGAAGGTCATCCCACTCCTCGACGCCAGCTGGCCCAGCACTCTCGGGGACTGGCTCATCGAGTACCCCACCATCAGCAAGGTCCCGGGGAGCTTCACCGCCAAGCTCATCGCTCAGTTGCCGCGCGAGGTCTGGACCGACATCCACCCGAGCTACCCGACCGACGCCCTGACGGACCTCTCCCTCGGCCGCGCCTTCCAGGTGCTGCACGCGCAGCTGCCGCCGAGCGAGCTCACGCCCGAGCTGCGCACCCGCGCCGTCGAGCGCCTCGCCTACGAGGAGTTCTTCGTCGACCAGCTCAAGATCACCACCCGCCGGCGCTTCATCAAAAAGAAGACCGGAGCACCGGTCCACGCTGCCCCAGACACGCTCACGGCGCTCGAGAAGCTCCTGCCGTTCACGCTCACGGATGATCAGGCGAAGGTGATCCAGGAGATCCTCGCCGACATGGGCTCGGGGCATCCGATGATGCGCATGCTCCAGGGCGACGTCGGCTGCGGAAAAACCATCGTCGCTTTCCTGGTCGCGCTGGTCGCCTGCGCGCAAGGGGGGCAGGTCGCCCTGATGTGCCCCACCGAAGCGCTCGCCCAGCAGCACGCGCAGACCCTCGCGGGCCTCTTCGGGAAGCTGCCCTTCCTCACGCCGAGCCTGCTCCTCGGCAGCATGAAGAAGAAAGAGAAAGACGCCGTCCAGAAGGCGCTCGCGAGCGGCGCCAGTAACTTCGTCATCGGCACCCACGCGCTCTTCCAGGAGAGCGTCGCCTTCCAGCGCCTCACGCTCGCCGTGATCGACGAGCAGCACAAGTTCGGCGTCGAGCAGCGCCTCGCCCTCACCGGCAAGGGCGCCGGCACCCACTGCCTCATCATGTCCGCCACGCCGATCCCGCGCACGCTCTCGCTCGCCCAGTACGGCGACCTCGACTTCAGCACCATCAAGCACCTCCCCGCGGGCCGCAAGGGCATCAAGACGCGCATCGTGGCCCCGGCGAACTACGGCAAGTACGTCGACTTCATCCGCCAGCGCCTCGCGCTCGGCGACCAGGGCTACTTCGTCTTCCCGGCCATCGACGAGTCCGAGACCCTCGACCTGCAGAACGTCACCGAAGCCTTCCAGAACTACCGCGAGGTCTTCCCCGGCGTGCCCATGGCCACGCTCCACGGCAAGATGAAGGCCGACGACAAGGCACAGGTGGTGGAGGCCTTCACCCGCGGCGAGCTCAAGATCCTCATCGCCACGAGCGTCATCGAAGTCGGCATCAACGTCCCGAACGCTGCCTTCATGTGTGTCTACCACCCCGAGCGCTTTGGCCTCAGTTCTCTGCACCAGCTGCGTGGCCGCGTGGGCCGCGGCGAGAAGCCGGGCTTCTGCTTTCTCGTCCTCGACAGCGAGCTCGGCGAGGCGGGCCTGCAGCGCCTGGCGATCCTCGAGCAGACCACCGACGGCTTCGCCATCGCCGAGGCCGATCTGCAGAACCGCGGCGAGGGCGACCTCTTCGGCGTCGACCAGTCGGGCACCACCGTGCGCCGGCGCGTCGCCGACTTCCAGCGCCACTCGCACATTCTGGAAAAAGTGTACCGCGACGTTCAGGAACTCCAGCGCACGCAGCCGGAGAAAATTGATCCCATTCTCCTAAAGCTCGCCCGGGACCAGAAGATTTTAGATACAATCTGAGCATGATCGAAATCTCCGTCACCAAGGCCGACGACGACGCGTACCTGGGCACCTGGCGCTTCCCGAAAAACCAAGTCTACCTCGGCTACCCCGAGGGTGACATCGCGCCGCGCTCGCTGGCGCACTCCTTCCTCTTCCTCGTGGAGATCGTCGAGGGTCAGCTGCAGGTCGAGCCGCACCCGAAGCTCGAGTTCTGGCTGCTGAACGGGAAGCGCGCGACGAAGGCTCGCCGCGTGCGCCCCGGCGACCTTCTCCGAGTGGCCGACGTCGAGTTCAAGATCCTCGCCGCACAGGAAAGCGAAGTCCGCAGCAAGAAGCAGATCCTCGATGCGCGGCTCAAGGCCCTCGTGTCGCAGGAGGCCCCCGTCCTCAGCCTCGTGCAGCTGCTGAACCCCAAGACGAAAGCGTGATATGACCTGGCACTCGAACTACTTCAAGACCACCGACGGCGAGCAGCTCTTCTACACGACGAGCTTTCCGATCGACCACAAAACGGAGCACGACAAGGTGCTGCTCTTCAACTACGGCCTGGTCTGTAGCAACCTCCACTGGAAGTACCAGCTCGACTGGTTCCGCGAAGCCGGCTACCAGGTGATCTTCCACGACTTCCGGGGCCACTTCCAGAGCTCCGGGAAAGAGCGCGTCGATCGCATCACCTTCCCGCGCATCGCCGAAGACATCCGCGAGCTCCTCGACCACCTCAACGTCAAAACCGTCCACGCCATCGGCCACAGCATGGGCGTGAACATCACCCTCGAGTTCGCCGCGCGCTACCCCGAGCGCCTCGCGTCCATGGCGCTGCTCTCCGGCACCGTGCTCCCGGTGAAGGGCGTGATGTTCGACACGAACCTCATGGAGTTCATCATCCCGGTGGCCGAGGAAGTGCGCAACCGCTACCGCCAGATCTTCGACGCGATCTGGGCCACGCAGGCCATGAACCCGCTCACCCTCGAGCTCATCCACTCCCAGGGCTTCAACAAGAAGCAGGTGAGCCGCGAGTTCATCGAGGTCTACATGAACCGCATCGCCCAGCTCGGCAGCGACCTCTTCCTCCAGCTCTTCCGGCAGATGGAGTCGCACCAGATCCTCGGGAAGCTCGAGACGCTGCAGATCCCCGCGCTGGTGATCGGCGGCGACAAGGACCGCGTGATCCCCTTCCACCTCCAGCGCCTGCTGAAGAGCAAGCTTCCGAAGAGCGAGCTCTACCTCATCAAAGACGGCTCCCACGTCCCGCAGGTGGACTTCCCGCAGATGGTGAACGAACGCATCCAGCTCTTCCTCGAGAAGTAGGCGCTAGAGCCCCTTGAGCTCGATGAGCGGCTTGAAGATCCGGCGCATGGCCGACTTCACCTGCGAGCGCTTGTACTCCTGGTGGCTCGCCTCGCCCTGCGTGTTCTGCTGGTGGCTCTGCTCGTCGGTGATCTGCACTTCGAAGGGATAGAAGAAGCGCACGTCGCGCGAGATCGGGGTGGTGTCGAGCGCGAGGAGCTCCCGGGCCAGCGGCTGCTCGCGGTCCAGCGAGGCCATTTTGCGGACTTCGTTGAAGTGGGCCATGAAGGGGTTGCGGTACTTGATGAGCTGTCGACCCGTGAAGTGGATGGCGCGGTACTCGTTCGAGGTGTGCTCGTTGCGGTCGGAGCCGGTGCCGCCGGGCACGCAGTGCTCGACGAGCTGAGCGAGCTCCTGGAGGTAGCGCTCTTCGTTCCACTGCTCGCGCAGCGTGCGCTTCAAAAGGCCCTGCGAGCGCTGCTTCAGAAGGCGCAGGTCGACGAGGGTGTTCTGCGAGCGGCTCGGCTTGATGTTGTTGATCATCACGACGTAGTTCGTGACGAGGAACTTCAGCACCCGCAGCGAGTCCACCTTCGTCTTGGTGACGAAGCGCACGCCGATCCGGTCGAAGAGCTCCTCGGCGACGTTCTCCTGCTTGTGCAGCAGCTTGATGATGATCGACTCGCGGGTCTTCTTCGCTTTGGTCTGAAAGTCCAAGAGCGGGATCTCGAAGCCCGCGTCGTTCTTCAGCAGCAGCTGGTTGTTCTCGTCCCGGTGCACGTACTTGTAGAAGCGGTCGAAGATCTGCTGCTGGATCACGCTAAAGTAGCGGTACCGGAGATCCTTGTCGGCGTGGAGAATCGTGTGCATGACTTTCAGAACAACGCCCGCCCATAGGGCTTCCTCGACGTTCTTCTTGCGGCTCGGGTTCCCCGTGGCGAGCAAGAAGAGCTCGGAGATGTCCGTGAGCGTGAAGAGAAAGCTCGGCACCGAGAGCTCGAGGCCCTCGGAGTTCCCCTCGCGCAGGAAGTAGCGCTTGATGAACTGCAGGGCCTCTTGGTAGATCCCGAAGAGCTCGGCGCTTTCTACCGGATTCTTCAGATCGAAGCCGTAGCCCACGAGGAAGTCGTAGACCTGGTCAGGGCCATACATTTCCGTGAGGTAGTTTTTTGCATCGAGCGAGGACTTGCCGCTGCAGACCAGATCAAAGGTTTCCCAGTTGAAGAGATGCTGCCGAAGGTAATCGGGGCGGTTAGTCACAATCACGGTTCCCAAGGTTGCTGGCTAGTACGATCGAGAAAAGCTAACCTAGATGCCATGAAAGAGCAAAGACACAAGCTTGGGCACACCCTCACGATCATGTATCTTTCATGGTTTGGCGCGGGTCGCGCAAAAAAAGCTCCCGGAACATTCGGCACACTCGCGGCGCTCCCGTTCATCTACGCGTGGAGCTTACTCGCGCCGCCCGAGTGGTTGAGCGTTACTCTCCTCACCGTGATGACCGTGCTCGCCTGCGTTTTGGCGGACAAAACCCAGAGAGAAGAAAAAGTTTCTGATCCGCAATGGATCGTAGTGGATGAGGTGATCGGTATGGCGATCACCTGGTTCGTCGCCGGGCCTCAGAATTTCTTCTGGTGGGCCCTGGCCTTCGCTGCGTTTCGTTTCTTCGACATCGTAAAATTTTGGCCCGCTTCTTATTTCGATCAGCAGGTGAAAAACGGCTGGGGCACTATTCTCGATGATGTGGTGTCAGGCGTGTACGCGGGTATTTTTGTCAAACTTGCGTCCTATTTTTTCTATCGCAGCTAGTCAGATGACCTAAGTTTTTGACTTCTTAGGCATCCGTAAATTTTCCGTAAATTTGCAGGGAATTCCCTTGGCACTAACGCTAGGGGGTGTTAGCGTGAAAGAACACACACCTCCGATTTTATTGATACAAGGGGAGACATTCATGGCCTTCAATTCATCGTTCGAAAACAGCACTGACGCTACAAATAAAAAGAAAGCTCTCGAGCTGGCGCTCTCAAGTATTGAGAAGCAATTCGGCAAAGGCGCCATCATGCGCCTGGGCACGGAACAAGTTGAAGAGAAGATCCCCGCAATCTCGACTGGAGCACTCGGCCTTGATCTGGCCCTGGGCATCGGCGGCATCCCACAAGGCCGCATCATCGAAATCTACGGCCCGGAGTCTTCCGGTAAAACCACCATGACTCTTCACATCGCAGCGGAGTGCCAGCGCATGGGCGGCACCGTCGCCTTCGTCGACGCGGAACACGCCCTCGACACCTCCTACGCCGCCAAGCTCGGCGTGGACATCCCGAACACGCTCATCTCGCAGCCCGACTCGGGCGAGCAGGCCCTGGAAATCGCCGACATGCTGGTGCGCTCGGGCGCCGTGAACCTGCTCATCGTCGACTCGGTCGCCGCGCTCACGCCGAAGGCCGAGCTCGAAGGCGAAATGGGCGACTCCCACATGGGTCTTCAAGCGCGCCTCATGAGCCAGGCCCTGCGCAAGCTCACCGGCTCCATCTCGCGCTCGAACTGCACCGTGATCTTCATCAACCAACTGCGTATGAAGATCGGCGTGATGTTCGGTAACCCCGAGACCACCACCGGCGGTAACGCGCTCAAGTTCTACGCCTCCGTCCGCATGGACATCCGCCGCATCGGCGCCATCAAGGACGGCGAGACCGTCACCGGTTCCCGCACGCGCGTGAAGATCGTGAAGAACAAGGTTGCGCCTCCGTTCAAGGAAGTCGAGTTCGACATCATGTACGGCGAAGGCGTCTCGAAGACCGGTGACCTCCTCGACGTCGCCGCCAACGAAGGCATCGTCGAGAAGGCCGGCGCCTGGTACTCCTACAATAACCAGAAGATCGGCCAGGGCCGCGAGCAGTCGAAGGTGTTCCTCAAGGAGAACGCCGCGATCATGGACGAGATCCGCCAGAAGGTCCTCGCCAAGCACGGCATCGCCAAGCCGAGCGAGATCAGCAAGGTCGACATGAGCACCGGCGAGATCAAGGACGAAGTCGAGGCGAAGCCTGCCAAGGGCAAGAAAGTTCAGTAAGCACAGGGGCCCTTCGGGGCCCCTTTTTTTACCATGACTCAATCTGCGTACCAGTACTCCCTCTACCTCCTCTCCGGGCAAGACTACTCGGCCTTCAAGCTGCGCCAGAAGCTGCGGCTCAAGGAGTTCGCTCCCGCGGAGATCGACGAGACCATCGCCAAGCTGCAGGAGAAGAACTACCTGCGCGAGGGCGAGTACAAACGTCTGCTAGCGCGGCGCTGGATCGCCAAGGGCTACTCCGACACGATGATCCAGCGGCGCGGCTCCCAGGAAGAGCTCACCTTCACCCGCGAAGAACTTACCGAGTGGCGCGAAGACATGGGCCAGGGCAGCGGCGAAAGCATCGCCCGCCTGGTGGAAAAGAAGCTGCGCGGCCGGGAGATTCCCGCGGACCGGGAGGGCCGCATGAAGCTACGAGAGAAGGTCTGCCGCTACCTCATCGCCCGCGGCCACGGCTACGATGAAGTGAAGCGCGCCGTCGATGCGGCGATGGCATAACTCGCCGCACAGGACTAGCAACAACCCGTCTGAGCGTGATAGCCTCAAAGCCTCGAAATGAGAGAGAGGTTTTATGCGCGCTCAAGACATCCGTAATGCGTTTTCTGATTACTTCCGCCGCCAGGGCCACGACAAGCACAAGTCGTCGAGCCTCGTCCCCCACAACGACAACACCCTGTTGTTCGCCAACGCCGGGATGAACCAGTTCAAGGACTACTTCACCGGCAAGGCGACGCCGACGAACCGCCGCGCCGTCACCATCCAGAAGTGCGTGCGCGCCGGCGGCAAGCACAACGACCTCGAGAACGTCGGCTTCACCGCGCGCCACCACACCTACTTCGAGATGATGGGCAACTTCAGCTTCGGCGACTACTTCAAGAAAGACGCCATCAAGTTCGCCTGGGAGCTCCTCACACAAGAGCTGAAGATCCCCAGAGAAAAACTGCGCGTGACGGTCCACGAGAGCGACGACGAAGCGCTCATGATCTGGCACAAGGACATGGGCGTTCCACTGGAGTGGATCTACAAGCTCGGCGACAAGTCGAACTTCTGGGAGATGGGCGACGTGGGCCCCTGCGGGCCGTGCACGGAAATCTTCTACGACCACGGGGAGAAGTTCTCCACCGGGACTCCGCCCGGCTGCCAGGAGATCGACGACGAGGGCCGCTTCGTCGAGATCTGGAACCTGGTCTTCATGCAGTTCGAGAAGTACCGCGAGGGCGACGAGATCAAGCGCAAGCCGCTGCCGAAGCCCTCGGTGGACACCGGCGGTGGCCTCGAGCGATTCGCGGCGGTCCTGCAGGGCAAGTACTACAACTACGACACGGACATCTTCGAGCCGATCATGCGGGCCATCGGCAAACTCTCCGGCAAGGACTACTACGCGGAGAAGAGCGAAGAAGTGAAGTCCTCGTTCCGCGTCGTCGCCGACCACATCCGCTCCGCGACCATGCTCATCACCGACGGCGTGATCCCCTCGAACGATGGCCGCGGCTACGTGCTCCGCCGGATCATCCGCCGCGCGGTTCGCCACCTCGAGCTCCTCGGGATCAAGGACATCGGCTTCTTCAAGCTCGTGCCCGCCGTGTTCGAGTCCCTGGGCCAGGAGTACCCGGACAACGCCGCCAACGCGGCCCTCGCCGAGAAGCTCCTCAAGCTCGAGGAGGAGAAGTTCCGCAAGACGCTCTCCACCGGCCTCGACCTGATCAAAACCGAACTGGCGGTCCTCAAGCCGGGCCAGGCCTTCAGCGGCGACGTCGCCTTCCGCCTCTACGACACCTTCGGCTTCCCGCTGGATCTGACCGAAGTCATCCTGCGCGAGAAGAACCTCGCGCTCGACGGCAAGGCCTTCGACGCCGCCATGGCCAAGCAGAAGGAACTCTCCAAGAAGAGCGGCAAGTTCAAGGTGCAAGAAGACAACCTCAAGCTCTTCTACGGCATCAAAGAAAAGCACGGCGACACCGTCTTCACGGGCCACACCGACTCCGAGACGAAAGCGAAGCTCATCGCGAAGGAAGAGATCAACGGCGCCTACCACCTGGTCTTCGACAGGACGCCCTTCTACGGCGAGGGCGGCGGCCAGGTCGGCGACAAGGGTGAGATCTTCGGCAAGGAAGGTAAGCTCGCCACCGTGAGCGACACCCAGAAACCCGTCGACGGCCTGCACGACCACCTCTCCGAAGACGCCGACGCCCTCGAGGTCGGCCAGGAGTACGTGCTCAAGATCAACCGCGAAGAACGCGAGCTCACCAAGCGCAACCACTCGGCCACGCACCTCTTGCAGTCGGCGCTGATGAAGGTGCTCGGCTCGCACGTCAAGCAGGCCGGCTCGAGCGTGGGCCCGGACCGCCTGCGCTTCGACTTCACGCACCCCGAGGCGCTCAAGCCGGCCGAGCTGGCGCAGGTCGAAGAACTCGTGAACGCCGCGATCGCGCGCCGGCTTCCGGTGGCCGCGGACGTCATGAGCAAGGACGAGGCGACCAAGAAGGGTGCCATGGCCCTCTTCGGCGAGAAGTACGGGGACAAGGTCCGCGTGCTCACCATGGGCGACTTCTCCTGCGAGCTCTGCGGCGGCACCCACGTCAGCAACACCGGCGACATCGGGGCCTTCAAGATCGTTGTGGAAACATCGCTCGCCAGCGGCGTTCGCCGGATCGAGGCGATCTCGTCGTCGACGGCGATGGAGTGGCTGCTGAAGCGCTCGGCGCTCCTGGCCGAGCTCGAGCGCGACTTCGGCGCCAAGGAAGAGAAGGTGCTCGAGAAGATCTCCGCGCTGCAGGCCGAAAACAAGACCAAAGCAAAGACGATTGAACAGCTGCAGGAGCAGGCGATGGCGGCCAGCGTGACGAACCTCTTCAAGGTAGTGGGCAAGGCCGGCGCCCGGGACTTCTTCCTCGCCGACGCGTCCGCGCAGGACGTCTCCGGCCTCAAGAAGCTCGCGGACCTCTTCGCCGACAAGCACCCACAGGGCGTGGCGCTCATCACCCACAAAGACGGCGACCGGCTGACGGTGGTGCTGCGTGCTCCGCGGGATGCCAAAGAGATCGACTGTGGAAAAATTCTCAAAGACACGCTCCCCGTCATGGAGGGCCGCGGCGGCGGAAAACCCGACATGGCACAGGGCTCGGGCCTCGCGGCCAAGGGCAACGAATTCATCGCCTCGGTGAAGAAAGGACTCGGACTATGATGCGCATTCTTCTCGCTTGCTCTTCCCTCCTTCTCTTCGCCGCGTGCACGCAGAAGAAAGAGAAGTCGCTCAAGGAGCTACGTCTCTCGCTCTCCTCGGAACTCTCGACCATCGACCCGGCCGGCTGCTACGACACGGTCTGCGCCCCCGTGGTGGCGAACTCCTACGAGACGCTCTACGAGTACGAGTACCTCAAGCGCCCGTATCAGCTGCGGCCCCTGCTCGCCGAGGAGATGCCGATCTTCGAAGAGGGCGGCAAGAAGATCACCATCAAGCTCAAGAAGAACATTCCCTACCACCCGCAGAGCTTCCTCGCTCCCGACCGCGTGGTGGAGGCGCAGGACATCGTCATGGCGATCAAGCGCCAGGCCTTCGTCCCGACGCAAGGGAAGGGCTGGTGGCTCTTCGAGAACCGCATCCAGGGCCTCGACGACTGGCGCACCAAGGTGAAGGATGACTTCGAGGCGCTCTTCACCACCGCGGTGTCGGGCCTCGAGACGCCGGACAAGCACACGCTCGTCATCCGGCTCACGAAGCCCTTCCCGCAGCTGCTCTTCTCGCTGGCGATGACCTTCACCTCTCCCGTGCCCGCCGAAGCCGTGCGCCACTTCAAGAACGATCTGAACATGGCGATGGTCGGCACCGGCCCCTTCGTGCTCGTCGACTACAACCCGAACCAGCAGGCGATCTTCGAGCGCTTCCCGGGCTACGTCTCGAGCAGCTACCCCTCGCAGGGCGACCGCTTCGCCAACGAACAGGGCCTCCTCACCGACGCGGGGAAAAAACTCCCCTTCGTCGACCGCGTTTCCATGGTGGTGATGAAGGAGCAGCAGACCAGCTGGTTGAACTTCCTCGGCGGCAAGATCGACGTGCTCTCGCTCACGAAGGACTACTACGAAGCCGCGCTCGACCGCGACGGCAAGCTCAACGCCGAGCTCAAGGGCAAGAACGTGAAGCTCCAGGTGGCGCCGACGCTCATCTACTGGTGGCTCGCCTTCAACATGAAGGACCCCGTTGTCGGAAAAAATCTCACGCTCCGCCAGGCCATCTCCCACGGCATCGACGTCGAGAAGTTCATCAAGCTCTTCACCAACAACACCGGCCAGAAGGCGAATTCGATCTACCCGCCGGGGGTGCCGGGCTATAACCCGTCGGCGGAGCTGCCCTACCGCTACGACCTCGCGAAGGCGAAGGAACTGCTGGCGAAGGCCGGCTACCCGAACGGCAAGGGCCTGCCGGAGATCACCTTCGACGTGCGCGGCAACTCGACGCTCCAGCGCCAGATGGCGGAGTTCGTGGTGCAGGAACTGCGCGCGATGGGCATCCCTGCCAAGCCGAACCTCAACTCCTTCCCGGTGTTCCTCGAGCGCTCCCGGCGCGGCGAGCTGCAGTTCTGGCACGGCGGCTGGGTGGTCGACTACCCGGACGCGGAGAACATCCTGCAACTCCTCACCTCGAACAACTTCCCGCCAGGCCCGAACGCCTCTTTCTACTCCAACGCGAAGGTGGACAACATCTTCAACCGCGTGAGCGTCATGGAAGAAGGACCCGAGAAGCACAAGCTCATGGAGGAGCTCGAGGCGGAGTTGCACCGCGACCTCCCCTGGGTGATGCTCTACTACACGCGCAGCTACACGCTCACCCAGAGCAAGGTGAAGAACTTCCGCTACTCGGACATCATCTTCAATAATACTAAGTACTTTAACTTAACCGACGAAAAGTGACGGTTAAGGCGGGGGCCCGAGCGGGTTCCCGCCTTAAAGACCCCGGATAAATTTGCCGACAAGCCCCACAATGCCTCCTCCCTGCAAGGTGGTCACGATGAAGGCGCTGTTGGTAATTTTCGTTCTTTTCCTCACACTCTCCCCGCGCGCGAGCCACGCGCGCTCCTACCTGATCTACAGCGTCGCCCAGGACCTCCCGATGGGCACCGACGAGCAGGTCATCAAGAAGAATTTCTACGTGAACATGGGCACGGGCCAGGGCCTCAAGAAGGGCACGCTCCTCGACGTGTTCCGCGTGATCTCCGTGCTCGACCCCTACGACAACCGCAAGCGCGTGAACTACCGCGTGAAGATCGGTGAGCTCAAGGTGATCCACACCAGCGACGAGGCGGCCATCACCGTGCTCCACAAGATGAAAGACGACGTGCCGGTGCTCGACCTCGATCAGTTCATCGTCGGCGACCACGTGGCGGTCTCCACCGGCGGCTAGAGCCGGCGCACGCGCAGCACGTCGCCGTAGAGCACCTCCGCAACGACGTCCCTCACGGCCACGAAGAGCAGGTAGTCCTCACCAGAGTGAAACTCTCCCGTATCCGGAGCCGTGAGCTCGAGGCGCCGGATGCGCTGGCCGCGGTAGAATCCCTGGAAGCCGAAGACGCCGACGGCGCCGGTCTTGCGACGAGTTCTGCGGCAGCGCGAGAGCACGATGATTTTTTCCATGCTCGCAGGCTTGCAAGCGGCAAACCACGCCGCGCTTGAGCTAAGGCCCGAGAATCGCTTAAACTAGAGTCCTACGCAAAGATATTCTTTCCCCGCTGCGGGAGAAATTTGGATCGCACTCCTATGAAAGAAAAAACCATCGGCCAGCTCCTGCTCAAGCGCCTCCAGCTCACGCCCCACGCCGACGCCCTTGGGTGGATCGAAGCGCAGGAGGTGAAGTCGATGAACTTCAAGGCCTACGCGCAGGCCATCGAGCAGCTCGCGCTGGCGCTCCACAAGCACGGCATGGCCGTCGGCGACCGCGTGGCGATCCTCGCGCAGACCTCGAAGGACTGGCACCTCTGCGACCTCGCGGTGATGTGCGGCCGCGCCGCCGTCGTGCCGGTGTACCCGAGCTACCTCGGGCCCGAGGTCACGTACATCCTGCGGCACTCGGGCGCGAGCGTCCTCGTCGTCGAGAACGACGCGCAGATGGAGAAGCTCGTCCCGCACCTCGCGGAGCTCGGCGAGCTGAAGCTCATCGTCGGCCTGTCGGACTTAGGCGAGGAGACCAAGAAGAAGTTCCGCAACCAGATCAGCTACGCGAACTACCGGGACCTGCTGCGCGAAGGCCAGGACGAGCTGCGCGCGCACCCGGATTTCTTCCGCGAGGGCATCCGCCAGCAGCGGCCCGAGGACGTCGCCTCGATCATCTACACCTCCGGCACCACTGGGGAACCGAAGGGCGCGGTGATCACGCACAACGCCTTCGCGACGATGCTCCACAACGTCCACAGCTTCATCAAGGGCGCCTTCGGCCCCGAGGACCGCACGCTCACCTTCCTGCCGCTCTCCCACGTCCTGGGCCGCTGCGACTCGCTCCTCCCCTTAGTCTTCGGCTGGCAGAGCGTCTACGCCGAGGGCCTCGAGAAGCTCACCGAAAACCTCCAGCTCGTGCGGCCCACGATCATGCTGGCCGTGCCGCGCGTCTTCGAGAAGATCTACGCCAAGATCTTCGAGGGCGTCGAGGCGGCGCCGCTGTGGAAGCAGCAGGCCTTCAAGATCGGGGTGCAAGCCGCGAAGGCGTACTTCGAGAAGATCGACTCGGATCGCTCTCCGGGCGCCGGCGAACTGCTCGCCTACAAGGCCGCGCAGCGAGTGGTGTTCAACCAGATCTACCAGCGCTTCGGCGGTAAGGTCCGTTACTTCGTCTCCGGGGGCGCACCGCTGGCGCCGGAGATCATCAGCTTCCTGCGCTACGCGAACCTCACGGTGCTCGAGGGCTATGGCCTCACGGAGACGGTGGCGCCGTGCTCGCTCAACCCGCTCTCGCGGCAGGTGGCCGGGACCGTCGGCAGGCCCATGGGGGACGTCGAGTTCCGCTTCGCCGACGACGGCGAGATCCTCATCAAGAGCGAAGCGATGTTCCGCGAGTACTACCAGAACCCACAGGCGACGGCCGAGGCCTTCACCGAGGACGGATGGTTCCGCTCCGGCGACATCGGCCACTTCACGCTCGAAGGCTACCTCAAGATCACTGACCGGAAGAAAGACATCATCATCACCAGCGGCGGGAAGAACGTGGCCCCGCAGAAGATCGAAAATCTTCTGAAGGCGCAGAAGCACATCACGCAGGCGGTGGTCATCGGCGACAAGCGCAAGTTCCTCACGGCGGTGATCGCCATCGAGAAGGAGCGCTTCCTTCCGAAGCTCGAGGCACTCGGGATCTCTCCCGAGTTCAGCGTCGCCGAACTGGCCCGGCATGAAAAAATCCGTGAGCTCATTCAGGCCGACATCGACGCCGCCAACCAGAGTCTTGCCCAGTACGAATCGATTAAGAAGTTCATCATCGCCCCTGAGGAGTTCGGGACTGGGAACTTTCTAACGCCAAGCCTCAAAATCCGTCGCAAAGTGGTCCTCCAGCACTTTGCCGATCAAATTGAAGCGATGTATCAATAGTTTCTTTTGACAAGAGCGGCGCAAGCTTCTAAAAATGAGGGTTCTCAACCCTATTAGACTATGAGGTCCCCATGGCCCGCGTGACCGTCGAAGACTGCCTTGAAAACGTCGAAAACCGCTACGAACTCGTTCACCTCACCGCTAAGCGCGTGAAGCAGCTGCGCGAAGGCGCCGACGCCGAAGTGAAGTCTCGTAACAAAGAAATCGTAACTGCTCTGCGTGAGATCGCCGCTGCGAAAGTTAAGCACGTCATGCAAGCCGAGTACGACACCGACGAATTCTAGAATTCTCTCTCACACCTTGCGGCATCTTGTTTTTCGCCTAAGAGGCCTGAGAACAAGATGCCGCCTTCTTTGCCCTTCCACCTCCCTGCACTCACCCTTGTCCCGATAAAATGCCCCTCCGTTAAGAATTGCTGATTAATCTGGGCACTTCTCACCCCTGAGCTTCGGTTAACTAGCTGAATTCTTGTGCCGAAGGGGTATCTGCTTGGTTCCAATAGCTTAGCGACTTATAATAATAGGACACCTTTAAAGGGATGCTCTTGAACAAGCTACGTCGCGACCTAAATGCTGTTTTGGGTAAGGAACAGGGTTTCACTCTCGTCGAAATCCTCATCGCGCTTGGCCTCCTAGGGATCATCGGCCTCATCGCATCCCAGATCACTCTCGATTCGTCGAAGGTGTTGAAATCCGCCAAAACCGTGGAAGACGTAAGCCAGGTGCACGTCGAGATCCACTCGATGCTCGCGAACCCCGCACACTGCAATGCGAATTTCTACAACCGACCCACCGGGACGCAAACCATCACCAGCCCGGGCGGATTCCGCAGATGCCAGTCGGGCAACTGCCGCACCACCGGCACCGCCGTCGTGCACTACCCCGTGGTGACGACCTCCTGGCAGCAGAACGTCACCAAAATCTCCGACACCATCCGCCTGCGCGCCCTCAGTTACCAGGTGAGCAACTCCGCCGTCGGCACGCGCCTCTTGACCCTGCAGCTCAGCGTAACCCTCGAGCGCAAAGAGAAGAACCTCTCCAGTGGCAAGTCGAAGGTCGAAGTGTTCAGCGTCCCGGTGATCGTCAACGGCTCCACCATCGTCGGCTGTCCAACGAAGTGGATGAGCACGGTGCTCTAGGAGAATGGCATGAACTCACTGGTGCGAAAACTTCCGACGGATCAGCAGGGCATGGGGCTCATCGACATCCTCATCGGCGTCGCGATCCTCGGCGGCGCCATCGTCGGCCTCATGCAGCTCACCGGCAGCAACCAGAAGATGGCCACGAAGTCCTCGATCACCAACGCCTACTCCCTCGCCGTGAACAACATCTCGGCGCTGATGGTGAACAGTAGCCACTGCAACGCGAACTTCCGCGGCCTCGCGGCGGGGACGAACGTCAACCTCCCCGCCGGCGCCATCCGACGCTGCACCTCCGGAACCTGCAACGGCTCCGGCACCTCCGCCGTGCTCTACCCGGTGGTCACGACCTCCTGGAAGCTCGCGCAGACACAGATGGGCAACAACATCCGCCTCGCGTCGGCGCGCTACACGGTGGCGGCGGTGACGGGTCGCGCTCTCGGGTCGCTCACGCTCGACGTGAACATCCAGACCTTCGACGGCGCTACGACGAAGAACAACAACCTCAAGTTCGGTGTGCCGGTCGTGATGAACGGCGGCAGTGTTTTAGGATGTCCTAAGGCATGGAACACGACGGTGATCGATTAGGATTCAAGGAAAAGCATGATGAACTTGTGCCGCAGAATCTTCCGCAACCAACGAGGCTCAGCCATCCCGGCTACGATCCTCGTGCTCACTCTCCTCACCATGGCCGGTATCTACCTCGCCTCCCAGTCGAAAAACATCGATAAGAACAAAAGATTTATGACAACAAAAACAGACGAGGCACGCGCACTCTCGCTCATCAGCGCGCTGGTGCTCTCGCCGCCGCACTGTAACGCTAACTTTCGGCTTCTTCCAACAACTGGAGACCTTACGGGCTATCTAATGGAGTGTGCTTCGGGCTTCAACTGCAATCCCACCGGAGCAAAAATAAATAAAATGCAAATCGGTGGGGGCTCGTGGGATCCGAATCTAACTGGAATATCACCTTTCATGCGGATACACCGTATTTCCTATACGACTGCCGCACCAGCTGGACCAGACCTTCCTTCATTACTAACTCTAACAGTAACTCTTGAAAAGCGCGTAGATAGTAACTCCAGCTCGACCATCAAAATTACCGAGCGACTCGACGCCTTCGTCGTCCGAAGGATCGCGACGCCCTTGCAGATCGCCGCCTGCGCCAAGTCTCCGAACACCTCGACGACCTACTAGTTCGACCCCTTCAGGTACTTCTTGTAGATCTCCAGGCGCACGCGGTCGGCCTTGAACTTCGGATCATCGGGGAACTTGCGGGCCGCTTCGTTGAGCACGTCCTCCGCCTCGGGGATGAGGTTCTGGCTGAGGTGCTCTTCGAAGTAGAGCGAGTACATCGCCGCGTCCGAGCGATGGTTGAGCGCCTCGGCGTAGAGCCGCAGGGGATTGTTGAACTTGTAGCCGTACCAGTAGCTCAGGCAGAGCACGAGCACGAGGTAGACCTTCACGGCGTAGGCGAAGTCGTGGGACTTGCGCGCCCAGATGCCCAGGAGCAGCGGCAGCGCGATGACCGCGAGGTAGGCGTAGCGGTCAGCGACGTAGGACCAGGAGAAGAAGCCGATGTAGCTCAGGCCGCAGACCGGCAGCAGCGTCGCCACGAGCAGCACCGGAACCGCGAAAACGATCCGGCGGCGATTGAGGACGTAGAGCACGACGGGAAGGCCGAAGAGCAGGAAGCACATCGCCCCCACCAGGAGCGGGTGCTCCGGTGCCTGCGAGTAGATGAACGCGAGGCCCACCGGGAGCACGATCTTCGTCGGATAGTGGACGATCGCCTTCTGCAAAACTTTCGAGCGCTTGAAGCTGATGGAGCGCTCCGGCCGGCGAGACTCCCAGAGGTAGTTGTTGAAGTTGAAGAAGTGCTCGTCGCGCCAGGGCGTGATGGAGTTGAGGTCCGAGCCGTGGTCGCGGTTGGCGGCGAGGCGGCGGTCACCCGGCCGCGCGAACTGGCCCGTTTCGATGAGCTCGTAGTTGAGTCGCTCGAGCATGAGGCTCGTCCCGCGCACGCTCCGCAGCGCCGCCTGGGTGCTCATGAGGAGGAAGGGCACGAGCACGAGGTAGTAGCGCAGCGGACGCCGGCAGTACCAGATGACGTAGCAGAAGAGGACGGGGAGGGCGACGGCGATGCTCTTGGCCTGGAGTGAGAGGAAGAAGAAGAGGTACGCGAAGGTGTAGGGCCAGATCGCTCGGCGCTTCCCGAAGAGCAGGAAGCAGTACATCGAAAGGAGCGCGAAGAAGCCGGCGATGATCGTCTGAAGCTGCATAACCCAGCTGACGACTTCCACCTGCAGCGGGTGCGCGAGGAAGATCATCGCGAGGAAGAAGGGCCGGGGCAGTCGAATCCGGCGAAAGATCACGAAGAGCACGAAGCCGTTGAGCGCGTGGAGGAAGATGTTCACCGACTTGTAGAAGATCATGCCCGAGTCGGGGAAGTAGTTGATCATCATCCAGTAGACGCTGTAGCTCAAGGGCCAGGCCTTGGAGAACTTCCCGCCGTACTCCCAGAAGGAGGACCAAGAAGGGGCGTTGATTACCTGCGGATTCGAAAAGATGAAGGCTTCGTCGTCCCAGAAGAAGTCGAGGTTCGCGTAGGAGGGCGAGAACACCAGGTACGCGGCCCCGAGGTAGAGGCCACAGACGCCGAGGTCCCGCACCCGCCGGTGCCGGAAGAAGTCCTGGATGGCCTGCCAGCCGAGAGCCGCGACGACAAGCCTTAGAAACGAGCCCATGCCTTACCTTTGTCCGCGCGGCAAAGAGACTACTTCCGCAACGCGATCCGCAGCACTTCGTCGAAGTGCCGCACAGGGTGGAAGCGCAGGCCCTTGCGGTGCCGCTCGGGGACTTCCTTGAGGTCCTTCTCGTTCTGCCACGGAAGGATGATCTCCTTGATGCCCGCGCGCTTCGCCGCGAGAACTTTTTCTTTGATCCCGCCGACCGGGAGCACTTTCCCCGTTAGCGAAAGCTCGCCGGTCATCGCCACGTCACCGCGGACTTTCTTCTTCGTCGCGAGGCTGTAGAGCGCGAGGGCCATGGTGATCCCCGCCGACGGGCCGTCCTTCGGCGTCGCGCCCGCGGGCAGGTGGAGGTGGATCTCGTGGGTCGCGAGGAAGTCCGTCGCCTCCTCCGCCACTGTGGGTGGCGTGACCTTTAGCACGTCCGCCGGGTTCGCGGGGACGTTGATCATCTTGCCGGTGCGCTTCGGCGCCGGCTTCGCTTTCTTCTCTTTTGCTTTCTGCAGCTCCATCTCGTCCTGGAGCATCTTCTTCACGTAGCTGTACGCGAGGTTCGCCGACTCGTTCATGACGTCACCCAGCTGACCCGTGAGTTTGAAGCCCTTGCCCTTGAGCGGGATCGATTCGATGAAGAGGATGTCGCCGCCGAAGGAGGTCCAGGCGAGGCCCGTGACCACGCCGGGCATGAGCGGCTTCTCGGCCTTGTCGGTCTCGAAGCGCTTGCTACCGATGATCTTCTCGAGGTCAGCCGGCGTCGGCGAGAACGCCGAACGCTTTTTCCCGGAGACCTTCTCGAGGGCCGCGCGGCGGCAGAGCTTCGCGATGAGCTGCTCCATCACCCGTACGCCCGGCTCGCGGGCGTAGTCGGCGATGAGCGATTTCAGAAGAGGCACGGAGAAACGAACATCCTTGGTCGTGAGGCCGTGCTTCTTGAGCTGCTTCGGGATCACCCACTTCGTGACGATCGAGAGCTTCTCCTCGAGCGTGTAGCCGGAGATCTCGATGAGTTCCATGCGGTCGAGGAGCGCTTCCGGGATCTCGCCGACGTAGTTCGCCGTGGCGATGAAGAGCACCTTCGAGAGGTCGAAGGGCACGTCGAGGTAGTTGTCGATGAAGGTCTTGTTCTGCTCCGGATCGAGCACCTCGAGGAGCGCCGACGCCGGGTCCCCCTGGTAGCTCTTCCCGAGCTTGTCGATCTCGTCGAGCATGATCACCGGGTTGTTCACCTCGACGCGCTTGAGCGCCTGGATGACCTTGCCGGGCATGGCACCGACGTAGGTCTTGCGGTGGCCCTTGATCTCCGCTTCGTCGCGCATGCCGCCGAGGGAGAAGCGGTAGAACTTGCGACCGAGGGCGTGGGCGATGCTCTGGCCCAGTGAGGTCTTGCCGACCCCCGGAGGGCCCGAGAGGCAGAGGATCGTTCCATCGTACTCGGGCTTGAGCTTACGAACCGCGAGGTACTCGAGGATGCGCTCCTTGGCCTTCTCCAGGCCGTAGTGGTCCTTCTCGAGCATCTTGCGAGCGGCGACGATGTCGACGGACTCCTTCGAACCCTTGTTCCACGGCAACTGCACCATCCACTGGAGGTAGGTGCGCGTGACGTTGTACTCCGGCGAGCTGTCCGGGATCGACTCGAGGCGGTCGAGCTCCTCGAGCGCGACCTTAAGCGCGTCCTCGGGAAGGCCCGCGGCTTCGATGCCCTCCTTGAGCTTCTTCATGTCCTTGGCCTTCTCGTCTTCGTCGAGGCCGAGCTCATTGCGGATGACCTTGAGCTGCTCGCGCAGGAAGTACTCGCGCTGGTACTTGTTCACCTTGTCGTTGACTTCGTCGGTGATCTTCTTCTGGATGTCGGCGACGTCCTTCTCGCGCTTGAGGTACACGAGGAGCTTCGCGAAGCGCTTCTTCACGACGAGGGTCTCGAGGAAGTCCTGGGCTTCGGGGACGTCGAGGGAGAGCGCGAAGGCGACGAGGTCGGCGAGGCTCCCCGGCGAGGGCGAGTTGAGCATCGCGAGCTTCATCTCTTCGTTGAAGTAGGGGTTGATCTCGCTGAGCTTCTTCACCTGGTTGATCACCGAGCGCGTGTACGCGTCGAGCTCTTCGTCGGCCTCGTGGATGTCACTGAAGATCTCGGGCCGGCACAGCAGCAGCGGGGCGTCTCCGGTGTACTCGAGGGCGCGGTAGCGGCGCATGCCGTGCACGAGGAGGTTCACGCTGCCGTCGGGGAGCTTGAGTTTCTTGACGATCTTGCAGAGCACGCCGACCTTGTAGATGTCGTGCGGCGTGAGCGGCTTGTTGGTGGTCTCCGGCGCGCCTTCGATGTCGTGCTCGATGGCATCGTCGTCGTCGTGCGGCGCCTCGTCCATCTCCGTCGGCGGGTGGTGGTGCGAGTTCTCGTGGTCCTTGAACTTCACGAGGTTCAGAGCGATGTAGTTGTGGCGCGCGAGGTAGGTGTCGAGCTCGGAGGTGTACTTGTCCTCCGAGAGGATGATCGGCGCGATCATCCCCGGGAAGATCGGACTGTTCACGATCGGAATGATCACGACCTCCGAAGGGATTTCCCCAAGGAACTGCGCGTCCGAGTTGGCCTTCATGGTTTTCTTTTCTTTGCTCATGGTGGGTCTCCGCACAGCTGTCGCTGCGGTAAGGGTCTAGGGGAAAGATGGACGTTCAGGGTCGGATGTCAATGACCAGGCGCCCCGGCGACTCGAGGAAAAAAACGTCGTAGTTCAGCTTCTGCTTGAGCTGCATCTCCATCGTGAGCTGGTCTTTTTCGATGGCGAGGAAGTCGACGGCTTTCACGTACTTCGTGTTCGCGAGCGACTTCAGCGCCGGCAGGACGCCGGTGTTGAAGAAGTCGATGGAGATCTTCTGCTCGCCCTCGGAGATGTGGCCGTACAAGCGCGGAATCGCCGGGCCTTCGAAGTCGATCACCACGCGCTCGTAGCCGCGGTCGGGGACCCACGAACTGCGGATCGCCGTGACCTTCGTCGCCGGGCCCTGGTTCTGGTGGAACACGCCGTGGCTGAGGTAGATCGACTTCTTGCGGGAGACGAGCTTCCAGATGCGCTCGTCGTTGAGGTTCTGGGCGAAGGCCTGCGTGGCCAAGAGTCCGACAAAAACAAACAGGTATCTCATGCGCGCCTCCATCCGTGTGCTGAAATTCTACAAAACACAACGGATGAAGACAAAGACCTTCTTCAGGAGATTGCAGACCGCCGCGGGCCAAGGAACGCGCACAGGAAACCGAGCGCGAGGACGACGAGGGTTCCGCCGCCACCCGAAGGCGGCGCACCGACGGTGCCGCAGGCCACGGCCTGGGACTTCGCCTCCTCACCACCGGCCTCTTCGCTCCGGCCGTCGAGCGTGGCCGCGGCCACGCCGTTGGCCTTCACCGCGAAGGTGAAGGGAGCGTCGAGGCAGCTGCGGTTGTCCTGTACCACCGGCGCCGTCTCGAGGAAGCGCGCGACGCCGCCGCTCACGATGCGCGTCTGGAGCAGCCACGGCCTGTCGCGGATGCCGAAATTTTCGAAGGACGCCATGTCCCGAAGCGTCTCGTTCGTGGTCAGCGCGCGCGGCGAGAGCTTCACCACGAAGACGTTCTGGCCCGCGGTCGCCGAGAGCGGGTACGACCAGCGGCGCTCGTAGATGCGCTTCTGCGTCCCCGGCTCACGCGCCGGCTGGGGCACACCGTCGAGGACGAGGCGATCCGGATCGCGGACGGTGCCGAAGGGCCCGGCGATGCTCACCGACAGATCGAGGGCCGAGCCGAGGCTCGTGGTGAGCAAGCTGAGCTCGAGCTGGTGGCCCGCGAGCGGCACGGAAAGGCCTCGCAGGTCGATGCGAACCTCGTCGGCGACGGTCTCGTCGAAGACGTCGGTCCGCAGTTCGTCTTTCGCGAAGTAGAGGCCCACGAAGGAGCGCTCGGGCTCCGCCGGCGTTGCGAGAAACTCGTAGCGCCCGCGCTTCTCGTTCAGCTTCGCTGCCATGTACTCCTCGCCGACGCGGAGCTGGCACCGGATGGAGACGACGCCCACGTCGCGCGAGGGCCGCGCGCTCGTGAGCGAGATCCGCTGTGGCTTCCCACGGCCATTGCCAGAACACGCCTCGAAGAAACTCCCGACGAAGTTCCCCGGACAGAAACTCGCCTTGAAACTCCGGTACGCGTCCGGAAGCGCGTCGAGGCGGCGCAGTGGTTCGACGTAGAGATGGTAGCTGTCCTCGAGGTCGAGGCCATGGATGCGAAAGGCACCGCTTTCGTCACTGAGCGCCGCCGCGGCGACCTTGCCGGTGCGCAGGCTGATGGCCTGCACGTGTGCGCCGAAGACGCCCACCGCGCTGCCGCCCTGGACGGTGCCGCTGATGCTCCCGCTCTGCGCGCGGGCGTAGATGTGGCGCACGCCGGCCACGTCGTCCGCGTGCGGCGTGCTCTGGCCGCGGAAGGCCGAGAAGAGCATGGTCGCGTCGCGGACCTCCGAGTGGCCCAGGCCCATGAAGTGGCCGAGCTCGTGGGAGATGACGTCACCGAGAAAGATCGGCGTGTCCCAGAAACGACCGGGAGCCGTACACGGCGTCGCCGCCGGATCCGCGGTGAAGCAGAAGGCGCGGAACGCCGTCTGGTTCATCAGGATCGATCCCCCGGTGATGCGGCCATCACCCGGCGCGTACGAGAGCATGGTCACCGCCACCACTCCCGGGCCGAAGTAGCGCGCGTCGCTCGAGTAGCTCAGCTGGTTCTGGCCCGCGGCCACCGGCTGTAGGCTAAAGGGCACGGAGCTGGCCCAGTGTCCCAGGGAAGTGGCGAAGATCGACGTCGCTAGCGCCGGCGAAACATCTTGGACGCCGGAGGAGTCGATCGCGAGGGTGGCGCTTGGCCGGGCCCAGCGGATGGGGACGCGCTGGGTGGACTCAGACTGCACGTAGGAAAAGGTCGACGCCACCGGGAGGGTGGCGAGCACGACGGAGAAAATGAATCGAACAAGAGTGCTAATGCCTACCTCACGTTTCCGCGCCTCCACCAGGTGAAGAGCGCCCCCAGAGCACCGAAGAGCGCGAGCAACCAGAAGCTGCTCATCACGTTCGGCTCAGCTCCATTGTCCTGCGAGGCTCCGTCCGACGCAATCGAGCGCGAATTGCCGCCGGCGCTCGAGGTCCGGGGCCGGATGCGCTCTTTCTCCATCTCCCGGAGGTACTTGTCCGACTGGACTTCCCGGAGACCGTCCTGCTTCACGCTCGAGACGAGGCGGAGGAACTTTCCGACTTCCCACGCGGAGAGCTCGGGGTTCGACGGGAACACGGAGTTGATCATCAGGGTCTTCTGGCCCACTTTCACGAGTTTGAAGGTGCCCATCGCCATACCCTGCACCCAGAGTCGGCCATCGCTTCCCTGGGCCAGCAGCACGACGCTCTTTTCGCCCGGGACGAACTCCGGCGCGCCGTCGACGTAGGTGCCGCGGTCTTTGAGCACGCCCCCCGGGTAGTAGACTTTCACCTCGGTGAGGCCAAACTCCGCTGCGTCGAGGCCAATCTCGCGCTCGAGCTTGAAGCGCGCCTCGGTCGCGATGGTGCCGTCTTCCAGCTCCACGAACTTCTTCGTGAGGTAGTCGCCCATGATGATCACGTCGGCGGGCTGAACCAGTCGCTCCATTGGCACCGGCACGAAAGTTGCCGCCCAAGCGACTGATATCATTAGCAAATTAGTGAGCGCTAACCCGATGAGCTTTGTCATACAAGCCTGATCGGCTTAGTCGGGAGAAAACTTGAGCGTCCGGCTCTTACTTCAGGGTGATCGAGCGCTGTCCGAACACAAGCTGGGCCTGGGCAAGCTTAGCGAAGTAGGGGTCACTGTCGATCACCAGCAGCGTGTTGTGCCGGTGCGTGAGCTCGAGCAGGAAGCGGCCCACGCGGTCGAGCTCGCGCGTCGACAGGCCGAAGGAAAGGTTCTCGAACACCAGCAACGACTCTTCGACGTCCGTGAGGAGCTTCGAGAGCAGGTAGAGCCGCTGGCGCTCGCCACCGGAGAGCGAGTTGAGGGGCCTCTCGAGTGAGAGGTAGTCGAGGTTGAGGATCTTGAGGTACTCCCAGGTGCGCTTGAACTTCGGCGTCAGCGCGATCTTCGGCAACACCTGGTTCAGCGGAAGGTTGAAGGCTTCGGCGACGCTCATCGTGCCGTCGCTGATCTCCGCGTACACCGGCTTCAGTCGCTTGCCCTTGCAGTCTTCGCAGGTGAGCACGATGTCCTCGAGGTACTGCATCTCGATGACGAGCTGGCCCTTCCCTTCGCAGCGCGGACACATGCCGAGCTCCGAGTTCGACGAGAGGTGGCCATCCTTCAGGCCCATGGCCTTCGCCACGGGAAGCTTCAGGAAGTGCTTGCGCACGGCCGGTGCGAACTCCGTGAGAGTGCCCACCGACGAGCGCGAGGTGTATCGGTTCAAGTTCGCGTCGACGACGATGACGTCGCGGATTCCTCTGTGGCCCTTGATCGACTTCGCAGAGCCCGGATCGTCGACGAGGTTCTCGCGGTAGAACTCCTTGTGGAGCTGCTGCGCGAGCACGCGGACCACGCACGAGGTCTTCCCGCTTCCGGACGGGCCATGCACCCAGGTGAGCCGCTCGAGGGGGACAAGGAAATTCCCCCAGCTCTGGCCAAAGCTCTGCGCGCCCTCGACCTCGATGAAGCGCGTGGCGGGGCTACGATCGACTTTGAACTTTTCTAGCGCCTGCTCACTCTCCTTGAGGAAAGCTGCGGGGGCTCCTTGGTACGTGAGCACACCGCCCTCACCACCGGAACCGGGCCCTAGCGCGACGAGCTGGTCGGCGGCGGCGAGCATCTGTCGGGAGTGGTCGATGACCAACACGGTGTTTCCTTGTGCGATGAGTTCGCGCAGGCCGGCGATGAGCATCGCCTGCTCCGTCTCGCCGAGGCCGAGGCTCGGCTCGTCGAGGACGAAGAGCGCGTCGGTGCCGCGGAACGAGAGGTACTTGAGGAGCAGCAAGCGCTGGTACTCGCCGGCCGAGAGCGAGCGCGTCTTGCGACTCAGCTGCAGGTGCCCCAGCCCCATGGCCTCGGCGAGCCGCAGCTTATGGGCGAGGTCGTCGAGGAGCTTCCCGGCGTGAGTTTCGGCGCGATGGCCGTGTTTGGCGAGCAGTTCGGCTGCGGCGCTCACGCCGAGCTTCGCAAACTGCGCGAGGCCCCGGCGCTCGCCCGCCAGCGCGACGGCGAAGTTCGCGATCTGCTCGTCGAGGCGCGTGCCCTGGCAGGCCTCGCACGTGAGCTCGCGTTGCATCTTGCGCATGAACACGCGCACCGCGGGCTTGTAGCGCTTCGTCTCGAGGTAGGCCTTGGCACCGGCGAAGCCCTCCCAGTCGCCCTCGCCGTCCTCCAGGAGTTTGAAGAACTCGCGCGGAAGCTTCTTCAATGGTACGTCAGTGGGCCACTTCTTCTTGCGCATGAGCTTCGCGAGCTGCGTGCGCCACCAGTCGAGAGGACCGAACTTAAGGAAGACCACGCCGTCCTCGTCGAAGGAGAGATCCCGGTCCACCATCTTCTCTTCGGCGTAGACGAGGTTCGCGCCGTAGCCCTTGCAGGCCTTGCACGCGCCGAGGGCCGTGTGCGGAGCGAAGGAGTTGACGGAGATGCCTTTCGCGCCGGCGTAGTCGCAGTGCGGGCACTTCTTCTGAGACACGAAACTGAAGGGCTTCGGCTGCTTGAGGCCCTCCCGCCAGAGCAGCAATGGCCGCTCCCGAAGCGCCGGGAGAATCTCTGCGTATTTCTTATCGACGCTTGCGAGGCTGCTCGCCTTGAAGCGCAGAACCTCCCAGTGGTCGTCGGCGGCGTCGAAGGTCCCCATGGTCCTGCGCTGACTAGACCAGCTGCGCGGCGGGGCGAAGTTTGCCCCGAGGATCGCCGCGCCGAGTTCGCGCTCGACGATGAGGTGCCAGGTCTCAGTCTCCGAAGGCTGCGCGACCGCTCGGAGCTGATCTCCGAGCCCCACCCAGCTCACTTCCACGTCGTGCGTGGGGCAGTATTCTTTGGCGTGGTTGAAGTACAGGCCCTGCAGCAGGTCCGTCACGCGCATGACGTCGGCGACGACGGAGCGCGACCCCAGCACGGGGTTGATCTGCGGAAGTCCGAACACCGGCAGCACCGGAAAAATTTCATCGACGTCCACCGCCGCAGGCCGGTCGGCGAAGAACTTCATGGAGTTCGGGAAGGAGTTCACGAAGCGGCGCTTCGACTCGCTCAGCAGAGTGTGGAAAGCGAGCGACGTCTTCCCCGAGCCCGAGGGGCCGGCGAAGCACACCAGTTTACGCAACGGAAGATCGAGATCTACGTTCTTGAGGTTGTGAACGCGCGCGCCCCGGATCCGAATGTACTCTTGTTCCTGCATAGGGCCTGAGCATAGACGCTCGGCCACGATAGGCGAAGCCGAATAACGCTTGTCCTAGTCTTGCCAAAAAAAAGGGCCCCGGGAGGGGCCCTTTCCAAACAGTGAGTTTGTGAACGTCTTAGCGCTTAGAGAACTGACAAGAACGACGGGCGCCGTGCTTACCGTATTTCTTACGCTCGACCTTACGCGAGTCACGAGTAAGGAAGCCGGCTTTTTTGAGGTCGCCGCGAGAGTTCGGAGCGAGCTTCAAAAGAGCGCGGGCGATGCCGAGACGGATGGCACCGGCTTGACCCGTAACGCCGCCGCCCTTCACGTTGACGTGAAAGTCGTAGGCGTCGTTCAGCTTCATCAGCTGCAGGGGCTGGTTCACGATGATGCGGCTAGTTCCCATGGGGAAGTAGTCCGAAAACTCGCGGTGGTTGATGGTGATCTTTCCGGTACCGCGTGACGCGTAAACGCGTGCGACTGAAGTCTTGCGGCGGCCGAGAGTGTGTACGTCGTAGGCTTTAACTTTGCTCATGGTCTAATCCTTAGAAGTTCAGTTTCAGGGCTTCGGGCTTCTGGGCTTCGTGCGTGTGCGTGGCACCGACGAAGACCTTGAGCTTGGTGAGCTGCTTGCGGCCCAGAGTGTTTTTAGGAAGCATGCCTTTGACGGCTTCGTAGACGATCAGCTCGGGGTGCTTCGTGAGTTGCTCCTTCGCCGTGCGCTGCTTGATGCCGCCGATGTGGTTGGTGTGCCAGTGGTACATTTTTTCGTCCCACTTCTTCCCGGTGAACTTCACCTTCTCCGCGTTCACCACGACGACGAAATCTCCGGCGTCATTGTTCGTGCAGAAAGTCGGCTTGTTTTTGCCGCGAAGGACTTTCGCGACTTCTGAGGCAAGGCGTCCCACCACCATGTCTGTGGCGTCAACGACCCACCATTTTTTATCTTTCATGTCCGCTTCTGTGAGAGCGAACGACTTTTGAGTAAACATAATCACCTCTATAAAAAACAATAAAAGTTATCTGCCCTGGTTACCGTCGCTGGGCCATGCGTTGAAATAGAGGCCAAAACTTCTAAGGAGTCTCAGCTTTTTTCACTTGAATTCTACTAGGTTTAAGGGGGACTAGAAGAACCCAATTGACACATGGAAGCGTCCAGGGGCCTCGAGGGTACCATTTTCATTCTTCTTTCTCAAGAGCTTGTGCCCGTAGTCAAAGTCCAATGTCCCGACCGGAGTCACAACTTTAAATGTCACACCCACCGACTGACGAAGCTCGCCCGCGTCAAAGCTATCCACGTACACCCGACCTGCATCGAGGAAGGCACCCATCATAAGAGAATCATTGATGAAATACCGAGGTTCGAGTTTAAAATTGGCCATGTAGGCGCGATTCTGAACGCGAGCATCACCAATGTCGCGGCCAGTCGGAAGCCGATTGATCTCCTCATCACTAAAGCCACGCACAATATCAGTACCCGTCAGGCGGAAAAGCTTAATGTTGGGAATGTAACCACGCGTCTGTTCTACACCGTCCTGCTCAATGGGGTTGCCGTTGGAATCCTTCTTCACTCGTTTGTCGAGGTTCTCCTGGACGCCGCCGACCAGCGAGATGGCGATGGTCCCGCGCGGGATCGGGATGTAGAAGCGGTTGCGCAGGATGAGTTTGTAGAAGTTGATCGTCAGGTCTTCCGTGTTCTGCGAGAGGAAGTAGGGGTTGGCGAACTCGTTGGAGACGTTGAACCAGGCCCCGGCCGTCGGGTTGATGCGCGTGTTGCGGAAGTCCGCGGTGAAGCTCGGCGTGAGCGCACCGATCTCGAAGCTCCCGTTGTCGTCTTCGTTCGTCGCATCGAACTGACTGATGCTCTCGAACTGGTGACGCAACGAAACCGAGAAGCGCGTGCCGAAGTCGCGGCTGATGGTGTTCGAGAGGCGCGCGATGTCGGCGTCGAAGGAGAAGAAGCGCCGGCGCTGCCCCGAGGCCTGCAGGCCATAGTCGATGTAGCTGTTCGCCACGTCCGGCACGTTGAGCTGCGAAGTCAGACTGTACTCCAGCAGGTCCTTGTTCTCGAGGCGCCGCCGGCGGTCGAGGGCCTGCAGGTCGATGCGCCGGTTCACCTGCCCGGTGAGCGACGACGAGATGTTCTCTCCGAGAAGGTTGAGCCAGGAAACGGTGCCGGAGAGCTTGAGGCCCAGGTCCGTGCGGAAGCCCGGGGCGATCTCGATGAGGCCGTAGTCGCGCTCGGTGACTTCGACGGCGACGTCGGTGAGCGGAGTCTGCCCCTTGTGGGGCACGGGCCGCACCTTCACGGTCGTGAAGATGCCCAGTGAAGACACCGACGTTTCGAACTCGCGCACCAGCGCCGGCGTGATGGGCTCGCCACGGACGAAGGGCGAGCGCCGCCGGATGACCGAGTTGCGAGTGACCTTCGCGCCGACGATGAGGAGCCGGTTGAAGGTGATGAGTTTCCCCTTGCGGAAAACGACGTTGATGCGCACCGACGTCTTGTCGCGGCCGTAGCTCACGATGTCGTCCGCATCGCGGTTGACGACTTCGGCGTCGTACCACCCCTGGCCCTGGAGGTGGTCCTGCATGAGGCGCACGTCCTCGCTGAAGCGGATCGGGTTGAAGGGCTGTCCCTGGCGCGTCTCGATGAGCTCCTGCAGCTCCTGCGCCTCGGCCTCGGAGACCCCCGCGAAGGTGACGTCGTCGACGATCACGCGGCTCCCCTCGCTCACGGTGTACTCGAGCTCGGCCTCTAGGCCCGTCTCGTCGAGCACGAGCCGCGGCTTCGGCACCTCGGCGCGCACGAAGCCCTCCTTGATGTACTCTGAGCGAAGCCAGTCGCTGAAGGCATTGTGCGACTCTTCATCGAGGTAGCCCGCCAGCGCCTGGTCGCTCGCCTGCGCGCGCCAGCGCCGGCGCAGCTCTTTCTCCCGCCAGTGCTGCGCGCCCGGGAAGCTCACTTTCCGCAGCCGCGTGCGCTCGCCCGGAGCGATCTCCACGCGCGCCTGATTGACCACGTCGCCGAGGTGGTTCGTGACTCGGCTCATCCGCAGGCCGATCGACGGCTGGAGGTGGCCCTGCTTGCGCAGCTCCTCGGCGATCCCTGCCCGCAGCATCGGTTCGTCGACGGCGCGGCGGTAGCGCTTAAAGAGGGAGCGCACGAGGGCGCCGAACTCGATCTTCACGTCCACGAAGGGCGCCGGCGGCCGAACGATGTCGAAGGCCCACTGCTCGACGGGGGTGATCAGCGCCTGGACCACGACGTCCTCGCCCTCGGCTTTCGGCGTGAGGGCCACCGCCGAGAGGAAGAAGCCGTAGCTGAAGAGCTCGGCCTCGAGCTCGTCGGCGACGAGCCGCGTCTCCTGGATGTCGTAGTTCTTGTGAAGCAGCTGCTGGAACTTCTGCGTAGCGAAGCTCCGCACCGTCGCGGAGTCCGTCTTCACGTCGAGGCGGCGCAGGTACTGGGGCCTGCCCGGATCGATGTCGAAGATGAGCGCGAGGTCGTCGCCGCGGCTCCGGCGTAGCACCTCGATGCTCGCCCGCGGGTAGCCCTTGCTCGCGAGGAACTGCAGCACGTGCAGCTCCTCGTCCCGCAGGTCCGCGTCGTCGAACCACGTGCCGGACTGGAGCCGCAGCGTGCGCTCGGCGTAGTTCTTCACCTGTGGATCGTGGCTAATGACTTTCACCGAGGAGATCGTCTGCTTTGGCCGGAAAGTGACGCGCAGGAGCTGGGGCCCGACGCCGTCGACGAGCTCCCAGCGGAAGTCGCGGACGCCGCCGGTCGCGACCATCACTTTGAGCGTCTGCCGCAGGTGCGTGAGGTTCCGGTAGCTGTCGCGCAGGGCCTCGAACTTCGGCTTCAGCTGCGTGCACGACAGAGTCGCACCGCAGTCGACGCTGACCTCGCCGACGATGAGCGCGGCCCGCGCCGCGGTGGAGAGGAAGCCGAGGATCGCGACGAGGAAGAGCGCCTTCATTTGAACGTCATCCTGAACTTCACGTCGCCGCCGATCGAGTTGTCAATGACGTCTTCCGTGCCTTCGGCGTTCGTCCGGAGCTCGTAGATGCCCTCGAGCTGGACGCTGCGGGAAAGGCCGTAGTTGAGGTTCATCCGCTGGCGCTGCCCGATCGAGCCGCCGACCGTGCTCGAGACCGAGAGGCTCATCGCCTCGGAGAGGCGCTTCTTCACCTCGATGTTCGTGGCCGTGCGCGTGCGCGCGAGAGTGCCGGCGCCGGCGTCCTGCGTGCGGCCCTGGAGCATGCTCTCCTGCGACTGCTCGAAGACCGTGCCCATGTTCACCTGCAGGCCGAACTGCTTCTTCACGATGTCCGTGACCTTGAACTGGTCGAAGATGAAGGAGCCGACGCCGACGTTCGTGAGGTTCCGGCGCTCCTCGGCGGTGATGCTGTTGGAGAGGTCCTCGGTGTAGCCGAAGGCGATGAGCGAGAGGATGTTCTGCTTCGACAGCGCCGGGTCGGAGGAAAGGTCGAAGGAGAAGTTCTCCGGGCTCCCGAAGGCCTTCGCCGTCACCTTGTAGTTCGCGATGATCGCGCCGGCTTCGATGTCAAAGTCGGGCCGCGTGATCGGCCGCCGGTTCGAGAAGCTGAAGTCCGCTTTCGTCACCTGGTACTCGCTGTTCTTGAAGAACACCTTCGACTGGTTGTTAGCGGTGGCGATCTTCCCTTCGGCGGCGATCCGCGAGGGGTCCCCGGTGAGCTGGAGCCCGCCGGCGAGGCTGAGGTCGAGCATCGAGTTCGAGACGACCACGGGGTTCTCCGTGCGCACGCCGACGTCGACGGTCACCAGGCCCGCGAACGCGGCGTCGGCGTCCTTCGGGAGATACTTCGCGTCCGTCGCGGTGGGACCGCTGCCGGCGAAGTCCGTGAGCTCGTTGCGGACTGCGCCGGCGTTCACCACGAGGTCCCCGCTCAGCAGGTAGGGCGGCCGGTTGCCGAAGAGCAGGGCCTCTCCGGAGAGCGTCACGCTCGACTTCGACTTGAAGGGCACCGTGGCCCGGTCAAAGACGAAGCGAAAGTTCAGGTCCGGGTTGATGCCCGCGAGGAGCATGGTCCCCGTCGCGCTCACGCGGCCCGCATCGGGCCGGAAGCTGAGCTGCTCCAGCTCGACCTCGCGGTTCTTTAGGTGGAGCTTGAACGCGAGGTCGGTGAGACTGAAGGGCAGAAGTTCGGTCGAGAGCGTGAGGTCTCGGGCGCTCACCTCACCCTCCGAGTCGACCCCGCGCTCCGAGAGGACGTGCCGGCTTTTGGCGCGCACCCGTCCGTCGGCGCGCGAGACGTGGCGGCTCAGGAGCTCGAGGTACTTCGCGTCGACGTCGACGTCGTTGGCGATGACGATTCGATTGCGGAGCTCGCCGCGCGCGGTGGAGGAAACTTTCAGATCGCCGCTGTCGATCTGCAGTGCCCAGCGCTTCACGTCACCGTCGGTGATCTCCACCTGTCGCGCGTCGAACCTCTGGTCCACGCTGATCTCCGGCGTCTGCAGCCGGAGCGTCTTGAGCCAGACGCCGGCCGTCAGCCGGTTCCACTCCCAGTTCGTCACGCGGATGCGAGACGCGAGGCTCAGCTCTCCCTTCGATGCCGTGAGCTGCGAGTTCTCACCGAGAAGGCCCCGGAGGAAGAGCGGCAGGTCGGGGAGGTTGACGCTCAGTTCGGCGTCGACAGTCGGCCCGACTTTTTCCTTGAAGGAGTTCGCGGAGAGCAGCACCCAATCGCGCGCCACCTTCAGGTCCGCGAAGACCGCGTCGTCGCGCAGGTCCCACTCGAAGGTGCTGTCCGGGAGGAGGCGCTCGTGGATCCGCGACTGCGTGAGGCCCAGGTACCCGCGGTGGCGCCAGCGCGAAGGAGTCTGCTGGCCCTGGAACTCGCCCACGGACCGGAAGCTCAGGGCGAGGGGCGAGCGCTTGTAGAAACCCAGCTCGTCCGAGGCGAGGCCTCGCAGCGAAAGGTTGTAGCTGAGCTGCCGGCGCGCGAGGTCGTAGCCCACCTCGCCGGTGAGCTTGCCGCTTTCTTTTGTGACGGAGATGTTCTTGAGCGCGATGTCGCGGTTCGCGTAGCGAAAGCTGAACTTCGCGTCCCGGAACTGCTCGCCGCCGGCGACGAGCTTCTGGGCGTAGACGTCGGCCACCACGGCGAGGCTCGCGATGTCTCCCTTCGCGTAGAGGCCCACGGCGCCTTGGAGCTGGCCATCGAAGTCCTCGGGGAGGAACGCCAGCCCATCGGCGAGGGGATGGATCGCGTCTTTGAATTCGCTGTACGCGATGCCAGGGATGTCGACGCTGAGGTCGAGCAAGAAGTTCTTGTAGTTCACGACGCCCGAGCCGCTGAAGTCGTAGCGTCCCTTGCGCGCCGAGACCGACGCGAGGTCGACGCTCCCGTCGGCGAGGTTGAGCGTGACCCGCTGCTGGACGTTGCCCAGGCGGTAGCCGAGGACCTCGAACTCTCGCAGTTCTCCCTCGAAGCTGAGCTTGACCTTTTCCAGTGGCCCGCGCGCGCGGATGGTGTTCGCTCCGCGCCCCTTGAGGCCCAGGCCCGCGACGTCGCCGAAGTCTGTCAGCGACAGCTGACTCGCCTTCGCGTCGACGCGCACCTCGTCGCGGCTCACGAAGCCCTCGACCTCGACCTGTGAGAGCGGCGCGCGCACCTGACCCTTCACGACGAAGGTTCCGTTGACCACCATGAGTTCCGTGTCCTCGAGCCAGACGACGGGTGCGTCGATGATGTTGTTCTCGCCGTCACCGTCGACGTCGAGGCGCAGGCGATCGAGCTGGAAGCCCTTCGCCGGGGTGAAGAAAAGGTCCTGGCCCTTGAGCCGGAAGAGGAGGTTCCCGGTGAGCGTCCCCTTCAGCGGCGCCAGCGCGGGCCCGAGGACCGAGAGGGCATTGCTCAGGGAGAGCTTGTCGGCTCTCAGCGGGAGAGCGTTCGGCAGCAGCCGGTCGTTCGCGAGGTCCACCAGCACGGCGGGCTCGATCAGCTCGAGCTTTTCGTCATTGTTGCGCAGGCGAAACTGGCTCACGAAGATGCGCTGGTCCCGCGCCTCCGCCTGAGCTTCGATGCGCTGGGCGACCGCGACGTTCGAGCGCAGGCCCGACACCACGAGGTCCGCTCTGCCGGCGAACTTCTCCGCCGCCGACCACCGGAACTCTCCCTTGGCCCGCAGCACTCCGCTCTCGAGGCGGACGACCGGGAGGTCGCCCCATTCGTGGAGGTCGGGGACGAAGAGCTCGCTCTCGAAGTTCCCGGCCACCCGGAGGCGCTCGCGGTCGGCCCAGTTTTCGACCACGCCACTGGCGAGGAGCTTCGAACTCTTCTGCATCACCTGCACGGTCTTCGCCGTCAGGACCTCACGCTTCACGTCCGCACGGATGCGCAGAACGTCGACGCTACTGGGCATCGACTGGTGCTTGATGAGCTTGAGTTCGGCGTCCACGGTGACAACCTCGGGGCCGGGGTTGAGCTCGAGGTGATGGGCGTCGACGGTCGTCTCGAGGACGCTGATCCGGCTATCCGTGATGCGGATCGTGCCGACGTCGATCGGCAGCTTCTTGAGCTCCGACTGGATCAGGTCCCAGGGATGCGTGCTCTCCGTCGTGCTCGGCTCGAAGCGCAGGTCCGCGAAGCCCTCCGAGAGGTAGACCTCCCCGAGGTGGAGCTTGTTCTGCGAGTAGAAGCGCAGGTCGAAGACCACGCCGAGCGACCCGGCTTCGGCGTCGATGCGCGTCCCCTGGCGTTCGTAGCGGAGGCTGACGTTCTCGAGCGAAAGCCCGGGGGGGAAGAAGTGGATCCCAACGCGGCTGAAGCGCACCTTCGTGTCGAACTGTTTCGAGGAGATCTCGGTCACCGCACGCGACAGGAGCTGACCGAAGGAACGCGACTGGAGAAACGCCCAGGCCGCGGCGCTGAGGGCCGCGAAGAGAAGCAGGAAGAATACCAGCACGGTGTTAACGCGGGCCAAGGCTTGCGATCCTTTCCGAGAGGCGACGGTAGGCCGGGTCCAGTGCGGCGACCACCGCGTAGGCCGCGGCGGCTTCTGCGGTGAAGCCGAGCCGCTGGTAGACGCTCCCCTGCACGTACTTGAGCTCCTTGAGTTCGTCGAGGCCGAGCGCGGAGTCCCCCAGCAGTTCCTCGAGGACGGCGAGCGCGTGGTAGTCCTGGCCGCAGTCGATCGAGTGGATCACGCTGAGGTAGGCCAGCTTCTTCCGCTGCTTCTCCGAGAGGTCGACGCCGCTGCTGAGACGGCGCAGAATCCAGCCGGTCACCCGCTGAAACCCGAGAGTTTTGTAGGTGATGACAAGCTCGAAGAGAACGTCGACCGGCGGTGCCACGTGGGCGATCTGGCTGATCGCATTGAGCTCGATGGTCTTCAGCTCTTCGTCGGGGACCTCCGGATCGGCGACGGAGGTGGCCACCGGGGTCGGCGCGTTTTCTGTCAGTCGCAGGTCCTCGGCGGTGAGCGGCGACCGGTAGGCCGGAGCTTCGGCCTGGGGTTTGCGCGAGAAATAGAAGTCGCGGATGTGCGCGTCGAAGCGCGTGAGCTTCACGACGGAGAAACCGGGCTTCAGCTTCAGCTGACGGAGAACTTCCGTGGCCAGCTCGGAGTCTTCGGCGAGGAGCGCGTGCTCGAGCGCGAGTTTGAGGTGGCGCCAGTTCGCGTCGTAGACCACGAGCTCGAGGAGCTTCTTCCACTCACTCGCCGAGAGACGCCGTCGCTCCTGCAGCCGCTGACAGAGCAGCGCGTAGCTCTGCAGGATCACCGCCTCGCCGGAGCTCGTGTCCAGCTGCTCGACGGCCTGTGTGGCCATCGCCAGCACCTCCGCGCGCGTGTGAGTTCCGATGCCCTCGAGCTTGTGCCAGCGGCGCCGGACGGTTTCCTGCAGTTCCTGGTAGCTCTCGGTCGCGCGGGCGGGATCACCGGCGAGCGCCGCCACCGAGAGCGCCGTGAAGAGCAAGCTCAACTCATGCGGAAACTGACGGCGGTACTTCTCGGTCGCTGCCGCGAGCTGCGGGAGGGCCTTCTTACTGAAGAGCAGATCGATGTGGCGCTTCGCGGACGCGCAGGCGCGGCCGAGCTCTCCGCGCTGAAAAAAAATTCTCGCGCAGAGCTCGTGGTAGAACTCGAGGTGCTCCGCGGGCACGAGCGCGAGGTGTTCGCTGGCGACCTCTAGCGCGTGGGCACCGTCCTCGATGCGCGCGACCCACGCCTTGAGCAGTCGCCACGCTTCGCGATCGCCGAGGGCCCTGGCGGATAAAAAATTCAGCCGCGAAACTTCGCAGGCCTCGTGCGCGGTGAGCTCGCGACCGAGTCGTTCGAGGTGTGCCAACACCTCGAGGTAGCGGCGCTCATCGAAAGCTTTCCGAGCTTCCTCGTAATGATCCATGATAACCCCCTCCTGGGGTTGCCCAACATCCTGAATTCATTATACTTTATTCGAGAAGTTTCGTGAGAAAATTTGTGGAATATCGGTTCTCCACAAAGTCCTTATCCGTGATGATTTTTTTGTGCAGATCGATGTTCGTCTGGATACCAGACACGACGATTTCGGTGAGCGCGCGCATCCCCCGCGCGAGACACTTCTCGCGGCTGTCGGCGGTGACGATGACCTTGGAAACCATCGAGTCGTAGTAGGGCGGTACGGTATATCCCGTATAAATAAAGTCGTCTGATCGCACACCCAGGCCGCCAGGTCTGTGATAATGCGTGATCAACCCCGGCGAGGGCATGCCCGTCCGGCCATCCTCCGCGTTGATGCGGAATTCGATGACGTGGCCACGGAAAGTGATGTCTTTTTGTCGGAGTTTCAGCTCGTGGCCCATGGCCACACGGATCTGCTCGGCGATCAGGTCGATGCCAGTGCGCTGCTCGGTCACCGGGTGCTCGACCTGGATGCGCGTGTTCATCTCCATGAAGTAAAATTTGCCGTCGTCCTGGTCGTAGAGGTACTCGACGGTGCCGACGGAGTCGTACTTCACCGCCTTCGCGAGGCGGATGGAAGCCGCGCACATCTCTTCGCGCGTCTTCTCCGGGAGCACCGGCGACGGGCTCTCCTCGAGGATCTTCTGGAAGCGCCGTTGGATCGTGCAGTCGCGCTCGCCGAGGTGAAGCACGTTACCGTGCTTGTCCGCGAGGATCTGGATCTCCACGTGGCGAGGATTCTGGATGTACTTCTCGATGAAGAGCGTGCCGTCGCCGAAGGCGTTCTTCGCTTCGACCTCGAGGCGCGCGAGCGTGTCCGGGAGCTCGGCTTCGCTCTCGATGCGCTTCATGCCGCGGCCGCCGCCGCCGGCCGACGCTTTGATGAGGATCGGGTAGCCCATCTTGCGGGCCTCGGCCTTCACCTCGTCGAGGGACTTGCCCTTCACGTAGATCGGCTCGAGCGTCGGAACGCCGGCTTCCCGCGCGAGGATCTTCGACTCGATCTTGTCACCCATCTTGCGCACGCACTCGGGTGAGGGCCCGATGAAGGTGATGCCCCACTTCGCGCACATCTCGGAGAATTCGTCGTCTTCGGAGAGGAAGCCGTAGCCCGGATGAATGGCGTCCGCGCCGGTGATGTCGGCGGCGGAAAGCAGCTGCGGAATGTTCAGGTAGCTCTGCGCGCTCTTCGCTGGGCCGATGCAGACGGACTCGTCGGCCATCTTCACGTGCAGGCTGTCTTCATCCGCGGTCGAGTGGACGGCGACCGTTTGGATTCCGAGCTCTCGGCACGACCGGATGATGCGCACGGCGATCTCGCCGCGGTTCGCGATCAAGACTTTCGTGAACACCTTCACCGAGCTCATGCGCGCTTGATCTTGAAGAGCGGTTGGCCATACTCGACGAGGCTCTCGTTATCCACGCAGATCTCGACGATCTCCCCCGCGGCGTCCGCGTCGATCTCGTTCATGATCTTCATGGCTTCGAGCACGCAGAGGGTCTGGCCGGCCTTCACCTTATCGCCGACCTTCACGTAAACGGGCTTGCCCGGCGCAGGTGAAGAATAAAAGGTTCCCACGAAGGGAGATTTGATCACGTGGAGGTTCGCATCCGCGGCAGCCTTCGGGGCTTCCACCGCGGCGGCGCGAGCAGCGGCCGGCGCCGGCGCTGCGGCTGCGGGAGCAGCGTAGCTCGGAGTGCTCATGACCACCGGCCCGGTGGCGCCGAAGTTCACCTTTAGCTTGATGGTCTTGGTTTCGTAGACGAGCTCCGAAGCGCCGGAGTCCTTCGCGAGTTTGACGAAGTCTTTGAGACCTTTCATGTCGATGGCCATGGGATTAAACCTTTGCTCGTTCGATGTATTCGCCAGTGCGCGTGTCGATCTTCAGGACTTCGCCCTCTTTGATGAAGAGCGGGACGTTGACCTGCAGGCCCGTGTCCATGATCGCTTTCTTACTGCCGCCGGAAGCCGTGTCTCCCTTGAGGCCCGGGTCCGTGCTGACGACCTTGAGGTTCACGAAGTTCGGCACCTCGATGGCGATCGGGCGGCCGTTGTAGTAGAGCACGAAGACCTTGATGCCTTCCTGGAGGTAGTACTTGTAGTCGCCGACCTGCTCGTTCGAGAGGTGGATCATCTCGAAGGTGGACTGCTCCATGAAATTGAAGCCGTCCATGTCGGAGTAGTTGAACTCCATCTCGCGCTCTTCCATGTCCGGCTTGCCGGCGGTGTCCACGCCGGCCTTGAAGGTCTTCTCGATGACTTGGTTGGTCTCGAGGTTCTTGAGGCGCGTGCGCACGAAAGCCGAGCCCTTACCTGGGTTGACGTGTTGGAATTCCACGATGAGGTACGGTTTTCCCTCGAGCTCAATCTTGAGACCTTTGCGAAAGTCAGTTGTCTGGTACATGAAGGGCTTCCTTTTAGAGTTGCGACATAACGGCAAGCCAGTAGGCGTCTTTTCCGAGCCCGCTCATTATGCCCAGCGAGGCCTTTGCCGTCAATAAAGTCTGTCGGAACCCTTCGCGCCGATAGACATTCGAGAGGTGAACTTCAATCACTGGAATTTTCACACTTTTTATTGCGTCATGAATGGCCACGGATGTGTGCGAATAGCCACCGGGATTAAGGATGACCGCAGCAAAGTTCTGCGAAGCGGCATCTTGAATCCATTGCACTAAATCACCTTCATGATTCGACTGCTTCCATTCGAGCTGCACCGAATGCGTTGCGAGACGCTGCGACGTGTACTCCTCGAGTTCCGCGAGGGTGAAGCTTCCGTAGACCTCGGGTTCGCGCGTTCCGAGGAGGTTCAGGTTCGGGCCGTTGAGCACTAAGAATCTTTTAGCCATGGCCCCTCTTCTCGTCTGCGGTGAGCTGGATGTGCTGGAGGAAGAGCCGATACGCGCGCTCCATCTTCTGTCCGAGAGGAGCGTGCACTTCTTCTTCGATCATGCGCATGAGCACGTCGTGGCCCGACTCCGCTTCGGCGTCAGGAAGACGTTCCACCGCTGGACTCGGCTGCCCTCTGAGTTCGGCGAGGCGCGCGCGCGAACGCTGGTCGTTCGGGTTCTGCTGCAGGAAGCTCTCGAGGAGATCGATCGCCGGCGCGAGGTGGTTCTGTGCGAGGTAGAGGTCCACGAGCGTGTGCGACGCCAGCGGCGCCGCGTCCGCCGCCACCGGAGCTTCGGCGTCCTCCGGCTCGACCTCTTCGTCGCTGAAGAAATCGTCGTCGATGGAGCGCTCCATGATCTTCCACTCGTCCGGCAGCGAGGGCTGGGGAGCGCGCTGCTCCTGCGGCACAGTCGTGCGCATGGTCCACTGGTCTTCGTCCGTGCTCGCCGCGGGCGCAGTGTCTCTCCCGGCGAAGTCGACCATCGCCCAGTCTTCCTCGAGGCTCTCGGACACCGGCGTGTGGCCCGGCGCCTTCTTGAGCGCGGACTGCGGCTTGATGATCGTCCGGCGCTGGAGATCGTCTTCCAGGGTGCGCACTTTCTCCGCGTAGAAGGGGTCCCGCGGATTGAGGAAGAGAAGGTACTTGAAGGTCTCGAGGGCCTCGTCGAGGTAGCCGAGTTCGAGGCAGGTCTGCGCGAAGAGCCGCTGCAGCGAATGGTTGTCGAGGTTCTTCGGCGCCAGCGGCATGAGCGTCTGGTAGGCGGCTTCGTGCTTGCGCTGATCCGCGTAGCACTGCGCGAGCACGAGGTAACCAAGCACGTAGTTCGGATGCCTCCGCAGGCCGTCGCGCAGCACCTGCAGGGCTTCGTCGAGCATACCCAGCTTGCGGTACGCTTCCGCCAGCGGCGCGAAGACCCGCGACGCGGGCTGCCGGCGGTACTGCTCCAGGTACTTGCTCAGCAGTGCGGTGGCTGGGCGCCTCGGTGCCATCGCGGGCTCCTAGAGCGTCGGCGCGCTGGAACGATTGACCAGGCCCGCCTCTTCCTGATTGATCACTCGAGGAGTAAGGAAGATCAGGAGCTCGGTGCGCGCCGTCTGCGGGTTGTGCGGAGTCCGGAAGAGCCAGCCGACCAGCGGGAGGTCCTTCAGGAATGGAATCCCTTGGTGGTTCTCGGAAGTCTCGGTGCTATACAGGCCGCCCAGCACGATCGTCGAGCCGTTCTCCACGAGCACGTTCGTCGTCAGCTGGCGCTCGGTGGTGTTCGGCGGCGCGAGAGCTGCGCCCGGTGGCCGCGGGCCGAAAGAACCCTTGTTCACGGTGACGGCCATGTTGATCGAGCCCTCGTTCGTCACCTGCGGCGTCACCTTGAGCGAAAGCGCGACCGGGATCTGCTGGAAGGTGATCAGCGGCGGCGCCCCCGGCTGCGCCGTCTGCACCTGGAAGCTCGTCGTGTCCGTGCTCGTGATGGTGGCCTCGCGCTTGTTCTGCGTGACGATCTTCGGCGCCGTCACGATGCGGACCTTCGACTCGCTCTCCATGAGCTCGAGCGCGACGTTGAGGTTCGCCAGGCGCTTGAAGGACTGGATGTTGAGGCCGAAGGCGCTCTGGCCGGCTTCGGCGTTTCCGCCGGCGGTGGAGAAGCTGAACCCGGGACCCACGTTCGTGATGGGGCCCTGGAGGACCGGGTCGTAGCCAAAAGAGATGCCGTTCGACAGGCCGATCTTCTTCGCGTAGTTCTCCGTCGCCTCGACGATCTTCGACTCGATGAGGATCTGCGGCGTCTGCGTGTCGAGGAGTTCGATGATCTTCTTCACGCGCTCGATGTTCCCGATGGTCTCCTGAATGATGAGGCTGTTCGTGCGGGGGTCGTCGGCCATGGAACCGCGCTTGGTGATGTAGCCCTCGAGGATCTTCTTGAGGTCCGCCATGATCGCGTAGCTCAAGGGGAAGACCTTCGTGACGAGCGGCTCGAGGCTCGCCTTCATGGCCTCCGCCTTCAGCTCCGCCTCGCGCTCGGTCTGCGCCTTCGCCTTCGTGCGGATCGACAGGATGTTCGAGTTCTTCGAGGCGACGAGCTTCGCGATCGAGAACACGGTGTCCAGGGCCTGGTCCCAGGGGATGTTCGTGAGGCTTAGCGTGAGCGGAGGCAGCGCCGCGACCTCCGAGTCGATGATGATGTTAAAGCCCGAGGTCTCGGCGATCATCTCGAGGATGTCGGCGATCGGAACCTCGCGGACGTAGATCGAGATGCGCTTGCCGACGTAGCGCTTGGGCCCGGCGAGCGTGAGGTTCTCGAGGATGTCCTCCACTGTCGTGGACTTCGGGATGTTGATCTTCACCGAGTCTTCGCGCTCGCCGGGGCCCTTCGGGTCGGGCTTCTTCCCCGCCGTCGCGGCCGCCGCGTCCGCCTGTGCCATGGTGGCGAAGCCGTCGGAGTTCGCAACGGTCTTCCGCGAGAAGACGCCGAAGCGGTTCTCGATGCTCAGGACGATCTTGTTCTCCTGGGACTCGAGGAGCGAGCGCACGTTGTCGCGCAGCTGGACCGCGAAGCGGATGTCTTTCTCGGAGCCCGGCTTGGGGTAGCCGGAGATGTAGACGGTAGCGCCTTCGAACTCCGAGGTGTTGATCCCGCGGAGCATTTTCTTGTCGGCCGTGACGCCCTTGATGTCGAGGATGATCTGCTTGTCTTCCTGGACGTGGAAGCGCTCAGCGATCGCCGGCTTGTCGAGCTCGATGACGAACTTGCTGATGTCGCCGACCTGGAGGAAGTTGACTGATTTGATCGCCTGGGCACGGGCCTCGAGGGAGGCGAGGAGCAACAGGGCAAAAATGAAAAATCCGTTTTTCATAGCGCGCTCTTTTGAGTGCGGGGAGAAATCCCTCGCGTCGTTGGTTCAATTCTACTTCGAGATTGGAATGACTGTCTCCAAGTATTCTTCCTCGCCGTAGACGTTCACAAGTTTCTCCACCAGTATGATCCCGCCGGGGTGGATCGCCTTCAACTCTGCGTTGTCGGCGCCGAGGCGCATGCCCTCCGTGAGCTTGAAGACGCCTTCTTTTCCGGTGACCTTCGCGATCGCGTAGCGCTCCTTACCCATGATCACCCCCACCACCATGAGCGCCCGCGTGTCGACGTCGCCGATGCGGGCGATGTTCGTGTAGACGCCATTGGCGCCGCGGGACTGGCGTCCGCCGCGGTCTCGGGCCACGCGCCGGAGGGGTGGCTTGAAGGGGTCCCGCAGGTCCAGCGGATTTTCGATCGAGGTCTTGTCGCGGAAAAGATCGGCGGCGCGCCGCTGCGCCCGCGCCGTGTTCGGAGCCGCCAGCTGGGCGATCAGGAGACCGGTGACCAGTAGGAATGTGTCGCGTTTCACTCACGCCCCCTTCTTGAGCGAGGCCGCGGCGCCGGCTGCGCCCCGGCGGGCTCTGCCTCTTTGATCCCGAGCGTTTCCGTGTGCGCACTGTTGTACTTGAAGGTGTCGATGACGAGGTCGACGTCGATGACCCGGAAGCGCGACTTCTGGAGCTCGAGGCCCGAAAGGAGCGCGAGCTTCTTGACGTTGAAGAGGCGCTCCGCGGAGTCGATGCGCTCGAGGAACACGAGGAACTGGAGGAAGGTCCCCTTGCCTTTGATCGAGTAGGGCTTCGAGATGTAGAAGCCCATCTTCTGTTCCGGCAGCGGGTTGATCTGGAAGTCCATGATGTTCAGCGCCCGCGCCTCCTTCGTGAGGAAGTCGAGGACCTCGAGGTCGTTCACTTCCTGCGGGAGCTGCTTCTGGAGGCTGTCGATGGAGCTGAAGACCTCGCGCACGCGGAGCTCGGCTTCTTCGCGGTTCTTCCGGTACTCGTCGATCTTGCTGAGCTTCTTCTCGGAAGCCTCGATCTCCTCCTGCAGCGACGGGAACTGCTCCTCGATGGAGGCGAGGTTCGTGTTGTGCTCGTCGTAGAGGCTGTACACCGACCACGCCGCGTAGAGGAAGATGATGACGTGGAGCTGCGCCAGGAATTTGGAGAGGAGTTCTTTCACTCAAACCTCACGATCTTGGCGACCATCTCGAAGGGCGCGTAGCCCTGGAGCTCGGGGTTGTCAGTGGCGAGGTCGGTCTTCGTGAAGGTGATGTCCTTGTCGAAGAAGACGGACTTCTTGAGGTTCTCGAGGAAGACCCCCTGGCTGGTGTAGTCACTCGAGATGCTCTTCAGCTTGATCTTCGAATCCTCGTAGGTGATCTCCGTGAGCCAGGCCTCCGGCGGGATGTTCTTCGACACGTAGACGAGGATGCTCCACGGGTTCTTCTTCGTCGTGAGGATGTCCTTCACGATCTCGCGCTTCTTCGCGAGCTCCTCTTCCTTCCGGTTGAGGCTATTGATCTCGACGTCGAAGTCCTTCAGCGCCGCGACCTCTTTCGCCAGCTTGCCCTTCTTCTTGGTGAGCTCCTCGAGCGTCGCCTCGGCCGTGGCGCGGGTCTGCTGGAGGCTATCGACGAGCAGGAAGTCCGGAAGGTAGAGCGTGACGATGGCGATCACGACGAGCTTGACGTTCAGCTTCGAGAGGTCGAAACCGCCGACGTTGGCGAGGTCGACGGGCTTCTTCTGCGTGCTGAGGTTAACCCAAATCATCCGCTTACCTCATCACCAGTCCCATGGCGACGCAGCCCACGGAACCAATCGTGTCGAGCTCGCCGGCCAGGGATTTGGCGGCGCACTTGAGACCGTAATCGAAGGGGTTGAAGAACTGGACCTCCATGCCGATGCTCTGTTCGATCATGTCCTTGAGCAGCGGCATCTTCGCGCCCCCGCCGAGCAGGAAGCAGTTTTGGACCTGCTCCGCGCTTCCCGCGGAGATGTAGAAGTTGAGGTTCTTCTTGAGCTCGCTGATTTGGCCCTCGAGCTGGCTCTGGATGATGGACAGGATCTCCTCGGGGAGGTTCCCGTTGTCGTCGCCGATGGTCTTGAGGTTCTCGGCGTCCTCGTAGCTCACGGCCATCTGGCGCTGGATCTCTTCGGTGATGAACGACCCGCCGACGGGGATCTCCTTGGTGAAGATGGGCCCTCCGCCCTTGTAGATGATGATCTTGATGCTCTGGGCGCCGTAGTCGAGGATGATCGTGCCCTCGTCGAGGTCGGGGTTCTGCGCGACCGCGGTCGCCTCGAAGAGGTTCGAGAGCGCGATGACGTTGAGGCTCACGCCCTTGACCTGGTACTTCGCCTCGATGAGGAGTTTCTCGAAGCGCTCGACGACCTCCGTGCGTGCGGCGACGACGACGGCGTCCTTTCCACCGCTCTCGTTCTCGCCGATCACGGCGAAGTCGACCTCGCTCTCCTCGGCGCCGAAGGGGATGTACTGTTCGACTTCCCACAGGAGGTGGTCCTGGACTTCTTCGTTCGTGCCGTCCGGGGCACTCATCCGCTTCGTCATCGTATTCTGGCCGTACAGGCCCACGACCACCGCCTTCGACTTGATCCCGGCGGTCTTGAACGCCTCGTCGATGGCCTGGAGCACTTCTTCCGGACGCTGGATCTCGTCCTCGATGATGGCCGCCTCGGAGAGCTTCACCATGGCGAACTTCTCGAGCCTCCAGGAGTTCTTCGAGCCGCTCATCTCGCAGACCTTCACGCTGTGCGACCCGATGTCGACGCCGATCAACGGGCCCGCGTTCAGGCCTCCGATGAGCTCTTTAATTTGATCCTGCAAACTTGGCACGCGAAGCCATCCTTATGCTCGACACCCTATTAGTTGAATTATAGGCCGCGTTGAAACGGCTCTTCAAGGATTTAGCGCAGCTTAGTAGCTGAGCGGCTTACTCGGACGGTCGCTGCGCTAGAAAATGAAACTCAGCACGCCGGGGAAAAAGGCCTGCACGAAACTCACGACCACGATGTAAGGGCCGAAGGGAATGCCCGCGCTCCGGTCGTAGCGGCGCAGAGCGATCAGCGCGATCCCTACCAGAGAGCCGAGGAGGCAGCTGAAGAAAATATTCTCGACGATGCCCATGGGCCCGAGGAATACACCGAGCACGCCCCAGAGTTTGATGTCTCCGCCGCCGAGGCCCACCTGACCCCGCAGCTTGTAGAACGCCCAAGAAACTAGAAAGGGCCCGCCGAAACCGAGGAGCCCGCCGACCACCCACATGAGTAAGGGCTGGAAAAAAAGTGCGTAGGGAACGACGAGCAGGAGCAGCGCGACGTTGAGCTTGTCGAGCAGGAGGCGATGCTCGAGGTCGATGAAGAGGTGGCAGAGCATGATGCTCGCGAAGGCGCAGAGGAAGGCCCACTTCCAGAGCGCAAAGGGCGTCAACTGCTCCGGAAAACTCAGGAAGAAGACAAGGGCGGTGAGCGCTTCGACGAGCGGGTAGCGCCAGTGGATCGGCCCGCCGCACGCCCGGCACCTCCCCCGCAGGTAGAGCCAGGAGAGCACCGGCACGTTCTCCCACCAGCGGATGAGAGCGCCGCAGTGCGGACACGCTGACCGCGCGAAGGCGAGTTCCTTGTCTCGTGGGAGCCGGTAGATGACGACGTTGAGGAAGCTCCCGATCAGCGCACCGAGGATGCCCGCGTAGGCCTGGTAGAGGC
>DAIPJL010000276.1:0-2231 GCA_036770305.1 Bacteriovoracaceae bacterium | reverse complement strand
GCGCAAGCGAGGACCTAAATGAGAGAGGTGGATCTCGATTACCGCTACCTGCGCGCGTTCTTGGTCACCGCGCGCCTGCTGAATTTCTCTCGTGCCGCCGAAGAGCTCAACATCGCCCAGAGCGCCGTGAGCCGGCAGATCAAACTCCTGGAAGAATCGCTGGGCTTCCAGCTCATCATCCGCTCGTCGAAGCGAGTGATCCTCACCGAGAAAGGGCAGGCACTGGTGAACCTCCTCGAGCGCTTCGAGAAAGACGTAGCACAGGTGTTCCTGGGCCAGCTCAAGCGCACTCTGCGCATCGGGATCCTCCACGGCCTCCTGGAGAACTGGTTCAACGACGTGATCCACGACTACGCCAAGCAGAAGGGCCTCTCACTGATCGTTGAAGTCCAGCCCATGGAGAAGCTCAAGGAAAAGCTCATGAGCGGCAACTACGACCTGGTGTTCTCCACCGAGAACATTCAGAGCGAGCTGTCGAGTTCGCTGAAGGTCTTCGACGAAAAGCTCGTGCTCATCTCCAAGGCCGAGATCAACCCGAAGGACGCCTCGGAGTACCCCTGGGTGCTCTACAACGAGAACGACAACCTCATGCACGTGTACAAGAAGCACTCGCGCCAGATCATCGCCGTGAACTCGATCACCGCGGTCGTCAACCTGGTCAAGAAGGGCGCGGGGATCGCCATCGTGCCGGACCACCTGCTGCGACCCACGGACAACCTCAAGACCTACGAACTCAAGCAACTCCCGCGCTCGCAGGTCTACATCTGCACGCTGAACTTCCAGGTGATGCCCGAGCCGCTCAAGGGCCTTGTCGACCTCATTAAGAAGAAAGCACAGTCACAGGCTACTTCGTGATGCGGTAGATGCGCCCGCTGTCGGTGGAGAAGTAGACCGCGCCGGCTTCGTCGGCGGCGACGTCGCGCACGCGCTCCTGGAGGTTCTTCACCAGCCGTTCTTCGCAGTCGCTCCGGCAGGGCGAGAGACTGCGCACGTTGAGGTGCTGGAGCGCCAGTGCCCCGGAGACGAAGCGGTCGGTGAAGGCCGGCAGCGCCTTCGACCGGTACAGCAGCAGCCCGCTCGGCGCGATCGAGGGCACGTAGTAGTGCAGCGGCTGCTCCATGCCCGGGCGCGCGGTCTCGCCGCGGCCGACCGGTGCGCCGGAGTACTCCCGGCCGTAGGTGATCACGGGCCAGCCGTAGTTCTTGCCCCCTTCGATGAGGTTGATCTCGTCGCCGCCCATCGGCCCGTGCTCGTGCTCGTAGAGTTTTTGCGACGCCTTGTCGAAAAAAAGTCCCTGGGGATTGCGGTGCCCGTAGCTCCAGATTTCTTTCAGCGCTTTGGGATCTTGCTCGAAGGGGTTCCCCGCCGCGGCCCTGCCCTCGAGGGTGAGGCGCAGGATTTTTCCACTGTGGGATTCGAGCGACTGAGCGAGCTGATCCTGGCCGCGGTCACCAACGGAGAGGAAGAGGTGCCCCTGCTCGTCGAAGGCGATCCGCGAGCCGTAGTGGTGCGCAGTCTCGAAGGCGGGCCGAGCGACGAAGAGCTCCTCCCACGGGCCGAAGCTGCGCTTCGGGAGGTCCAGCTGTGCGCGCGCGAGGGCCGTCGTGTTCTTGCTCCCCACGCGCTTGGCGTAACTGACGTAGACCCACTTGCTCTTGGTGAAGTCCGGCGCGAGGGCGAGGTCCAGAAGGCCCCCCTGGCCCGCGGCGTAGACTTCCGGAGGGTTCTTCACGGTCTGCGCGAGCCCGGAGCGCAGGTCCAGGAGCAGCAGCCGGCCCGCTTTCTCCGTGAAGAGCAGCTGGTCCGCGGCGACGAAGTCCATGCCCCAGATCACGCCGTGGCCCTCCGTGAGCTTCTCGACCTTGTAGGTGACTCCCTTCAGCGTGAACTGACCGACCACCGGCGCGGCGGCGGCGGCGATAGAGAAGACCAGGCCGGTGACAAGGGCGGCGAATCTCATGGGACTCCTTAGAGCGCACAACGGAAGCGCTCCGCGTGGAGCTGGCCGTTCTCGCAGAGGGTGAACACGGCGTGGCCTTTCTTGCCATCGTCGGTGATCTTGTAGAGCCGTTCGAGGGTCTGGTGCTCACGAGCGCGAGAGCGCGCCCTCACGGGCCAGCGCACCTTCACGCCCACGACGCGCACGCCGGCGTCGACGCCGAAGTGGATCCCCGGCGGAAGCTGCGAGGGGATGCCCCCCTGAGAGAGCTCGTACCAGCGCCGCTGCACCA
>DAIPJL010000275.1:0-2248 GCA_036770305.1 Bacteriovoracaceae bacterium | reverse complement strand
GGTTTCAATGACGTCATGAACAAAGGTCCCCTCGCGGCCTTCCCCGTGATTGGAGTCGAGGCCTTCCTGCAGGACGGTCAGTACCATGACGTTGACTCGTCGGACATGGCCTTCCGTATCGCCGCTCGTATGGCGATGCGCGATGCGATCAAGAAAGCGAACCCGGTTCTTCTCGAGCCCATCATGAAGGTCGAAGTTGAGTCTCCGCAGGAGTACCAAGGTTTCGTCATCGGTGACTTGTCTTCTCGTCGCGGTGTGATCCTCGGCTCTGAGACGACAGACACTGGTGATGCGATCATCAACGCCCACGTTCCGCTCTCGGAAATGTTCGGCTACTCGACCACTCTGCGTTCGGGGACTGCTGGTAAGGCCGGCTACTCCATGGAGTTCGCCAAGTACGAGCCCTGCCCAAGTCACGTCCAAGAGAAGGTCATGAACGACCGCAAAGAAAAGTTGCAGGAACGTGCTGACTAATCAGCTCTTCTTCGCAAGTTATTGATCGATTCACGAGGGATCAGGGTAACCTGGTCCCTCGTTTTTTTAGGACGCCCCGAGATGAAGTACGAATCCAGTCACCTGCAGGTCCTCATCGCACTCTCCCAGAGCGAGAGCATCTCCAAAGCGGCCGAGTCGCTCGGCGTGACCCAGTCGGCGGTGTCGCAGACGCTCAAGACGCTGGAACAGAAAGTCGGCTTCATCCTGCTTGCGCGCCACGGGAAGAACGTCACGCTGACCGACGCTGGCCGGCGTCTGGCGAAGGTGGCGAAGTCCTACCTCAAGCGCGTCGACGACGTCATCGAGCAGATCCACCAGGAGGCGAACACCGTCAGCGGCACGCTCCACGTCGGCACGCTCGCGGGCCTCGGCAAGAGCTGGATCAGCGCCCAGATCATCGACTACCTGGCGCTGCACCCCGAACTCGAGGTGAAGATCAGCATGGACTTCCCGGAGAACCTCAACCGCCGTTTCGAGCGCGGGGACGTGGACTGCCTCATCCTTCCGGACTACCAGGTGCCGGCCTGGGCGCAGAGCTGGGTGCTGCACGAGGAGCATTCCACTCTCGTCTTCCCCGATCACAAAGACTACAAGATCACTGATAAAACATCGCTCAAGGAGCTCCTCGAGTTCCCGGTGCTGATGTTCGAGGAGAACGATCCGCTCTTTTTCCGCTGGTGCCGCGAGCACTTCGGCGCCCTGCCGCGCCAGCTCAAGACGCGCCTGGTGGTGAACTCCTTCGGCCAGCTCCTCCAGGGCGTCTACGACGGCCTTGGCATGGCGGTGGTGCCGACGCACGTGCTCAACCGCTCCTACTACAAAGATAAAGTCAAAGTCCTCAAGGGCTCGGAGGTGTTTAACAACACCATCCGCTTCGCCTGCCGTGTGGAAGAGGCGGAGGGCCTTAAGATCAAGGGTCTCTACACCCACCTGGTGGAAGGCGCCCGGCAGATCCGGAAGGCCTGATGAGTCTCGAGCGGCTGGTCGCACTGCTACCGGAGGAGATTCACCAGTTCCTCGAGCGCTGCCGGGTGCAGCGCGTGCGCGCCTACCTCGTCGGCGGCGCCGTGCGCGACCTGCTGATGGGCGCGGAGGCGATTCATGACTGGGACTTCGAGTTGCACCACGAGAGCTTCGACGCCGGCGGCTGGAAACGCTTCCTGGGGGTTCTTCGCAGACACTACAGCATCGACGAAGAGGCGCATTGCGTGGCACGCATCAAGCACCAGGAGCTCAACTGGCAGATCGCTCCCGCGCGCCGGGAGGTCTACGCCCACCGCGAGAGCTGGGGCCACGGCGACTTCGAGTCCGTCGCTGATCCGCGGCTGAGCTTCGCCGACGCCAGTGCCCGGCGCGACTTCACCGTCAATGCCATGGGCGCCCTCTATCAAGGTGGCGCCTGGGAGCTCGTCGACCCCTGGGGCGGGAAGAATGATCTCGCGCGCCGCGAGCTCGTCGCCGTGGACGCCAAGCACTTCGTGAAAGATCCCGTGCGACTCCTGCGCGCCTACCGCTTTCGCCTCTCTCTAGGCCTGCAGTTCTCGGCCTCGCTGGAGGCGTTGCTAGAGGAGGTGAACCTCGAAGCACTGGGGCCCTACCACCTCGCGCAGGAGGCCCACAAGTCGCGCGCTCCTTTTAGCTTCTGGAACCAGCTACAGCACCACCGTGGCCTCGAGCCACGCTTCAGCGGCGGCGTGCTGAGCGGGGCGCAGATGGACGAAGAATACCGCCGATACCTGCCGGAGGTGGGAAG
>DAIPJL010000274.1:0-2260 GCA_036770305.1 Bacteriovoracaceae bacterium | reverse complement strand
GTGCATCTCGAACACGCCCGGGAAGGTCCCGACCGTGGTCCAGCTCGCGCCGTCGTCGGTGCTCTCGCGGATGATCCCCTGGCCGTTGCGACTACCGACGGCGACGAGACTCCCCGTGGTGGGCGACAGAGCGATGTGGTAGCAGTGGTGGTCCTGACCCGCGTCGGTGAGGTAGTCGACGGTGCTCCAGGTACTCCCCTGGTCGGAGGATTTCCGGATCACCCAGGCGAGATCATTCACTCCGAGCACCCACTCGTACCCGCAGGCGTAGACGTCGTTGTTCTTCGCGACCATCCCGAGCGGATGCGACTCGGCGTCGAGGGCGTTGATGTACTGGTCCACCAGCGCCCAGGTGGCACCGAGGTCGCTCGAGCGGTAGATCGCCCAGCGCTCCCACCCGAGGGCGTCGATGATGATCGCGGACACGAAGACGTTCCCCGCCGCCGTTGCCACGATCGCGGAGGGGTAGTTCTGGTCACCGTAGGTGAGCGGAAAGCCGATGGTCGAGCGCGGAGCGAAGCCCGAGATGCGCAGGAGGTTCGAGCCCGTGAGTCCCGCGGCGTCCTGCGCGAAGATCGTGTGGTCTCGCGCCGAGAGGTTCACCGGTGCGACGAAGAGCAGGGTGAGCGCACTGAAGGTCCCCACGCCGTTGGCGTCGGTTACGTAGTTCGGGGTCCCGTTGGAGAAGCTGAATGTGATCTCCTCGCCGGCCAGGATCGTCGGGGAGCTCCGGTCCCAGGCGAGGTTCACCGGCGGCGAGGAACTTTGACCGGCGGGCACGCTGAGCTCCGCTACGTTGTTACACGCAGCCAGTGCGAAAGCCGACAATATCAGTAGAGTTCTGGCGACGCCCATATGTAGCGTATCGGTCAGCCGGAGAGAGAAATTTACCTCTACGAAGTCCGCGCGTGAGGTTTAGACTCTTGCTATGTTGTACGCGCTCATCGCTCTCGGCTCCGGTGCTCTCTACGCCCTCGCTTTTCCGAACGCCTGGGGAAGCGGCGCAGTCCCGCTCTCCCCCCTCGCGCTGGTGCTCATCCTCGCACTCTTGGCCCGCGCCCGCAGCACTCGCCGGCGCGTGCTCTTCACCCTCCTCCACCAGACCGGCTTCAATCTCGCGGGCTTCTACTGGGTCCCCCACACGCTCCAGGAGTTCGGTGGCCTTCCTTCCTGGCTCTCGCACCTGCTTGCCCTGGGCCTCGCTCCGGTGCTGAACCCCGCTCTCTGGGGACAGCTGATCTGGCTCGCCTACTCTCCGCGCCTCCCCGGGGTCGAGCGCTGGCCCGTCGGGATGCGCGTGTTCTGTAACGCCGTCTTCCTGAGTGCCATCGAGCTGGTTCTTCCGCAGCAGTTCCCGGTGTACGCGGGCCACGTGTGGCTGGCCTTCGCACCTCACCTCAGCTTCGCCCCCGTCGGCGGCGCCGGGATCTACTCCTTCTTCACCTGGTGGTTCGTCCTAGGCCTGGTCCCCGTTCTCGGCCGCCGGCCCTGGGCGAAGAGCGCCGTCGCGGCGAGCCTGCTCTTCGCTGGCCTCCACCTCTTCGTCGCCCTCCCCGCACGCGACGCGGGAGCCGAAGGTCGCAGCGTGAACCTGCGTCTCGTGCAGGCGAACATCGGAAACTTCCTGAAGGTTCAATCTGAGCTCGGAGACGAGTCAGCGACGGAAGACGTCGTCGCGCGCTACCAACGCCTGAGCCTGACCTCCTACCCGCAGGACCTCGACCTCATCGTCTGGCCAGAGACCGCCTACCCCTTCGCGATGGTGTCCGAGGACATGCTCCGAGGAGACGAGCGCATCCCCGAGATCTTCCGCGAGCTCATCGCCCGGACGAACGCCGAACTCGTCGTGGGCGGCTACGATCAAAAACCCGGGCTGATGTGGGGGTCGCGCTTTGAGACTGACTACAACACCGTCTTCCTCTTCGGGGCCCAAGGGCAGCTCCGCGACCTCTACCACAAGCACATCCTCATTCCCTTCGGCGAAACCATCCCCGTGGGCCCACTCAAGCCCACGGTCGCGAAGCTTCTCCCGATGGTGGCCTTCTTCGCCAAGGGCGAACGGACGCCCGCCATGAGTCTAAAAAATGGCAGCACCTTCGCCGCACCGATCTGCTATGAGATCTTGCAGAGCGAGTTCGTGGCGCAGCTCCTGAACCTCGCCCCTCGTCCCATCGACTTCATCCTCAACCTCACCAACGACTCGTGGTACGGCGACACCGCCGAACCCGAGCAGCACCTCTTCCTCGCGAAGTGGCGGGCC
>DAIPJL010000273.1:0-2289 GCA_036770305.1 Bacteriovoracaceae bacterium | reverse complement strand
GACCTGGATCGCCTCGCGGACGCCAGGATTGTTGATCATGATCTCCTGGACCGCAATCCGTCCTTTTCCGTCAGCTTTCTTAACGAGTCGCTGGCTGATCGTCGCGAAGAGGTTATCGGCAATCCGCTGCCGGACCGCGTGCTGCTCCTCGGGCGGGAACATGGAAATGAGGCGGCCGATGGTGGACAGCGCGTCCGTCGTGTGAACCGTTCCGAAAACCAGATGGCCCGTCTCCGCGGCCTTGATGGCGATGCCAATGGTCTCGGCGTCGCGCATCTCGCCGATGAGGATGATGTCGGGGTCCTGCCGCAGGGCCGCGCGCAGGGCAGAGGCGAAGTCCTCGGTGTCCTGGCCAATTTCGCGCTGGGTGATGCGCGCCTTGATGGGCGTGTGCACGAACTCGACCGGGTCTTCGAGCGTCAGGATGTGCACCGGCTGCGTGCGGTTGATGTAGTTGATCATCGCCGCGAGGGTCGAGCTCTTCCCCGAACCGGTCGCCCCGGTGACGAGCACCAGGCCCTGGCCGGCCGAGGCGATCTTGTTGATGGCCTCCGGGAGTCCGAGCTCCTCGGAGCTCGGAATCTTGTCGGCGATGATGCGCAGGATGAGACCCATCTTTCCTTGGTAGCGCATGAAGTTGATGCGCACGCGGCACAGGCCGTTGATGGCGTAGGAGCCATCGTACTCTTTGAGCTTGTCCTTAGCGAGCTTGGCGAGCACGTCTTCGTCTTTGATGATGACCTGGCAGATCGCGCGCATGTCCGCGTCGGTGAGCGGGTCCATCTTCACCGCGACGAGGTCGCCGCGCATGCGAAACGAGGGCTTCTCGTCCTGCCGCAGGTGGATGTCGCTCACGCTGTTCGTCACCGCGTTCTTGACGAGGCCGATGAAAACGTCTCTGGTCATGGGCATATGAATGTTTCCTCTGTTTCCCTTATCGACCGTTAGCGACCCGGGCCCAAGGAAATCCAAAACCCGAGCAACGCACTCTGCTCCCCCACGCTGGCAGTTTCCTGCTATACTCTCAGACTATGGCCGACCTCCCCCACCATGTGTTTCGCCGGCCGGGCCTGCCGCCCCTGTGGACGAGCGAGACACTCTACTTTGACGGCGACGAATACTACGCCGAGCTGATCCGTGACATCGACAAGGCCCAGGCCCTCATCACGGTGGAGATGTACATCTTCGAAGCCGATCCACTCGGCGAGCGAGTTTTCCAGAGCCTCGAGCGCGCCGCTCAGCGCGGCGTCCAGGTGTACCTCCTCCTCGACGGCGTCGGGTCCCACCGCTTCATCCAAGCGCTGCAGAACCGCGACTACCACGCGAACATCCGCGTGAAGGTCTACAACCCGCATCCGTGGTCCTTCTCCTACGCCCACCTCAGCGACGTCTTCCGCGCGGGCCAGCTCTTCCTCAAGCGCCTCCTCGGCGTCAACCGCCGTAACCATCGGAAGATCATCACCGTCGACGAGCGCACGGCCTACACCGGCAGCTTCAACGTCACCATCGACCACTCGAAGGAGCACCGCCAGGACGAAGCCTGGCACGACATCGGCCTCAAGCTCACCGGGTGGATCGCGCCGCTCTTCGTGCTCTCGCTGATGAAGAGCTGGGGCATGGCCGCCTTCTTCCGTTACCGCCGGCGCATGCCGAAGAAACGCTTCATCCGCTTCAATCACCCCGACCTGCGGCTCAACCAGGACTTCCGCCTACGACGCGCACTCTACAAAGACTTCCTGCGCCGTCTGAAGCGCTCGAAGAAGCGCATCTGGCTCTCCACCGGGTACTTCCAGCCGAAGCGCCGGATCATCCGCCTCTTGAAGCTCGCCGCCCAGCGCGGCGTCGACGTGCGCATCCTCCTCTCGACGAAAAGCGACGTCTTCTACTACGCCCTCCTCCAGACCTACTACCACCACGAGCTCGTGCGCGCGGGCGTGAAGATCTACGAGTTCGACCCGACGGTGATTCACGCGAAGAACTACTTCATCGACGAGTGGGTGACGGTGGGCTCGACGAACCTCAACTACCGCAGCTTCATGCACGACCTCGAGGTCGACATCCGCATCCAGCACCCCGACAACAAGAAGCTCCTGCAGGAGAACTTCCTTGGCCAGCAAGCCGCTTCGCGCGCCGTAACCCAGGCGATGCTCGACGCCCGGCCCTGGTGGCTCAAGCTCTTCTGCCGCTTCGTTTTCCTCTTTCGCTACTGGAACTAAAATGAGACTGAAAATCCTCACCTACAACATCCACAAGGGCTTCGACATCTTCAACCGGCGCTTCGTGCTAGGC
>DAIPJL010000272.1:0-2300 GCA_036770305.1 Bacteriovoracaceae bacterium | reverse complement strand
TCGGTGGCCTGCTCGATCGGCGTGGCGGCGTTCTTGCCGATGTTCAGGCCGAGCAGCCGCCCCTTGGCGCGAAAGCCCGAGCGCTGCACGTTGGCGATGAAGGCGTCGAGGCCGTCGTTGTTGAAACCCAGCCGGTTGATCAGCGCGTCGGCTTGCGGCAGGCGGAACATGCGCGGCTTCGGGTTGCCCGCTTGTGGCCTGAGGGTCACGGTGCCGCACTCGAGGGAGCCGAAGCCGAGGCGATCGAAGAACTCCAGCGCCTGGGCGTCTTTATCTAGCCCTGCCGCCAGGCCCACGGGCGTGCGCCAGGTGAGGGAGGCGAGCTGGAACTTGAGGCGCGGCGAGAGCGCACGCTGCCAAGGAGCGGCCAGCTGCGGGCAGCGCGCTGCGAGCGAAAGGGTCAGGTGATGGGCGCCTTCGGCGGGCAGACGAAAGAGCAGCGAGCGAGAGAGCTGGTAGAGTTCCATAGCTCTCAAGCCTGACAGAGGAGGAGCTAGAAATGCAAAGGAAAAAAGGTGATAATGGGTCGGTAACGTGCCTCATCAAAAGGACCGCATGCGCACTCGTCGTTTCCTCTTGGCGCTCGTCGTCTTAAGTTTTTCTCTGTCCCTCGTCGCCCAGGAGGAGACGCGTCCCGAGAGTAACCTCGATCTGCGCGGGGCGCAGGAGTTGCTGCGGCTGCGCGAACACAAGGCCGCGCTCAGCATCGGCCTGGAGCGCACCGCGAGCGGAGATTACTTCCTTTCGTCTGCCAGCAAGGGCGCTGACCAGCGCTTGAAGATTTCTCGCCAAGAGGCCCAGCGCCTCGACGAGGACTTCTCGGCGCTCTTTCTCAAGCTGCAGTACGAGATGCCCGCGGACCCGGCCGGCTGCGCGGTCGGGTGGAGTTTGATCCTGCGCGGTGAGGAGTTCCGCGTGTGCGAGAAAAGTGAGCAAAAGTCTCAGGCAATCGAGCCGCTTCGGAGTTCCCTCAAGCGCCACTTCTCTCCCTAGGCAGAATAGGCAGGCCCCTGAAATTCCTTGCCGAGAATGGGCCCGGGAGAGGACAATAGATCGGATACGTATCACTCGCGCACGAGGCCATTCATGAAGATTTTCATCGCAACGCTTTCCCTCTCCCTTTCGCTGCCGGTTTTCGCTCAGGGCTTCTTCTCGTCGGAGAAGAAAGAGGAGTCGAGGCCGGTGCTCGGCTCCGTCACCGGTCCGACCAAGCTGTCGCGGGAAGTGCTCCTCGGACACATCCTCTCGGGCACCCTCCACCACCTCCACCTCGCCAAGAAGACCATCGACGACGACCTGTCGAAGGAAGCCTTCAAGCTCTACCTCGAGCGCGTCGACTACGGGAAGCAGTTCCTCACGAACGAGGACGTGAAGCAGCTGAAGGTCTACGAAGACAAGATGGACGACGAACTCACCTCGGGCCAGCTCAAGCTCATCGACGTCACCTCGACGCTGATGCAGAAGCGCATCCAGCAGGTAGAGGGCTGGATCGACGAGATCACCGCGAAGCCCTTCGACTACAAGAAGTCCGAGACCCTCGAAACCGACGGCGAGAAGCGCAGCTTCGCCAAGGACGACAAGGAGCTCAAGGTCCTGTGGACCAAGCTCTTGAAGTACGATGCCATGAGCCGCTTCGCGGACCTCAAGGAAGAGCGCGACCAGGACCCGGCCACGAAGGCCAAGGAAGAGGCCAAGGATAAAAAGAAAAAGAAGAAGTCCGCGGCCGACGGCGAAGACATCTCGAAGATGGACGACGGCGCGCTGGAAGTGAAGGCCCGCAAGAAGACCGCCGAGAGCTTCAAGAAGATCCTCTCGCGGCTCAAGGCCGAGAAGCGCAACGACAAGCTCGATAAGTTCTACAACTCCATCGCGCGGGTCTTCGATCCGCACACGCACTACCTGATCCCAGAGGAGAAGGAAGACTTCGACATCGACATGTCCGGGAAGCTCGAGGGCATCGGCGCCATCCTGCGCGAAGAGGGCTCGTACATCAAAGTCGAGCGCATCGTGCCGGGCTCCGCGTCCTGGAAGACCAAGGAGCTCGACGCCGAGGACACCATCCTCAAGGTGGCCCAGGGTAAAGACGAGCCGGTGGACGTCGTCGACATGCCTCTGCGCGACGCCGTGAAGCTCATCCGCGGCAAGAAAGGCTCGGAGGTGCGGCTCACGGTGAAGAAGCCCAATGGCCTCATCAAGACCGTCGCCATCGTGCGCGACGTGGTCGAGATCGAAGAGTCCTTCGTCAAGGGCACGGTCATCGAGCACGCGCCGACGAAGACGAAGGTCGGCTACATCAACGT
>DAIPJL010000271.1:0-2313 GCA_036770305.1 Bacteriovoracaceae bacterium | reverse complement strand
CGCCAGAATGAGACAGGCGAATTGATTTCCAACACCAACATAAGGGGGCAGTTGAAGACGCTCTAGGGAAGAATCCGGAAGAAGCCACCCGTCATCTTCGAAAACTGGCCCCAGCGCCCGCTCGTCTTCGCGAGGAAGGCGTTGAAGTCGCTCGAGGTCAGCGCCGCCTTGAGGGAGCTCGTCCGCGCGAAGTGCGCCGGGGAAACCACTCCGTTGAGCTCGTCGACGCGCACAACGATCACCCACTCCTTATCGGCCAGCGCCGGCAGCATGAGCTCCGCGCTGACCACCGAAAGGAAAAGATCCACCGTGTCTCGCGGTGACGCCAGCTTCTCGAGTTCGACCTTGTCTGCGTAGTCCCACGAGACGTGGGCCTGGAACTTCTCGTAGATCTGCAGCGGCGTGAGCGCCGGCAGAATGAGAATGAGGCCGTCGGAGCTCGCGGCGATGCCCGTGGCGCTGTGGCCCGGGAAGGGCAGCTTCAGCTTGTCACACAGGGCCTTCAGCTCTCCATCGCATTTCGTGGAGGAGAGGTAAGACTCGACTCCCATGGGCAGCGAGGGGTAAGGGTCCGTGAGGTCGAGCGCGGAGATCATCTCGAGCTTGCGCTGCGCCTCGAGCTTGCGCTGGGCCTCTTCCTCGGCCAGTCGCTGCTCCTCCTGGATCCTCTCTTGCTCGACGCGCTTTTCTTCTTGCCAGCGGGCCCAGAAAAAATACCCCACATACGCGGCGAGCACGACTCCCGCGAGGGTCATCGTGGAGCGCATGCGGGCCTGATCCTTCGAGGGCGCGGCCTTCTTGGACTTCTCGGCCTCGGGCCTCGTGCGCGCTCGCGAGCGGCCCGGCCGACTCAGCTCGAGCTTCATGTGCGGCGACGACTTGTCTGGGGTCTTGTGAAAACCGGAGGAGGTCTTCTGGGCGCTGGTCGCCGGCGGGCCGAAGCCCGCGCGCGGGCCACTGCCGGTACTCTCCTTGGTGGGAGCGCTGGGCTTCGGTGTCGCTGCAGGGCGCTCGGGGATATCCAACGAAGAGCGGAAACCTTCTTCGTCGGAGAGCAGTGCGAGGGAAACGAGGTGCCCGAGCTTCACGGGAAAAAATGAGGTGAAGTCCGCCCGCTGGCCAGGCACCAGGCGGTCTTCGTTGATGAAGGTTCCGTTGGTGCTGCCTTGGTCGATCACCGAAAAGCTATCGTTCTGGGCCACGATGACGAGGTGCTTACGGGAGATGCCTTCGGCGGAAACCTGAATATCGCAATCGGCTCCAGACCCTACCAGCGTCTTATCTTTTTCGAGGCGATAGATCCGCGGTTCCTCTCCCTCAACACTCAACTCAATTCGCATGGCACCATTATACCCCAGTGAATTCTGCTGGACATATTAAACTCATCATCGGTCTAAAAAAAAATTAACCAAAACAAGGGGTTGCGCCACGCTTAGAGATTGCGTTAAAGTTGAGTCATTCACCCGAACGATGTTCCTCAAGGAGAACAAAATGTTTAAGTATTCTTTGCTCGCTATTGCCCTCATCTTCGTCGCCGTCGCCTGTAACAAGAAAGAAGAAGCGGCGCCAACTGAAACCGCCGCTCCTGAGGCCGTAGAAGCAGCTCCTACTGCTGAAGCTGCTCCTGCGGAAATGCCGGCAGAAGAAGCTGCTCCTGCCGAAGGCACTGTTGAGTAGTCTCTTCCCGAGTGTAACGCTCAACGAAGAAGGCCAGCGCAAGCTGGCCTTTTTTATTTCTTGCCGCCGAAGCCTGGCGCGACCACAATAAAAAAATAATCGACGAGGGACCTATGCTGACGATTCTTTTTGGTGGCCGCTCCGAGGAGCGCCTAGTGTCCGTGGCTTCGGCGCAAAACCTAGCGCGCCACTTTCCGGAGGCGCGGCTGGTCTTCTGGTCTCCCACGGGCGACCTCCACGTAGTAGAGCAAGCAGAACTCGCCGCCCACCGCGACGCTTTCACGACCCCCTTCACGGCCCGCGCCAACAGCTTCGCCGGCAGCATCGAGGCCGGCGTCGAGTACCTCAAGGGGCAGACGCTCATCCTCGCTCTCCACGGCACCGAAGGCGAAGACGGATCACTGCAAAGAATCCTAGAAGCGCATCGCATCGCTTTCACCGGCACCGGCGCAAGGGCGAGCGCCCTCGCCTTCGACAAGGCCCGCACCAAGGAGATCGCCCGTCACCACCACCTGCCGGTGGCGGCCGAACTCATGCTCCAAGACCTGCAGCTCCCCGCGCAAGAAGAAGCGCTCCGCGCCTTCGCCAAAGCTCACCCGCGCCTGGTGCTCAAGCCGCGCGCGCAGGGCTCAAGCG
>DAIPJL010000270.1:0-2333 GCA_036770305.1 Bacteriovoracaceae bacterium | reverse complement strand
CGATCGTCCGCGCCACCAACACCGGCATCAGCACGGTGATCTATCCGGACGGTAGCGAAGGCGCGCGGCTCGGCGTCGGCGAACAAGGCGTGCTTGACTTCCGGCTCACGCTGCCGCTGCGGGCTCCGGTGACCACCTACCAGCGCTACGGGCATCTCGTGCTCGTCGCACTCTGGGCCCTCATCGGGTCAGCGTTCAGCGCGTTTTGGTGGTGGCGAAACCGGCCTTGAGGAGGTCGTGGAGGCGGATGACTCCGGCGAACTTCCCGTCTTGAATCACCGGAAGCACGGACACGGGCCGGTCTCTTTCTTCCATCACCTTGAGCGCCTCGAAGGCCAGGATTCCGGTTCCGATGGTGAGGGGCGTGTGGTTCATGAAGCTTGCGACCTCCACCTCGAGCGCCTCACGGTTCTTCATCAGCGCGCGGCGGATGTCCCCCTCGACGAGGATCCCCTTCAGCGCACTTCCCTCGACGATGGCCAGGAGTCCCACCGGGTACTTCGTCATGACCAAGAGGGCGTCGGCCAGTTTGGTGCTCGGGGCCACCTGCGCGCACTCGGCCGCGGGAACCATCAGCTTGTCGACCGTGAGGGAGAGCGACTTGCCCAGAAGGCCCGCCGGGTGGTTGAGCGCGAACTGCTCCTTCGAGACGCCGCGGACGGCTTCGAAGAGCACCGCCAGCGCGTCGCCCATGGCCAGCGCGAGCGTCGTGCTCGTCGTCGGCGCGAGGTCGTTGAGGCAGGCCTCCTTCTCGACGCTACAGTCGAGGACGACGCCACACTTCTGGGCAATAGGAGAATGCACATTCCCGACCAGGGCGATGAGCCGCTCCCTAGGGAGCTGCAGGTAAGGAAGCAGATCGAGCAGCTCCTGCGTGGTGCCGGACTTCGAGAGCATCATGACCACATCTGACTTGGTAACTCGCCCGAGATCGCCGTGCATGGCCTCGATGGGGTGAAGGAAGAAGCTCGGCAGGCCCAGCGAAGAGAAGGTCGCCGCGATCTTCGTGGCGATGTGGCCAGACTTCCCGACGCCGGTGAGCACGAGGTTGCCGCCGGTCTTAGTCAACCACTCGTAGAGCTGTACCGTCGCCGCCACCGTGGGGGCAGTGAGACGCTTGGCCGCCTCATCCAGGGCACGGGCTTCGAGCGCTAGGACATTCTTCGTCAGTGCAAGATGGTCCATGTTTTTTCTCCCTCGGAAAGCTGCTATGATGGCAGTATGTACCTATTTTTTATCAGACTGTCCCTGCTTTTGGCGATCTCCGGCTGCGCCTCCTATGAAAAATTCCGTCAGGTGACGGAGGAGCTCGAGATCCCGTCGAAGGTCTTCAAGGCCGACTTCAACCAGACCTGGCAGGCGGTGATCCAGGTGATGAAGAAGTACGACATCGCCCAGCAGAACCAGGAAGCCGGGTTCATCAAAACGCGCTGGATCGACAACACCATGGAAGTCAACTTCACCGACTCCTTCGGCTCCAGCGACGCCGTGAAGGCGGCGCGCTTCAAGCTCGTGGTGAACGTCGTCAAAGGCTACCGCTCCTCCTTCGAGGTCGCGAAAGTGACGATCTACAAGCGCCAGCTCGTCGAGCAGGACTTCCTCCAGGGCTGGAAGGAGATCCCCACCGACGGGATCATGGAACAGACGCTCCTCTACCGCATCGGCCGGCTCATCGACATCGACAATAACCTCAAAGAGATCGACAAGGCCCGCGAGAAGCAGCAGCTCGAGAGCTTCTAGCTAGAGCTTGGCCCAGTGGCTCCGGCGCGCCACCAGCGTCGCCGCGGGCGCCTTCGTGCCGGTGATGCTCTCGAGGGAGAAGTTCAGGTCCTCGGCGAGGTCCTGGTACTTCGGCTTCTGGATGAGCTTCGCCAGCGCGGACTTGGCCGGGGCGTACCGCAGTTCTCCGAGGGTGCGGATGATCGAGCGGACGATGGAAGTGCGCTTGCGCTTACCCGCCTGGCCGGTGTAGTTCGTCTGATCGTACATCATGTTCCAGACGTGGGGCGCGAGCTCGGTGATCTGCAGCCGGGAGATGTTGTCGAGGCCCTGGACGCGCACGATGAGCGACTCGTCCTTCAGCGCGCGCGCGTACACCGCCTGGTACTCTTTCATGTTCAGCGCCGCGAGGGCCTTGAGGCTCGCCACGCGCATCATCCAAGACGGGTGCTCGGCGAAGCGGGCGATGAAGGGCGCGCTCTTTTTCCCCATCACCTGGCCCAGGAGCATCGTCGCCTGCCAGCGGTTGGCCTCCGGGTACTCGGCTTCCTTCATCACCTTGATCAGCGTCGGAACCGCTTTCTGCTGCAGCGAGAGCGCCATCTGCTTGAGGC
>DAIPJL010000269.1:0-2347 GCA_036770305.1 Bacteriovoracaceae bacterium | reverse complement strand
GAGTTTCCCAAACTCGCCTTCAGTAACAACGCGAGTGAGTTCAAGCTTAAGGCGAGGCAAGTTGCGAAGATCATCGACAAAACCTCGCATGCCATTTCCACCGACGAGACTCGCCTCTTCCTGAATGGCATCTTCATGCAGCAGCTCGACGGTAAGCTTCGCGCTGTCGCCATCGACGGGCATCGGCTAGCGCTCATCGACACGGCGGAGTTTATCGGGGGGAATAAAAACCTCGCCGACGGCATCATCATTCCTCGAAAGGGCGTGAGCGAACTCAAGAAGATCGCCGACGCAAACCTCGACCGGCATCTCACAATCTCGCTCGACGAGTCCTTCATGTTCATACAGGCGAACAACGACTACTTCCTGTCGATCCGGCTCATCGCCCGCGAGTACCCAAAGTATCAGACGGTGATCCCCGCGAAGACCTCCTTCAGCTTCGGGATTGACCGTAACTCCGTGCTGAATGCGGTCAAACGGATCCGGATTCTCTCGAACGAAAAAACCAACGGAATCAAATTCGCGATCAACGACAGCGAGCTAACAATTTCGACGAAGCACCCGGCGATGGGCGAAGCCGTCGAGAAACTGCCGATTAGTTACTCCGGGAAACCGATGGAGATCGGGTACAACGCCAAGTACCTCATGGACTCGCTCAGCGTCCTGAACGAAGGATCGGACGTGGTCTTCGAGTTTAACAACGAGCTCAGTCCGATCGTCATCAAAGGAACGGATCTGCCAGATTTCCTGGGGATCATTATGCCCCTCAAGATCTAACCCCCGTCCATGAGCGGGTACAAGATATTACGCGTGCGAGCGCAGAACTTCCGCAACCTCGATGCGGATGTCATTGAGCTCAGCCCCGGAATGAATTGCGTCTTCGGCGCCAACGGCAACGGAAAGACAAATCTTCTCGAGGCGGTCTACTACCTGACGAACCGAAAATCCTTTCGTAAGAACACCGGATTTCCACAGCTCTTGAGTGTAGAGGGTGTAGAACCGCAGATTTTACTGAGCGCAGCCTTTTCCGCGGATGATGAAGAACTGGTGGCCCTATCCGGCAAAATCACCGGCGATGACGAAGAGTGGTGGCTCAACAACAAGCCTGAGAAGCCCCGCCTGAAGGCGCAGAGCGTTTTTGTGAACCCCTTTGATTCGTATGCATTTCATACGAGTTCGACTTTCAGAAGAACCTGGGTCGACACCCATCTTTCGCAGCTCGACAAAGAATACAAAGCGACCCTCAATCGCTTTCAGAAAAGCCTCCGGTTCAGAAACTCACTCCTTGCCCTCGGGCCTTCATCTCAGAACAAGGTCCAGTTAATGGCCCTGGATCAGGATTTTTCGGCCCTCAGCGCCTTTTTGGTGAACTCTCGCAACCGTTGGCTTGGATCACTCTCAGAATTCATTACGCCGACATTTAGAGAGATTTTTGATGAGGTGCATGAGCTTAGACTGGAAATCGACTCACCGTTTAAAGATTGGAGCGAAAAGCAGTTCTTCGAACACTACAGAATCACAGAGAATAATGATTTTGAAGCACGGCACACAACGAGTGGTGTGCATCGCGATGATTGCAAGTTTTTCTTCGATGGATTGAACTCATTTGAGTTCTGTTCTTTGGGCCAGCAAAAGATGAGTTTTCTCTCTCTGTTGTTTGCTTTTATAGAGCTTTTTAGGTACAAATTTACATTCTATCCTATTGTTTTAATTGATGATGTTTCCGGTGAACTTGATGGACAGAGATGGAAGAATCTCATCCAGTATTTGGCCAAGAAATCCTTCCAAGTTCTCATCACCACCGCCAATGAAGGCTTTAGGGTTGAACTAGAAAAAATATCTCATGCTCGCAGGATTGTGATGGAGCATGGTCGCCTCGTTTCCCAAGGATAGGAGCAATTTTGCATGACTCAGCCAACGACCGAAAGCATCTCGAAGGTCAACACCGAGTACGGCGCCGATAAGATCAAGGTCCTCGAGGGCCTCGAGGCAGTTCGTAAGCGCCCTGGCATGTACATCGGTGACACCGGCTTCCGCGGTTTCCATCACTGCGTCTACGAGATCGTCGACAACGCGGTCGACGAAGCCCTCGCGGGTTACTGCACCGACATCAACGTGTTCATCCACGTCGACAACTCCATCACCGTTACCGACAACGGCCGAGGAATTCCCGTGGACCTGCATCCGACGGAAAAAATCTCCGCCGCCGAGCTGGTGTACACGAAGCTCCACGCCGGCGGGAAGTTCAACGAGGACGGCGGTGCCTACAAGGTCTCCGGTGGCCTCCACGGCGTCGGCGCCTCGGTGGTGAACGCGCTCTCGAAGTGGGTCAAGCTTGAGATCAAGA
>DAIPJL010000054.1:0-16976 GCA_036770305.1 Bacteriovoracaceae bacterium | reverse complement strand
GCACATCGTGAAGACCCCCGCGGAGCTCACGGCGGCCATCGCGAGCATCCAAAAGACCTCACTGCCCTACCTCGCCGAACCCTTCCTCGAAGGCCGCGAGATCACCGTGGGCGTCTATGATACCCTCGACGGAAAACTGGCGGCGCTGCCCTGCTCAGAGGTGGTGGTCAGCGACGGTCGCAGCTTCGACTACCAGGGCAAGTACCTGGGCCAGGGAGTTGTTGAGCTCACCCCGGCCCCGCTGAACGGAGAAGAAGGCCTGGCCTGCCAGGCACTGGCGATGCAGCTGCACCGTGCGGTCGGCGCTTATGGGTACTCGCGCACTGACATGATTCTCACCGAGCGGGGCCCGGTGCTCCTCGAGATCAACACTCTGCCGGGGCTCTCGAAGGCCTCCTTCATTCCGCAACAGCTAAGCGCGGCGCAGATCTCCATGCGTGATTTTTTTGCTCTGCAGGTCAAGCTCGCCGAAGCGCGTAACAGAAGCTAGAAGCGAATTCTCACACTGGCCATTTGCCTGTGATTCTCGCACAATATCCCTTTCTCACAGGGAGTTCTGAGCACATGGGAAGAAAGTGGAATAATATTAAGATGAAAAAAGCGGCGCAGGACAAGGCCCGCTCCGCCAACTACACCAAGATCCTGCGCGAGGTCACCATGGCCGTGCGCCGCGCCGGCGCCGAACCAGAGAGCAACTTCGCCCTTAAGATCGCTCTGCTCAAGGGCAAAGAGAACAACGTTCCGCGCGACAACATCGAGCGCGCCATCAAGAAAGGCCTCGGCAACGACGGCGACAACTACGAGGAGATCAGCTACGAGGGCTACGGCCTCGACGGCGTAGCGATCTTCGTCGACGCCGCCACCGATAACCCCACCCGCACCATCGGCAACATCCGTTCCTACTTCAACCGCTGGGGCGGCTCCATCGGCACCCAGGGCTGTCTGCAGTTCGTCTTCGAGCGCAAGGCCGTGTTCACCGTGAAGGCCGAGGGCATCGACGTCGACCAGCTCACCATGGACCTCATCGACGCCGGCTGCGAGGACATCGAGAGCGAGGACGGGTACCTCACCATCAAGGGTGCCGTCGAGTCCTACGGCGAGCTCCACAAGAAACTCGAGGAGCTGAAGATCCCGGTCGACGAGTCGGGCCTCGAGCGCCTGCCGCTCAACACGAAAGAGGTCAAAGACCGAGAGAACTACGGCAAGATCCTCAAGCTCATCGACGCTCTGGAAGAGGACGACGACGTGCAGAAGGTGTACCACAACATGGAATTCAACGAAGCCTTCAGCGAATAGCCTGATTGCGCTTTTTATTTCTTCTCGCTCTCAGTCTCTCGAGCTCTGGCGCCCTCGCCCTCCCACTCTACGAGCTGGGCGTGGCCGCGGGCTCGGGTTACGTGCCGGACTACCCGGCATCCGACGAAGGCCGCGTGCGCACCCTCGTGCTGCCGAACTTTCGCTACCGGGGTAAAGTGATCCGCGCCGACGAAGAAGGGGGCCTCAGGGCCCGCGTGGCGCAAAAATCTCGCTACGATTTTGACTTAAGCTTCGGCGGCGCCTTTCCGGTGAACGCCGGTGAAAACCGTGCGCGCAAGGACATGGAGCCCCTCGACTGGTTGGTGGAGTTCGGGGCCCGTCTGATGATCACCGTGTGGGATCATCCGGGAGAAAGTCGCCTCCGCATTGGCCTTCCCTTGCGCAGTGTCTTTTCGGCGAATGGCACCAACTTCACTCGACGCGGCTTTGTGACTGTTCCGGGGCTCATCCACGAGCAATTCGCCTGGCCCTGTCAGCGCTGCCGCACCCTCTCGTTCTTTGGCCCGACTTTGGCCTCGGAAGGAGTAGCGGACTACTTCTACCAAGTTGAGAAAAAAGACGTCACCCCGGAACGCGGCGAATACGACGCACGCCGCGGCCTCATCGGCACCGACCTCACCACGGGACTTGCCTACACCCATCAGTCTTGGGAAGTTTATATCGGGGGACGAGTTTCCTCCTACGCGGGCGCTGCGAATCGCGCGTCACCGCTCTTTCGCCGCGAAACCAACGTCGCGGGATTCATCGCCTTCGGCTGGCTCTTCTACCAATCCAGCGCCGAGGCCTATTCAGTGAGGTAGCATGGGCGTCCTAGGAATCATCATCTCTCTCGCGGGGCTCATGTACCTCGCCTACCGCGGGCTCAACGTGCTCCTGCTCGCGCCGCTCATGGCGCTCTTCGCTTGCCTGTGGCACGCCGACACTCCGCTCCTGGGAACCCTCACCCAGGTCTACATGCCGGCGCTGGGAAACTACGTCGTGAAGTACTTCCCCATCTTCCTGCTGGGCTCGCTCTTCGGGAAGCTCATGAGCGCCAGCGGCGCTGCTCAAGCGGTGGCCCACGGAGTGTCCACCAAACTCGGTGCGCGCCACGCGCTGGTGGCCGTGGTGCTCTCCTGCGCCGTGCTGACCTACGGCGGTGTCTCCCTTTTTGTCGTCGCCTTTTGCATGGAACCCATCGCGCGCTCGCTCTTTCGTGAGGCCAACATCCCGGAGCGCTTCATCCCCGGCGCCATCGCCCTGGGCGCCTTCACCTTCACCATGACGGCCTTACCGGGAACACCAGCGATCCAGAACGCTATCCCTATGCCCTACTTCGGCACGGACGCTTTCGCGGCTCCTGTTCTCGGGATCATCGGCGCACTCATCATGTTCCTCGTCGGCCTGCGCTGGCTCTCGAAGCGCGTGGCACGAGCACAGGGCCGCGGTGAGGCCTTCACCGCGGAAACGAATGAACTCTCGCAGACCCAACTCCTCCCCTCACTGGCACTCTCGCTGGCGCCGCTGCTCTTGGTCTTCGTGAGCAACTTCCTGCTCTCGCGCTACCTCCTCCCGCGCTTCGACTACAGCTACCTCGCCGGCGTCCCCTATGGCCCGACCACACTGGATAAAGTCATCGGCACCTGGGCGCTCATCGGCGCTCTCGCCCTGGGAGTACTGCTCTTGATCGCGCTCTTCCACCGGCGGATGCCGCAGCTCATGACTCAGGTGAATAAGGGGACGCTGGACTGCATGCTGCCGGTGTTCAACACCGCGAGCGAAGTGGGCTATGGCCAGGTCATCGCCGCGCTCTCCTCCTTCGCCCTCATCAAAGCTTCCATCATGGGCATCGCACCGGGCATGCCGCTGATCTCCGAGGCCGTCTCGGTCAACGTCCTGGCCGGTATCACCGGCTCGGCCTCCGGCGGACTCTCCATCGCCCTCGAGGCCTTGGGCCAGAACTACCTCGAGCTGGCGCGCGACCTCAAGATTTCTCCCGAGCTCTTGCACCGCGTGGCCTCCATGAGCTCCGGCGGCTTCGATACGCTCCCCCACAACGGCGCCGTCATCACGCTGCTGGCGATCTGCAAGCTCGACCACAAGCGCTCGTACTTCGACATCTTCATGGTCGCCGTGCTCTTTCCGGTGCTGGCCACCACCGCGGTGGTCATCCTCGGTTCGGTGTTTGGGTCCTTCTAAAGACCCATGCCCCAGCCGCCGGAGATGTTGAAGGCCTCGCCGGTGATGGTGCTGGCCGAGGCGGAAGCGAGGTAGGCGGTGAAGTCGGCCACCTGCGCGGGGTTGGTCAGGGCCTTGATGTGCTGATCCTTGAGGAACACACGATCGAGGACCTCTTGTTCCGTGAGGTTGTTGAGTTTCATCTGCGACGCGACCTGGTCGCGCATCAGGGGAGTGTCGACGAAGCCCGGGCAGATGGTGTTCACCGTGATGCGATGAGGTGCGCCTTCGATGGCAGCGACCTTCGCAAGGCCCAGCACGCCGTGCTTGGCGGCCACGTAGGCCGACTTGAAGGGCGAGGCGAGCTTGCCGTGCACCGAGGAGATGTTGATCACGCGGCCCTCGCCGCTGGCCTTGAGGTCTCCCCAGACGGTCTTGGTGCACAGGAAGGTGCCGGTGAGCATCACGCCGATGAGCTGCTGCCACTTCTCCAGCGGGTACTCGTCCAAAGGGGCCATGAACTGCAGGCCCGAGTTGTTGACGAGCACCGTGACGGTGCCGTGTTTTTTGGTCTCACTGAAGGCCTCCTGTACCGCTTTCTCACTAGAGACATCGCAGAACACATGCGGGATCGACGGATCCGCCTCCGCGGGAGCACGCAGGTCCCAGTTGATGGCCTGGAAGCCGGCCTCTTTCAAGCGCTGAGCTATCGCCCGGCCAATTCCACTGGACGCACCGGTCACCACTGCAAGCTTTGTCATAGATTCTCCCTGTAGCTTTTATGCCCAAATGTTTTACTCTAGAGAGATGAGAATCGCCAAATTTCTGGCCCAGTTCCTGCACCGCGGCTCGCTTAGTCTTCTCCTGCTGGCGCTGGGCTGTACCTTCCAGAACCTGGCGGTGAAGCAACTCGACACTCTGGTCAGTTACCAGACCGGCCAGCGCCTGGCCCTCTACACGCAACAGAAGAAGGCGCTGGACCTCGATGTGAAATCTTTTTTACTAGAGGAAAAGGGGCACGTGCCTAGGGCGCGGGCCTTGCTCCAGGAGCTACCACCACCAAGGACGGAAGCGCTCACGCAGCTCTGGCAGCGGGCCATGGACCTCTACCTCGCCGTGGCCCGCGACTACACCCGATTGCTGTGCCGCTACCTCGTTCAGCTCGACGCTTCTCAGCGCGAGATTTTTTTCCGCAAGCTCGCCGAGGAGAACGCCGAGCTCAAGAAGAAAAAAGAATCGAGCCTACCCGAGCGCTTAGAATTTTTCTTGGGACCTCTTAGCAAAGATCAGAGAAAGATTTTAGAAAATGACTCGGGCGCTTCGCGCAAAAGACATCGCGAGCGCCTGCGCCGCCGAGTGGGCCTGCAGGCCGAACTGAAAATTCAGCTCGAACGCACTTTCCCCACTCAAGAGGAGCGCACCCAGGAGCTGAGCAAGACACTGCCGGCGCTCTTCGAAGCTTCCCAACAAGCTCAAGTCGAAGACACTTCCGTGCGCGATCTTTTGGGGGCGCTGCTGCCAACGCTAACGCCGGCGCAGCTCCAGCACCTACGCGAGAAGCGCCAGGAGGCACTGGGGCTCCTGGAACTCTTCCTGGAGACCAGCTACTAGCGCTGCTCGATGACCCACTCACGCTCTCCGCGCTCTTCATCGGGGGAAATGGAAAGCGCGATGCGACCGAGCTCTCGGCCGTCGCTGGTTTCCACCTTGACGCGCCAGTCACCGGGAGTGAAGTTGGACTTGAAGGCGAAGCCGCGGTGGCCCTCTTCGCGGCCACCGACAACTTTCAAACGAATGCGGTCACTGGTGACCCAGCCACTACCGAGGTCGTAGCGCTCCCAGCGCAGCGCGAGTTCGTCGTTGAAGCGCGAGGGCGCGAAGACCCGCGTGAAGACGAAAACTTTATCCCCCGCGCGGGCCCTGAAATCCTGATCACCCTTGTTCCAGAACTTCCACGAAGGGTTCTGATGCTTGAGCCGGTAGCCCCCGGGGATGCGCTCGACCTGGTGGTAGATGCCGATCTCCTCCAGCGCGAGGGGAACGGGCGGGACCCAGCCCAAGAGGTAGAGCACAAAGAATAGGGAGAGCACCACGATGGAGGGAGTCCACAGGATGTGAAAAACAGGGCCCTCGAGGCGCTTGGTGAGCCAGCGGATGGCCAGGAAAAGCAGGGCCAGGGTGAGCGCGATCGCCGAGAGGAAAGGAAGCCACCCCACGAAGCCCAAGAGCACCGGGATCAGCATGCTAAAAAAAGAAAAAAGACAAACCACAAAAAGCGCAATCTTGATCGCCGGCCCCTTGCCCTGCACCGACTTGAGTTCGTTGGCGAACATCAAGGCCATGATGAGGCCCACGAAGACCACCGAACTGAGAATCGATGCGCTCTTGAAGAAGAAGAGCGAGTAGACGCTCAGCAAACTTCCCAGCATGAAATGAATGATGAAGCCGCGGGCCTCCCACAGTTTTTCCATGCGCGCCGGCAGAGCGACTTTCCCGTGGGCGTGCAGAAGATCCAGGCCCAGGAGGAGCGCGATGACGGCGAGGTAGAGCACCTGCTGGACGATCGCCAGCGCGTCGTCGATGCCGGAGAGAGTCACCACGTCGAAGAGAAAGCCTCCCACGAAGAAGGCCATGTCGACGCGGAACTCATGGCGCTGGTAGAAGGCGCTCAGCTGCTGGATCGTTCTTTTCACCACCTTGCTAGCTTAAGCTTGCGTCCGTCGCGGGGCCAGCGCAAAAATCATCGCCAGCAGCAAAGAGGCTCCGCCCACTGGCCAGGCGAGCTGAAAACTCAGCGACTCGTGCATGCCTTCCAGGCGCAGTCCCTGGGCGACGCCCATGAAGAGCAATTGGCAGATCGCGATCAGTGGAAGAGTACTGCCCAAGGGATGCCGCAGCACCCACCACCACTCTCCGCGGGACAAGGAGAGGCGCGCCGTGAGTGCGCCGCTGGTGAAGAAAACTCCTCCGCAGAAAAGGCCACAGGCCCACTGCCCGTAGCGCATCACCCAGTGGGAGATGCCGTGGCCTCCGCCCCAGGGCCCGAGCCCAAACTGCGGGCACACGGTGAGCGTCAGCAGGGCCCCCACCAGCAGCGCGGCGTAGAAGCGCGCCAGGATCTTCCACGGCATGAGTTCGGCGCGCGCGAACTCCCTCAGCGTCTGGTCTAACTTCTCACTCGGTCCTTGCTGCGTCATAGGCCCTCCCGCAGTTTTTTCAAGGCGCGCGAGGCGCGCTGGCGCAGACTCTGTGCCGTGCTCCCGAAGCGCCGGGCCAGGCTTTCGTAGTCGTGGCCCTCGAGGTAGTGGGAGCGCAAGACCTTGGCCTCCTGCTCCGGCAGCTCCGCCAGCCAGAGCTCAATCTCCTCGGCCCAGTTTTCCTCGGCCGAGGCCTGCTCCGAAAGCTCTTCGTGGCGCCGGAGCTTCGACTTGCGCCAGTGATCGATGTGGAGGTTGCGGGCGATCACCATGAGCCAAGGGAGAAAGGGCGTCCCCGCTTGGAACTGTTCGCGGCGCTCGAGCAGGCGCATGAAACACTCCTGGAAGAGATCGGCGTGATCCGCCGGAGAGCGGCGCTTGAAATAGGCCCACACGCGCTGGCGGTGACGGCGGTAGAGCTCGTCGAAGGCCAGCGGGTCATTCTGCTGCAGCAAAAGCATAAGTTCTTCATCCGTCATGGTGACTCACACTCCCCTAACGGATGAAGCTGCGATTTTGTGACGGCCACTAGCGCGGCAGGGGAACGCGGAAGAGCTTGGACTTAAGCGTGCGGTTTTCCTGATAACTGCCGCACCCCCAGAGCTCCTCACCTTTGAGGTAGAAATCCCCGAGCAGCATCATGTAGTGCTGGCCCTGGCCTTCCCCCACGGCATGGGCCACCCACCGAGGCCGGATGGCCTTGTTGCCGTCGAGCTGGGTCGCCGTGATGAGGTGGATCCAGCCACCGTTGTTGATGAGCAGCTGGCCTTTGTACTCCTGGCCCCAGATCTCCGGGAAGACGACCCCTACGCGGCGCTGATCGTAAGGGGCCCGCGAGAGCACCTGTCCTGCCTCATTGATCGTCACCACTCCGTTGAATCCGTTTTCACGGGTCCCCGTGGCGATGACACGAAACTTTCCTGCAACGGCGACGACGCCGACCGCCATCCCTCCGTCCACCGCCAGTGGCATTTCCCACAGCAGGCGCCCGGCGCTGAGTGACAGGGCGGCGACGCCACCTCGGCCCCGGGCAATCACCACGAGATCTCCGATGCGGGCCATGGCGCGGGCCTGGTTTCCGAGCGCGGGATGAGTTCCCAGCTCCATCTCATCTTTCAGCTCTCCCGCGCGGTCGAAGCGGCGCAGGCGATCGCTGGTCAGCACCAGCAGATCTTCCTCCACGCTCGCAAGGCCCCGGATCTCTCCGGGCGTTGACCACAGCGTGGTCCCCGCTGCACTTCTGACCGCAGAGTCGAATCCCCGCTCCGGCCGCCGTTGAGCGACGAAGCTTTCTCCCAGGAAGTGAGGGGCCAGCGTCACACTGCGCCCGTCCTCCAGGTCGAAGCGTGCGGACTTGCAGATCTGCTCCCAGGGAGCCGCGTGGCCCGTGTTAAGAAACAAAGCGAAGACGATTCCGGCCAGCATGGCCCGCTCCTTGAGTAGATGGGGTGTTAAAACTTTAGAACACAAAAACTAGCAAGGGAGGCCCAAAAAGCGCTAGCGTAGGTGCACTCCTAAACCTCGAGGTCACCCATGTTGCTGCGCTCTGCGAGCCCCCTATTCCTGACGCTTTCGCTTCTCCTGTGTCCTGCTGCCTACGCCGAGCTCTTGGTGGAAAAACAAAGCTTCACGCTCGCGAGCTTCACCACGCAGCGGGGCCAGCTGATCGCGCCGGTGCGCATCGGCTACGAGACCTACGGGAAGCTCAACGAAACAAAATCCAACGCCATTCTCATCTCCCATTTCTACTCCGGTAACTCCCACGCCGCCGGCAAGTACCAGGCGAGCGATGTGGCCCCCGGCTACTGGGACAGCATCATCGGCCCGGGCAAGGCCATCGACACGGACAAGTACTTCGTCATCAGCACCGACTCCTTGGTGAACATCGCTCCCCTGGATCCCAAGGTCATCACCACCGGCCCCGCCAGCCTCAATCCGAAAACCAAGCGGCCCTATGGTCTGAGCTTCCCCATCATTGAATTGGCGGACATCGTCGCCGTCCAAGAAAAGCTCTTGAGCTCACTCGGCATCGAGAAGCTCCACGCTGTCATGGGCGCCTCGGGTGGAGCTGCGAAGGCGCTGCAGTTCGCCGCTGACTTTCCGCAGAAGACCTCGCGCGCCATCGCCGTCATCGGGCCAGGTCTCAAGATGCCGCCCTACGTGGTGGCCCTGCTCAACCTCTGGAGCATGCCGATCCGCCTTGACCCAAAGTGGAAGAAGGGCCAGTACGCGCTCAACGCCCAACCGAAGGAGGGCAACAAAGAGGCGATCAAGATGGTCATCCTGTCGGCCACTCACCTCGACTTCGGCGAGGCCCTCGCCAAGACTCCCATCACGCACGACCCGCGCGCCGAGCTCCTGGCCCTGAGCGCCGTCGAAGCAGGCCTCGAAGGCGCCGGAGTAAACCGCTCGCAATTCGTCGACGCCAACTCCTTTCTCTACACCGCCAAAGCGATCCAGGGCTTCGACCTGAGCACGAAGGTCGCCACCTTCCAAACTCCCGTGCTCTTCGTGGCGGCGGATACCGATCTGATCTTTCCGCCGGAAGTCTCCCTCAGGGCGCGGGAGACTCTTTGCGGCCAGGGCGTCTACGCGGAGTACGCCGAGATCAAGGGCCGCGGCGGTCACCTCGACGGGCTCTTCAAGATCGCCCAGAAGGGGAACGAACTGGCGGCCTTTCTCGCCCGCAGTGATTTCCCGAGGAAGTGCTCGAACTAGGACCTCCGTCGAGCACTAGCGCAGATGCATCTCGGCGACGTAGCCGTTTAAGAGCGGGACCTTACTGATGAAGATGACCTTCACCTGGGCCCAGCCGGCGCCGGCGACCGTAGGGTGGTAGAGGGCCTCGATGCGCGAGCGACCATTCTCGGGGAGGACTTCGATCAGGTAGGCGTCACTGTGGGCGCCCCACTTGGCGCGCCGGACGAAACGCAGCTCGGCGTCCGGGACGCTCATGCGGCCCTTGGCCTCGAGCTCGAGGTACCCGCGCTCGTCGCGGAAGAGTTCGGGCAGCTCGACCGTCGATTCGCCCTTCAGCGCGTCCGACGGGACTGGAACCAGCGGCTTCTTCACCAGCTCGTAGGACATCCTCACAGTGAAACCGGGGCCCGCGACGACTTCCACGCGCGCGCTCCCACCTCGGTGCAGCTTGCCCTCGAGGATGCGGTAGTTCGCCGCCCCCTGGGCCAAGGCGGCGGCGGTGAAAACGAGCGTGAGGGAAAGTAGCAGAGAGCGCATGGGGCCTTCCTTATTTTACCAGAATCTCTTGCGCGTCAGTGTCCGCGCTAGCGTTCGTCGGGACGTAGAGCACCAGGGGACGCTTCACCTGCGGGGTGAGCCTGAGCGAAGTGCTACTGCGCTCCGTCAGCACCAGGCCTTCCGGCATGTCGGCGTTCGCCGCCGGCAAGGGAAGCGTCAGCCAGCTCTTGCCGCCGCCGAGGTAGTCGTCGGGCATGATGGAGTTTTCATTCTCGTTCAGCGCTGCGATCTTCACGCGCAGCTCACCCTTCGCCGTGGTCTTCAGACTCTTCAGCTCGACCCCGAAGACGGTCACGGTGGTCATGTGGAAGGGCGAGCTCGCCGCGAGGGCCTCGAGCGCGTCGACGTAGTTCTCCTCGGCTTCACTCTCGCCGCGGGTGTTCCGCTGCTCGACCTCGAAGGCAGAGCGGAGCTCCTGGGCCTTGGGGAAGTTCAAGAGAGCCGCCACTGGACCGCTCGCGCCGAGGGCCGCCAGGCCCGGGATCCGCGCCCCCATGGTCGCCACGAGTTCCTGATCCGCTTTCCCGTCTCCGTTGGCGTCGATGAGCACGGTGACGTCACAGGCCTGCCAGTGACTGACCGGACGGTAGAGTTTCGCTGCGAACTCGAGACGGGCCTCGAGTGCGCCTTCGTTGTTCTTCACCTGGCGCACTCGGTAACCGACGGAGCGCAGGTCACAGGCGCGGGAACGAATCGCCGCCAGCTCGCCAGCGCTCGGCTTCTCCTTATCGACTCCCACCAGATGGAAAGGGAGCACGGTGCCGGGCAGTGTGCTCGGGTTCGACAGGCCCAGCGCAAGCTTGTCACCCTCGCGCTTCTGGCCGGTGAGCTTCACCTCGCTCGACTGGTGTGTGACCGCCAGCACCGGGAAGTGCGCGACGTCCTCGCTCCCCGAGCGCAGTTTGAGGTAACCCTGGTAGTTGGCCCGTGGGGTGCCGGTCGGAAGGATCCGGAAGCTCAGCTTTAGGGTCTTCGTTTCACCGGCCGCGAGGGTCACGGGAGCCGCGTTCACCAAGCTCAGGCCAGGCGTGAAATCTTCCACCAGCTTCAGCTGCACGTCTTGGTCGCTGAGGTTAGTGAGAGTGAGAGATTCTTCTTTCAAAAGACCCTGGTTGAGCGTGAGCTTGCCGAGCGAGAAGGCACCGCGCGATGGCAGAAGCTTCGCCTGAAGAGCTTTCATCACATCCACGCGGCCGGCGCCCTGGGCCGTCACTGGGTAGCGCTCCCCCTTGGGATCGCTGATGATCTTGGCCGTGCTCATGAGGATGTGCTTGTGGTCGTAGGGGGAGAGTTTCGAGAAGCGCTCTTTCATCAGCGCCGCCACGCCCGCCATGTGCGGACTCGCCATGGAGGTTCCGTTGAGGCGCGCAACGCCTTCACCTTTGCCCGCCGCCGCCGAGACGATCTGCTGACCGGGGGCGACGATTTCTGGTTTAATGAGCGCGTCTTCGGAGCGCGGGCCGCGGGAAGAAAAGCCCGTGATGGTATCCGCCAGCTCGGGAGTGTCGAACTTGTGTTCGAGCGAGAAGGTGTAGCGCGGGGCCTTGCCCTGCGCCTCGGCCGCCTTCAGCACCTGGCCGTCAGCGCGGGAGATCATCACCACTGGGATACTGAGTGCGTCGTCCGAGCCGCCGGCGACGCTCGGCGCTTCTGGGTTATTGTTGGCGATCACCACACCGATCGCTCCCGCGTCCAGCGCGCGCTTGGCCTTGTCGATGAAGGTGACGACGCCGCGGTCGATGAGAGCGATCTTGCCCTTGAGTTTTTCTTTGAGCTCGTCGGAGAAGTCCTCCGCCGCCAGGCCCGCGAAGACGGTCTCGCCTTCCAGGGTTTCGCCTTCGGCGAGCGCCTTGGAGAAAGCGGCGTAGACCGCCATGACGACCGTGCGCTGGTCGCCGACGGTGACCAAGCCACCGTCTTGCTGGACGTTGTGAAGCATATCGTCGATGCCCGCTGCCACCGAGAGGGCGTCGGCCGCCGTCGAAGGTGCGCCGACGATGTAGGGGTTGTCTCCCGAGTTACCGGCGGCGGCGATGAAGCTCACCCCCGCGCGCATGACGTTTTTCGCCGCTTCGGCGTAGTTGATCGAGGGCTTGCCGTAGCCACCACCGAGAGAAAGGTTCACCACGTCCAAGCGATCCGCCGGGTCGAGGTCACCGTTCGGGTCGACGGCGTACTCCAGGGCCGCGATCACCACGGCGTCGCCGGTGGAGTTCTGACCGAAGACTTTGATGCCGTAGAGTTTCGCCTCGGGAGCGACGCCATCGTAGGAAGTCACGCCGTCGCCCAGGCCTGCCACTGTTCCGGCGACGTGCGTGCCGTGGCCGTTGTAGTCCAGCGGGTTTTTGTCGGGCTTCGGGATCCGGTGCTCAACGTAGGGAGAGCCCGGTGAGTAGTCGTCTCCGACGAGGTCGATCCCGCCGACCACTTTATCGTTCGGGAAGCTGGCGACTTCCTGAGTCGCATCGATCGCTTTGAATTCCTCAACGGAGCCGCTTCCGCCCATCATCTTGTGGGTGAAATCGATGCCCGTGTCGATGATCCCGACGCGCAGGCCCTGGCCCTTGAGGCCGAGCTTCTCCCGTGCTTCCTGAGCACCGATGAAGGCAACGGAGTTACGGCGATCGAGCTCGGCCTTGAGGGCCGCACGCGAAGCTTCCAGCTGGAAGGCCTCCGGTGAGCTAAAGAGCGCCTGCGGGGCGGCGTTGCGCACCATCGGGAGCCCGTTGATTTTTCCCAGCACCGATGGCCTCGCGGCGACGGTCACCGAGTTCATGACGATCTTCGTGGAGTAGAGCACCTGGGCCCTCGGGTCGAGCTTCTTGAGCGCCCGCACGAAGGCGTCTTGTTCCTTGAGAACCTGCAGCTTCTGCTTCTCGTCGATGGTAATTTTCCCATCAACCTGCGTCGCCGTTTCGATGAGCGCCGGTGTTTTGAGGCGGATCATGAAAGTCTGCGCCTCGTCGGCCACATCTCGGATGGAGATCACGGCGGCGTTGACGAGATCGAGCTTCTTCACCTCCTGGGGAGGCGTGGAAAGGCCACAGCCGGCGAGAGAGCTTAAGAGTGCGAGGGTCGGGAGATGTTTCTTCATGGTGCTTCCATTCCTAGTGTAGAACTTGAGTTGAGATATCCATCTCAAAAGGCCGACATTATTAATCAAACCATCATAGCCCGCCCGTCCCGGTGCAGCGGAAACTCTGTAAAAATGTAAGGCCCTTGAGAAGAAGATAAAGCCAGCAACACGCTGAAATCATTGTTTTATCCCGCTAAAAGGCGCTGATTTTGCTGGTCTTGGGAGGCATTGGCCGAAAGAATATTTTTAAATTTTCAAGGAGTTGTCCGCATGTTTGGGATCATTTTGTCACTAGTTCTAGCACCCCTCAAGGCCGCTCCCGTACAGCTGCAGGCCCGCCCCGGGCTCTGGGCCATCGACGCCACGGTTGAAACCATGGGCATGAAGCTCAACCCCAACGACCAGATGAAGATCATGATGGCCACCGCCACCGAGGAACAGAAAAAGAAGATGGCGGAGGACTTTAAAAAGATGGGCCTCTCTCCCGATGGCTCGAAGGCCTGCTACACCAAAGAGACACTGAACCCACAGAAGATGATCGAGGCCCAGCAGAAATCCAAGTGTACCTTTAAGAGCACCGTCGAAACCGCCAAGAAGATCGCCGGGACCTATTCCTGTGAAGGCGGCCACCGCGGCGACATCCGCTGGGAGTCAAGCTCCGAGACCGAGTTCAGCGGCACCATCACGTCCACTGACCCTCGAGGCATGAAGATCGTCGTCGAGACGAAAGGAAAGTTTCTCTCCGAGGACTGCGGCGACCTGAAGGCCCAGTAGCAAAAAAAAGGGCCCCTTTCGGGGCCCTAAGAGAGCTATTCGAAGATGGCGGTGAGCGGAAGCGCCAGCGCCTTCACCGATGCCGGCAACACGTCTCGGCCAATCTCGCGGTCGCGCACGCTCGAGCGCGAGCGGGCGATGGCCGCGTCCACGCCGAGGCTGCGCGAGAGCTGCGCGGCGAGGACGGCGCGCTCGGAGTTCACGATGCCCTGTGAGAGGATCTTCCCTTTCAGGAAGTCTTTGAAGTCGACGGTGCCGATGAGAAGTTTTTTCACCTGCGCCGGCGTAAGCGTCGGGTTGGCGTCTTTGATGGAAGCCACCACCTGGGCGACGTAGGGCGCGGCCTGACTGGTGCCGGACACTTCAAGGCGACGGCCAACGGGGATCGCAGAGTCGATGAGCATGCCGGGCGCGGCCACGTCGACGGTCTTCACTCCGTAGTTCGAGAAGTTCGCCAGGAACTGGACATCGTAGGTGGCGGCGACGCTGATCACGTTCTCCGCCTGGATGTTCGTCGGCGAGGTCGGGAACTCGTCATTGTTAGTTCCGTCGTTGCCGGCGGCGAAGACGAAGATCGTTTTCGGAGCCGCCTTCACCATGCGCTCCCCTTCGCGGATCAGCGAAGCGAGGAAGTGCAGCGTGACTTCCTTGAGTTCCTCCGCGCTCGGGTCGCGGAAGAAGATGGCCTTGAAGGCCAGCGTGGTGATCATCTGCGCCTGGTTGTAGCCGGTGCCGAAGGAGCCGTTGGCGACGTCCATCTTGTGGCCCGCGACGAAGACAGCAATCTCCTCGAGCAGGTTCATCTGCTGTTTGGCGAGCTGGTCGAGGGCGCCCTTGAGAAGGCGCATGCGCACGTTCTTGGTGAGCGACTTGTTCTGGCCCTGAGCCGCGAGCAGGGTGATGAAGGGTTTGATCTCCGTGGGAATGAGCTTGACGCCCATCGCCTGGTGCTGCGTGCCCTCGACGGTGATGCCTGCGACGTGCGTCCCGTGGACGAAGTTTCCGAACTTCTGGAGGTTCGCCATGATCTCTTGGTCCTGCGAGGCCTTACGGATCCAGGCGATGTCCTCTTCCGTGGCCGTGCCCAGCAGCAGCCGCCCCTGTACGTCGAAGAAGCGGAAGGCCTCCGGCGTGTAGGTGTTTTCGTACTTGTAGTCGATCAGCTGGTTATTTCCTTCGGCGAAGTTCCATCCGAAGAGGTCGTCCTGGTAGCCATTGCCGTCGTTGTCGCGGCCATCCTCAGACTCATTGGCGTTCTGCCAGATGTTACCGACGAGGTCGCGGTGCTTTGTATCGAGGCCCGAGTCAATGACCGCAATCTTCGCGGCCTGAGCTGCGAACGATGAGACGAAAAGAAGAGAGAAAATCCATTTCATAAACACTCCTAGTGTAGAAAAGATTGTCCCCAGGCCCCTCTTCGTCCGTCAAATAAAAAGGGCCCTCAGCGTGAGGGCCCTTGGAGTGCACCGAACGAATGTCAGAGAATATTAGAGATTCGCGAGCTCTTTGATGTTGGTGATGAAAGTGACGTCTTCACCACGGCAGCCGTTCTCGGGACAGATGTTGGAAGCGCGGCACGAACGAGCAGAGTCGTATACGTAGTCGTTCTCGCCGCGAACTAGGATGCCTTCAACCACACCGGTGCGAGCGTTGAACACCGCAGAGCCAGAGTTGCCGCCGTAGGTGTCGAGGTTCGTCACGAAGTACTTCGGGCGCGCAGAGCGGACACGTGCCTGGTCGGTGATCTTGGTGGGCAGACCGGTGGGGTGGCCGATCACGAGGATCTCTTCGCCGACGCTGATCTGGCCCTGGCGGCGGAAGGCAAGAGGAGCACGGTCGTTGACCGAGCGCTCAAGCTCGATGAGAGCGTAGTCGTCGCCAGAGGCCTGCTCGAGAGCGCGGCTGATGATGCGCTTACAGGCGTAGACGCTGTTGGCCGGTACGGTGACCTGAGACTGCGTGGAGTAGTCGACCTTGTAGTCGAAGACCCAGCGGTAGCCAGTGCAGTCTGACATCGAAGTGATGCAGTGGCCGGCAGTGACCAGGTACTTATCGCCGACGAGGAAGCCGGAGCAGTTGGCAGCAGTTGGCTGCTGGCTGAAGCGCTCCTCACGGCAGAATCCGCGAGACTCCATGGTCGGGCCCATGACGCGAACTTCGTCACCAGTGCGCTGCAGCGAAGAAGAAGGAATCATGGCCGCAGTTGAGCGAGCAAGGGTCAGTTGCATCTGGTTAGTGACTTCGAAAACGTCTTGGCGGTTGTCTTCGCCGTAGATGACTTTATTGTTTGCGTGTGCAACTGAGGCGACAAGCAAGAGAGCGAGAAGGGCCTTCATGGGGAAATCCTTTTCCAAATCACTTTGGAGTATTAATTCATCCGTGCAGTGGACGTGGAGTAACTTTGGCAAAAGGGAGAAATGTTAGACAACTAACAGTTTCTTACAGAAATGGACGGATTTTCACGTCTTAGAAAATTTTGTGATGATGTTAGGATGCATCGCGTTTTTCCTGGGCCAGTAAAACTGCGCTGCTCCTCATTCCAAGTGAATTCATGATGCTGACGGAAGTTAAAAAATTGCCACCGTGCAGCGACTTCTTCTGCCTCCACTTCCGTGAGAGCGAAAAAAAGCTCCGTGACCGAAGTTTCTGACTCGTAGAAACAGAGTCTCAGCTCTGCGAGCTGCAGGATGAACTCGCCCGCATCTCCCAGCTCGACGTCGAGCTCCAGGACGTCGGCAAAAAATTTTTGCCACTGCTCTAGGCCGCGCAAAGGAAGACGGATCTTCTCGAGAGCTAGCACCCCTGTCTCCGCAGTTCTTCCGAAAGCACCAGGCCTCGCACCATGGCCGGATCGTGCACCCGAAGGCCGACCTGGTGCGGCTGAGTGAGGGCCTTCAGTGCCCGCTCGGTCCACAGTAGTGCACCAGCGTCGAGGGTTCGGCGCGTGGCCGGGTCACGGGGGTCACGCTCCTCCTCACCGCGCAGGAAACTCTTGCGCGAAAGGCCCCACAGCCACTGGGGCTGACCCAGCTCATCCATCAGCTCCGGTAGCGCCGCCATGAGTTCGAAGTTCTGCTCACGTTTTTTACAAAACCCAAAGCCGGGGTCGGCGATGGTTCGCGAAAAGAGGCCGCGCTTGAGGAGCACTTCGAAGTTGCGAAGAAAAAACCGACGGGCCCCTTGGGTCACGTCTTGGT
>DAIPJL010000053.1:0-17009 GCA_036770305.1 Bacteriovoracaceae bacterium | reverse complement strand
AATGTCGTTCGATAAAGTCTTGAAGATGCTGAGCTGGTTTAAAAAAACGCCGCCCACCCCCTATGCGAAACTCGGTGGTGCGAAAGGTTTGCAACAACTGGTGAATGAGTTTTATCAGGTGATGGACGCCGACCCTCGTGCGAAGGAGTGTCGTGAGTTGCACCAGAAAGACCTCTCCGAGGCCAACGAGAAGCTCTTCGCTTTTTTGAGCGGCTGGTTAGGCGGGCCCCCGCTCTTCGCGCAGAAGTACGGCCACCCTCGTCTGCGCATGCGCCACTTCCCGTTTGCGATCGGCGAGCGCGAGCGCGACCAGTGGCTCTATTGCATGGAGCAGGCCCTGGAACACTGCCGAGTCGCTCCGGAGCTGCGCACGGAGCTCCTGCGGGCCCTCGGAGAGCTGGCGGAGCGAGTGCGCAACCAGTGATCAGGCACTCTTGCTCACTTCGGCGCCGACCAGGTACTGCACCAGGGGGTCGCGGGCTCCCAGGGGCCGCAGGTTCAGGCGAGGGAGGAAGCTCTTCGAGCGGAGCAGGTCCCACTCGAGGAAATCCATTTTTCCTACCAGGGCGATGCTGACGTCGCCCGGTGTGAGAAGCCCGCGCCGCGAGAGCCACAGCTCAAGGCCCTTCAAGTAAAGCAGCTCCTTGGGAAAGCACATGCCCCCCTCCAGCGATGAGCCGCGGTAGATGCGCAGGACTAGCTCCATGGCCTCAGCTGCACTCAGGCCCTCTCGCTGGGACTGCGCGAAGCAGTCGCGAGCGCTCCGTCCCTTGAGGGCACACAGTGCGAAGTCGTGGCGTAGCTGGAGGCGCCGCCAGCGGGCGGCGTCCATCGCTCCGGTGGCGAGTTCGCTCACCAGCGCGAGGCCCTCTTGGAAGGCGGTGATCGCCGGCGACCAAGACGAAAGCCAGAAGAGATCTCTCTGCGCCGCGCCCGCGAGGTTGCTGCGCAGGTGGACCAGCGCCTCGTGGGCGAAGAGCTGGGCGACGTCGCGCTCGCTGTAGTGATGTTCATCGCTCAAGCGAATATAGTCTTTGCCGGTGGCCGCTTTCGATAGCGAGTGGGGCACACTCAAGACTTTCACCTCTCGGTCAAGCGCGGCCAGGCCGAGCTGAGAGTGGAAGACCTGGATCGCTTGCTGCGCGGTCATCAGGGGTGGCGCGTCAACCTCCGGCAGGTGTTTCGTGAGCTCAGCGAGCTGCGACCGAAGTTCGAGCTCCGGAGTGAGGGGGCCTAGGAAAAACCGAAGCGAGTCGCCGTCGAAGTGCTGCTTCTCGTGCTCGCGGAAGTACTGGGCGTAGAGCCTCAAGCGTCGCAGCAGCAGCTCTGCCTCGCTCTCGCAGAAGAGGTCGCGCACGGAGAGCGCTAGCAGCTCTAGCGCGCGCCACTGGTCGGCGCTGGGCCTCGGGATTTTCCCCGGAGGAAGGTGTGGCCGCCAGAGGTGTTCGTGCTCCGGAAAGTGCGCGGTGAGTGCGCCCTCCGGGATGGCCTTGTGGCGCACCAGATTGAGCCCCTTCAGAAGGCCCTGCCAGAGATCTTTGAACTCCTGCGGAGAGAGCATGATCACATTTCGGTGCCTTCGCCGAGGTTCTTGAGCGAATTACTCGTTGACGAAGAAGGACCTTGTTCCTAGCCTTTAAGTCATGAAGATCATTATCCTTATGCTGCTCACCTGGAACCACGCATTCGCCAAACGAGAGCTCATCGCGCGGGCCAGCGACCGCGACGGTTTCCCGGCGCGCGCCCTGTGCTTCTTCACCAACCAAACGCCCGTTGCCATCCGGGGTGAGTGGCTGCTGCGCTACCTCTGCCTAGACCAGGGTGAGAGCGCGCAGGAGCTGTGGCGCGTCTCCGGGCAGGGCGCCCAGCTCCTGCACGCTGTGAGCGAGGGACGGCAGATCACTGATCCCATCGTCGCTGGCGACGAGGTCTACCTCGTGGAGAGTGACGACCAGCAGGCGCTGATCATCTGGCAGATCGACGGGAGCGAGAAACGCGCGCACCCCTTGCGTGAGAAGAACTGGCGCATCCACGGTGGCGCGGGCCTGGGCGCGGGCCAACTTCTTCTGCGTGCAACCGATGCTCGCGGCGAGATGCGAGAACTTCTGTGGCGGGCCACGGGCCTTCAGACGCTCAGTGAGCGTGGGGTGAGCTACTACTTCACGGCGGCCGCGAGCAGCGAGCTGGTGGTGCAAAAAAATCGTCTTGGCCTTTCCCGGCAGTGGGACGAGTCACGCCCTGACGTGATCGAAGTGCGACGTGCCCCAGAGTTTCGGCCCCAGGTGGTGCTGGCGGATCGCGATGCCGATCCCGCTTCGCCCTACCTTGGCTTTTGGAACTTCTCCGTGGTGCAGGGGAGTCAGTGGTGCGTGATCGCTCGTCGCGCCGAGGGAGAAGTCGCGGTGATCGGTGATGGCCGAACTTTGCGAGAGGTCCCGCTCTACCAACATTTTGCGCGCCTCGATTTCTTTCCCCCGGCCCTGACCTCCGACGGAGTCTTGGTGGTGCGGGCCGAGCGCGCAGGAGTGCACGCCCTGTGGGCGATCGCTCCACAGGGGGAGCCGCGCGAGCTCCTTCGTCTTGGGGACACCGTCGTCACCGATCTCGGAGTGGCGATCCTGCAAAATTCTCTCTTCGTAACTCCGCTCGTGGCCCAGGGCCAGAGTGTTGCGCTCGGAGTTAGCTTGCAGGAGATGGGGTCACAAACGCACTGGGGCCAGGGAATGCTCAAAATTCTAGTGCGATAGCGCGCTGCGTTTCTGGCAAATTCTCGCGCCTTCTGAATTTGCTAGCACGGAATTCCCATCAGACTTAACATTTTCACATGAACTCCATGGATGGAGCTTTGCTCAAAAGATTGGCCCTGGGATGGGTCTTCACCTTCATCATTCTCACGGCGCTGGCGCGGGCGCAAGAGCCGCAGTGCCGGGCCCAGCGGCCCCTCGTGATCGGTCATAGTTTCGAGCTCGACTGGTGGACGCGCTTGCGCCTCAAGATGAGCGCGAACCTCCTCGACTACCGCATCAGCTACCTCGACCTGCGCCGGGGCCCGACCAGCGAGGCCCTGGCGAAGGTCGACGCCGTGCTGATCCCCGGCGGCGCAGACATCCATCCGGGGCTCTACAGCTCGCCACAGCTCCCCGAGGCAACGCGCAGGGAGTTGGAAGAGTTTCGATCCTTCTACCAGATGAGTGAAGAGGGGAGAGCGCGCGATGCCTTCGAGTTCGAACTGGTGAAGGCCTACCTCACGCATCCGGCCACGGAGAAGACGCCGCTGCTCGGGATCTGCCGTGGCATGCAGATGATGGCGGTGGCACAGGGGGTTCCGTTGGTGGTGGACCTCAGGGCACAGCTCGGGCTCGAGAACCGCTACAACGGCTTCGACGAGTTCCGGGTGCAGGCAAACGACAGCATCGTCGCGGGCATGTTTCCCGAGGGCAAAGGCTCGGGCTTCAAGTACCACCACCAGAACCCCGACGTGCGCTTCATCAGCGCCCACGCCCCCGATCGGCTGCGGCTCACGGCCACCAGCTGGGGCGGCAAGGTGGCCGAGGCCATCGAGTACGTCACGAGGCCCGCCATCGGCGTACAGTTTCATCCTGAAAAATCATTTCCAACCGTCAAACATCGCGTCTTTAGTTGGCTTCTCACAGAGGCCTGTCGGCGCAGTCAGCAAGGGGATCCCCAATGAAAAACGTTTTTCTGTTATGTTGCCTGGCCTTCGCGGCACGCGCCTGGGGGAACCTCCACCTCGCGCCGCCGGACTTCGACACACCGGAAGGACGTGCCGTGTTCATCGACATGACACACGCTAACCACCACATCGTCTTCGACGGCGCCAAGCGCGAGTCGATCGCGACCAGCACAATTGAGTTCGTTCAGCCGCATTCAGGAATGCCCATCTTCGATCTGGTGCCGAATCCCATCTCGGTGAGCGTTGATGGTGAGCCGGTCTCGGAGAAACTGGTGTCGCTGCCGGATGCTGCCTCGAAAGTGCGCGTGGTTCAGAAAGTCTTGTCCCCGGGCCGCCACACGCTCACCGTCGTCAACCGCATCAGCGAGAACGTGTACTACTCGCTCTTTCGCAACGTGCACGCGGGGTTTTGGATACGTGATTTAAAGGACCGGTTGTTTTGGGAGCAGTACCTGCCGGTGAACCTCGAGTACGATCAGCACTCGCGCACCATGGACGTCGAGTTCAAGGGCCGCAAGGTGCATAACCAGGTGATCCACGCGAACGGTAAAGTCACTAAGACTGGCACCAACCGCTGGCGCATCGAGTACCCCGCTTGGTACACCGTCTCCTGTCCCTACTTCCACACCATGCGCCGGGGCGCCCGCCGCACCATCTACTTCACGCTCAACTCCGTCGATGGCCGCGAGATCCCCGCGACCGTCTACACCTTCTTCCCGCTGAGCACCGGCACCTACGTCAAAGAAATGAAGAAGGTCTTCGCCGAACTCGAAGCCGACTACGGCCCGTGGCCCCATGATTTCTCCATCGCCTACGGCGCGGGCCTCGGCGGCATGGAGCACGCCGGCGCCACCATGACTTCCTTCGCGGCCCTCGACCACGAGATGCTCCACAGCTACTTCGCCAAGGGCGTCGTGCCGGCCAACGGAAACGCGGGTTGGATCGACGAGGCCATCGCCAGCTGGCGCGACTACGGCTACTTCCGATCGCCGACGCCGGGGATCCCGGCGAACCTCGCCGGCCGCTCGATCTACGCGCGCAACACCAACAGCCAGGCCTACAAGCATGGCCGCGAGTTCCTCGGCCACCTCGACTACCTGATGCAGGACATGGGAGGCCTCAAGGCCTTCCTGCGCGGCTACTTCCAGGCCTACAAGTACACCGTGATCACCACCGACCACTTCATCAACAACCTCGAGTTCTTCACCGGCCTGGAGCTGCGGCCACTCTTCATCGAAAACGTCTTCACGCCCACGCCGCAGAAGTCCCTGGAGTCGCACCACAACCCGAAGCACCCACCGGTCTCGCCGGCGGAGCTCTTCAAGCGTCTCTAGCGCGCTACTCGCGGGCCTGACAGTTCAGCGCCGCTACGAGGTCCGACCCAGGGATCTCGAGCGAGAGCTGGGCGATGTCGGAGTTCTGCGGGATCCCCGTGACCGTGCTCGCACGGAAGGTGGGGAGACCCGCCTGGCGAGAAGAGATCTTGAGCTGCAGCCCCGAAGCCTCTGCGCGGATGTCCCACACCTGGAAGATCAGGACCGTTTTCGCGTCTGACAGATCCAGCGCGTGGTGGCCCGCGAAGAAGCTTTGCTCCGGCGAATTCTGGACGCCCTGGAGGTCGACGAGGATAGTTTTGAAACTCCGATCACCTGGCCGAAAGATTTCCCCCTGGCACTGCAGGTCCGTGGCGAAGGCCTGGAAGGCCGTGAGTGTGAAGAGGATGAGCGCGAGTGTTTTCATGGTGATCCTTTTTTTGGGGATCCTACCGCGTCACCCGCCCCCGACGGAAAAACGTGTAATTTTTTTACCCGCGAGGGGCATGGGCCTTGGCCAAAGGCCCCTCGGGAATGCTATTCCCGATGCCTATGTCTAAGTTCCTCATCTGTCTCGTGCTGTGCGGCCTTACCCTGAGCTCCTTTGCTCAGCCCCTCACCACCACCACCCCCTACGACCTCACGTCCACGCTGGGAGCGCCCTTCAGCATCCCCGTGCGCTTCGACCTCACCGGGCGCATTAGTTTTAAGTTCAGCGCCGACGCGGCCACCAGCTTTCCGTTGCACGTCCACGGCGCCTGGGAGTGGCAGAACTACCGCTTCGTGCCGGCCATCGTCGGGATGAATGAGGAGTGGCTGCCGGCCGAGCTCACGACGCCTCTGCTACGCGTGCGCCGCCAGCGCGTCGAAGGCGGCGCGGGTGCGGGCCACGTCTTCGATCTCCTCGGGGGCCACGCAGGCCTGGCCGTGAGCCTGGTGCCCTTCAAGGGTGCCCAGTGGGAGTCGCGCACCTTCCGCACTCCGAGCAAGGGAATCTACTCGCTCCCGCTCTCGCGCGAGGACTGGGACGAGTGGCAGCTCGCCGAGGGCCGAGACTACCAAGTCTACGGTGGCCTGACTTTCAAAGCTGGCCTCGATGGCCTGGGGATCAACTTCGTGCAGCTGGTGTACACCTCGCAGACACGCTGGTCGATCTTCCTCGAGAAGCTCTCTCCCCGCTACCTGCGTCTGCGGCTACGGGCCGACGATTGGAAGAAGCGCGGCCGCATCCTTGGCCCTGTGGTGGCCTCCTGGGAGAGCGCGGCCCTGCGCTACTTCGACCAAGAGCGCTCCTACCTGGTGGACATGGAGAACCCCGAAGCCTACCTCGCCATCGCCGCTCTCTGGGCCGGCCGCCTCGAGGAGTTGCAGTCCTCCGCCGCGGCTCTGGAGGAAGTGTCTGCTCGCCAGTGGGTGGGGCACTATCACCAGCGCTACCTCGGGGTGCCCTTCGTCTATGGCCAGGCGCAGGCGCGCGTGAGCCTCGAGGGCATCGAGACGGGGCCTGAGAAGCGGGAGATCCGCGTGCTCAACATTCAGACCACCAACAAGGGCGTGCTCCGCGAGAGCGATCCGCAGGTCTGGACCGTCCTGGAAGACGTCGACGACGAGGTGCTCTATTTCCTCGCTCTCTCCCAGTCAAAGGAAGAGGGCAGCCTCGGCGTAAAGCAGCGCCTCGGCGTTTGGATGGAGCGCCTGGGCCTTCTGATGGACTGGCCACAGCTCAGCAAAAAAGATTTCCTCGACGCCCGGGTGATGTTCGCCGTCTCCCGGCAGCGCTTCGCCGGCTGGCTTGCCACCGAGGTCGACGTCGAGAGCTACCGGCAGCGCTGCCTAAGCTTCCGGCTCACTTGTCAGCGTCTCGCCCTGGCCCGGGATGCGGTGGCCCGCTGGAACGAACTCCGCAAAGCGGGGAGCGACCGTAAGGAGCTCCGGTTGAGCGAGTTCCTCATCCGACACCCGAGTTTCTGGGCCGTGCTCCTAGCGCAGAAAGGGGAAGAACTCACGACGGAGTTCATGGCCCACGGTGAGCGCTGGTTGCCAGTCCGACGTCTCGTTGTAACGCAGACCGGGCCCTGGCGAGGCCCTCGTCCGTAAGCTGCATGCGCATTTGAACGTAGTCGCTCGCGAGCACCTCGGGCATGCTCCCGCCGAAGCGCCGGATGAGTCCGGCGATGGCGTGATTGTCTGGTAGGTAGGTGAAGCGCAGGACCTGGATGCCTCTCTCCGCTGCGGCCACCACGCACAGGTTCATCAGCAGAGTCCCGAGGCCCTTTCGTTGGTAGGCGTCGATGATCAGCAGGGCAACCTCGGCCTCGTCCTTCTGTTGATCGTCGCGCACCATGCGGAGGATCGCGATCCCGCGCTCGTTCTCCCAGGCCTCGACGATGCCGATCGCGAAGTGGTTCACCCCATCGATCTCCGTGAGGTGCTTGAGCTCTCGATCGGTGAATCCGTTCTTGATTCCGAAGAAGCGGTGCCGGATGGTTTCCTTGGACATCCACTTAATGCCTTCGGAGATCTTCGCCCGCGCGTGGGGCCCGATCATTCCGACCCGCAGGCGCTTGCCGAGCCACTCGAAGTCATGTTGGAAATCAGCATTAAAATTCATCTTCACCTGCAAGAGTATTATGTCAGGAAACTGCTAAAAGAAGTGTTTGTTTTCCAAGTCTTAGATCTATCTTGAGGAGCGCTGCGCAACCTAAAGAAAACTAGAGATGACGACCTTAGGAGTAGTGCTATGATTGAGTTCTGGACTCTTTTCCTTGCGCCCACAGGAGGGCATTGAATGAACAAGAAACTGTATGTAGGTAATCTTTCTTATGGTCTTTCACAGGATGAGCTGCAGAAGGCCTTTGCTCAATGTGGCCCGGTCGTTTCAGCGAAAATCATCATGGACCATGCGACGGGCCGCTCGAAGGGCTTCGCGTTTGTGGAGATGGAAACGGAAGAAGGAGCTCAGAAGGCCATCGCAGAGCTCGACGGAAAAGAGGTCGGCGGCCGCGCTCTGCGCGTTTCTGAGGCCAAGCCGCAAGAGGATCGCCCACGCGGCGGTGGCGGTTTTAACCGTGGTGGTGACCGCGGCGGACGCGGCGGCGGTTTTGGTGACCGTGGAGACCGCGGCGGCTTCGGCGGTGGTGACCGCGGCGGCAACCGCTGGTAGGAATTACTTTCTCAAGCTTCCCTGAACGAGGGCCCGAAGTTTCGGGCCCTTTTTTTTGACCCGCATGAGACGCGGAAGGGTGTGGGCCACGGTGTAGAGCCCGTGCTGCACGCCACAGATGACCGACTCTCGCTCTAGGTCGAGCTTGTCCTCCAGCTCCGTAAGGCCCCACTGAATGACGGCACGGTAGGGGAGGAGCTGGCAGGTCTGCACCACATTGAACTGGTGCTCGATGAGAATCTGGCCCATGGGGCGCTTATCGTTTTCGAGCGCGGGGTAATTCTCCAGCACGTAGTCTACGCCGTGGGCGATGGCCTGGAGCATCCCGCGCTGGAAGAGCCACTTGCTGAAGGAATCGCGGCGCGTGCGGCACTCACCGATGTTGTGGGCGAGGTGCAACTCCGCCTGGCCCTGCACGAGTCGGTAGAGTTCGTCACGACTGTGGCTGAGGAGGTGTGTCGGACCTTTCATTCGACCATTATAGGCCAGGGGTGATTTTCGACCCAAGTTAAAAAAACCTCACCAAACTTAATTCTGCTCGTCGTCGAGCTGCGCTTGGTTCTCCGGGGCATAGGTCTTCATCGAACGAAAGAGAATGAAAAAGGGGATATAGGTCAGCAAGATGAAGATGCCGATGACCAGAAGGTAGATCGGAGGCTTCCCCGAGCCGACGCTATCATGGCAGTTGGGGCAGGCAAGCGCAGAGGCACTTATTAGGCCCATCATAAGAACTGATGAGAGAACAAGTGCCCGCCGCATACTAGAGGAGGTAGATGAATGTGAAGACCAGGATCCACACCAGGTCGACGAAGTGCCAGAAGAGACCGAGGATCTCAAGCCGGTCGTAGTTGCCGTGGTCGTAGCGGCCGGCGAGGGCCATGCGGTATTCGCAGATCAGGTAGATCACACCAGTGAGGACGTGGAGTCCGTGGAAGCCGGTGACGATGTAGAAGGTGGAGGCGAAGAGGTTATTGCCGTGGGCGAAGTTCGACAGGGTCATGCCGACTTCGTTCACCAGATGCAGGTACTCGTAGACTTGGATCCCGAGGAAGATGACTCCGCCGAGGATCGTGGCGAGCAGCCAGTTTAGCATGCCTTTACGGTCACGGTGCTTGCAGGCGTCGATAGAGAGCACCATCGAAACAGAGCTGCAGACGAGGATGAAGGTCGCAAAACCGGAGAGACCAATGCCGAGGTAGTCGGCCGGGTGTGGCCACTCCATGGTGGAGCGCACGACGGCGTAGGCGAGCAGGAAGCCGGAGAAAGACATGGCGTCGGTGACAAGGAAAATCCACATGGCAAGTTTGCCGATGGAGGCCTTGCCGAATTGAGGATCGTTACGGTCAACGTGATGGTGGTCAGCTGCTGCGTGCGCCATGGTGATGAGCTTCCTTTTGGTGTTAGTCTAGTATTGATTCAACCTTAAGGGAATAGGGAAATCAAGATCTACCACAAGAGCTAGACGGCGAACCAGCGGTAGAGCATGAGGTAGATAATGACTCCGGTGATCGAGACGTACATCCAGATGAAAAAAGTTGGACGAGCAATTTTTTTGTGCCGCTCCCACTCTTGGCGGTAGGCATGCCAGAAAGTCTTGAGGATCATGGGAACCATCACGGCCGCGAGCACGATGTGCGGGAAGAGAATCAGTAAATAAACTGTTTTGATCCATCCCAAGTCCGGGAAGGCTTTGGAGCCGGCGTGGTAGTGATAGACCAGATAGCTAGCGAGGAATAACGCGGAGACGACCAGCGCCGCCGTCATTAGGCGCTGGTGGAGCACCTTTTGCTGGCGACGGATTGCGATATAACCACTCGCCAGGAGCACAGTCGCGAGAGCGTTTAGCGAAGCGTTGAGGGTCGGAAGATCGGTGATGGTCATGGCGGCAGCATACTTTTTTTGGCGAAGAAACTCATGGATAAAAACTTCGGCGGCGGAGAAAAATTCGCTGGAAGCAACGTGGCATCGACAAAAGATTGACGCTATTATTTGTCTTATGTTTGCTACGAGAAATTTTGATTAAGGTTTGAAAATCTAACGCTATGATGTAAGCTCGACAAAACTAATCAATGGGCCTTTTTTCATGATGACGACACGTTCCGCCACATCATTTCCTACGTCTGAAAATAAGATGGGCGTGCTCTTTGATCTTTTTTCGCTCACCAAGCCACGCCTGTCTTCTCTGGTGATCTTCACCAGCGCCCTAGGTCTCTTTCTCGCTCCCGGCGACATCTCTCTTGCGAAAATGCTCGTCGCTATTCTCGCGACCTCGGGCCTCGTGGCCGGCGCCTGTGTCATCAACTGCTGCATGGAAAAAGACATCGACGCGCGCATGGAACGCACTAAGAATCGGCCTCTGCCCTCGGGCCGTCTATCGAGTGAACTGGCGCTGAGCTTTGGCCTCTCGTTGATCCTGGTGTGCTTGGTGTCTCTCGCCGCCGTGGTGAACCTCCTGACCGCGTTCCTTGGCCTGGTCGCCGCGGTGGTGTACATCGCCTTCTACACCCCCATGAAGCGCAAGACCTCCTGGGCGCTCTTCGCCGGAGCGATCCCCGGTGCGATTCCTCCCTTGATGGGATGGACTTCGGTCACCGGCCAGACCTCACTGATGGGCTGGGCGCTCTTCGCCATTCTCTTCATGTGGCAGCTGCCGCACTTCCTCTCCATCTCGATCTACCACGTGAAGGATTACAGCGCCGCCGGCATCAAGACCTTCCCCGCGGAACTCGGCATGCACGCCACCGTTCACCGCATCCTCTGGAGCACCGTCGCGCTCTGGCTGGTGTCTCTGGCGCCCTACCTCCTCGGCTACGCCACTCTCAGCTACCTCGTCCTGGCGTCGATCGTAGGCGTGAGCTTCAGTCTGCTGGCCCTCGGCGGCTTCCTCGTGGAGCTCAACTCACCGGCCTTCCTGCGCTGGTCGCGGTTGTATTTTTACGGGTCGCTGGTGTACCTCCCGGTGATTTTTTTAGGAATGTTAGTACTTCAATAGTTTTTGACCATGGAACTTAATTCAAGGAATAGAGAATGAGTCTTTTGAATGTTGCAGTTTCAACCAGCTGGTGGGAGCTCTCCAAGCCCCCCGTGGACATCTCGACCAATGGCCACTTGATCGACAGCCTCTTTAACTACACCACGGGCATGGGGATCTTTTTCTTCATCCTGGTGTGTATCGGGCTCTTCGGCTTCTCCTTCCTCTACTCGGCGAAGCGGAACAAGACGCCCTACTACACCTACGGCAACAAGAAAAAGCACCTCATGGTGACGGCCTTCATCGGCGCCGCGGTCTTCCTCGCCGTCGACCTGAACATCACTCGCATCGCCAACAACGATATGCGCGAGGTGTTCTGGAAGTACCCCGACCCGAAGACGGAAAAAGTCCTGAAAGTTGAAGTGCTCGCGCAGCAGTGGATGTGGTCCTTCCGCTACGCCGGCCCGGACGGCGAGTTTAACACCGCCGACGACGTCGTCTCGAACAACAACTTGCACGTCCCCGTGAACACGAAGATTCTCTTCCACCTCACCTCGAAGGACGTCATCCACTCATTCTTCGTACCGAACGTTCGTCTGAAAGTTGATACCATCCCGGGGCGCATCACGCGGGTGTGGTGGGACGCGAACCGACCCGGCGAGTACGACATCGCCTGCGCCGAAATGTGCGGCACGCACCACTACCTGATGAAGGCGCGCCTCGTGGTGCACACGGAAGAGGACTTCAAGAAGTGGATGGAAGCGTCTGAGAAAATTGCCCTTGCAACAAATAACCCTGACGACAAGAACTTGGCGTGGGGCTGGAAGTGGGAGAACTAAGCTATGAGCGGCGGATTTAACGAGATTCACCCGGAACCGACCACCTTCTGGTCGAAGTACATCATCTCTTACGATCACAAAGTGATCGCTAAACAGTTCCTGTGGTACGCCATCTTCTTCCTGGGCGTCGGGGGCATCATGGCCCTCCTCATCCGCTGGACCCTGGCCTACCCGGGCGTTCCCTTTCCAGTTCTAGGCCCTCTGCTTTTCCCGGACTCGGCCGGGGTCGTTCCGCCGGACACCTACGCCATGCTCTTCACTATGCACGGCACGATCATGATCTTCTACGCGATCACTCCGCTCTTGATCGGCGCCTTCGGTAACTACTGCATTCCGCTGATGATCGGGGCGCGCGACATGGCCTTCCCGCTCCTCAACATGCTTTCTTTCTGGTTCGCCGCACTCTCGGGCCTGATCGTTCTGATCTCGCTTGTGGTTCCGCTGGGCGCTGCCGCCGGTGGCTGGACCTCGTACCCGACGCTCTCGACGATGATCGGTAGCCCGGGCCTCGGTCAGACCCTGTGGTGTCTGGCGATCTTCGTGCTCGGCGTCTCGTCGACCATGGGCGCTGTCAACTACGTCACCACGGTGATCACTCTGCGCGCTCCGGGCATGGGCTACTTCGACATGCCGCTGACCGTCTGGGGCCTGTGGCTCACGGCGATCCTCAACGCCATCTTCGTTCCGGTCCTCGGCGCCGGGGTGATGCTCCTGATCCTCGACCGCGTGTTCGGCACCACCTTCTTCCTGGCGGGCGCCTCGGCCACCGCGGGCTCCGGTGACCCCGTTCTCTTCCAGCACGTTTTCTGGATCTTCGGCCACCCCGAAGTTTATATTCTGATCCTGCCGGCCTGGGGCATCGTCTCGGACCTGCTGTCGTTCTTCGCTCGCAAGCCGGCCTTCGGCGCCAAGGCGACCGCGCTCTCCATGACCGCCGTCACCATCCTGTCGACGCTGGTTTACGGCCACCACATGTTCACCACGCAGATGAGTCCGCTGCTCACGCAGTCGTTCATGACTCTGACCATGACCATCTCGATCCCGTCGGCGATCTTCTTCGCCAACTGGCTGGGCACCATCTGGAAGGGCTCGATCCGCTTCGACTCGCCGATGCTCTTCTCCCTCGGCGTGGTCTTCGTCTTCGGCCTCGGCGGCCTCACCGGCCTGCACCTCGGTACCGTCACCACCGACCTCTACCTGCACGACACCTACTTCGTCGTCGGGCACTTCCACTACACCATGGCGGCTTCCGTGCTCCTCGGTGGCTACGCCGGCATCTACTTCTGGTTCCCGAAGATGTTCGGTCGCATGATGCACGAAGGGATGGCGAAGATTCACTTCTGGGGAACTATGATCCCCTTGAACGGAATCTTCTTCGGAATGTTGATGGTGGGCTACGGTGGCATGCACCGTCGTATCTACAACCCCTTCATCTACGAGTCGCTCCAGCGCCTCATCCCGATCAACGAGATGATCACCGTCTCGGCGATGCTGATGGGAGTGTTCCAGATCGTCTTCGTGATCAACTTCATCTGGTCGCTGGTGAAGGGCCCCGTCGCCTCGGCCAATCCGTGGAAGGTCGGTACTCTGGAGTGGACGATTCCGTCTCCTCCGGTGCACCACAACTACGATGAGATCCCCGTCGTGAAGTGTGGACCGCATGAGTTCGGTAACCCGAATCTCAAGACCGGCCGCGACTTCCAGTATCAAACTGAAGAACTGGTGCAAGGCCCCGCATGAACCGTCGTGACCTCCAAGGACATCTCGCGATGACCGTGACCCTGATCTCAGGGTCCATGCTCTTTGCGACCCTCCTGATGGGTTACGTCGTATACCGTGGCTCGGCCGCGCAGTGGCCCCCCCTGGGCGTCGGTGAGGTCTCTCTCACGCTGCCGGTCCTGAGCACTCTTCTGATTGCTCTGAGCTCCTGGTTTTGCTGGGAAACCCGTAGGGCCGTGGAGCTGAAAGATTTTTCCAAAGCGCGGCTTTCCTTGGCGATCACGGCGGGCCTCGGAGTCGCCTTCATGCTGGCGCAGACGGGCCTGTGGTACTACCTCAAGTCTGTCGGGCTCTACGTAAGCTCTGGCATCTTTGCCTCGATCTTGTACGCCTTCACGTGGATCCATGCGGCCCACGTAATCCTGGGCCTTGGTGCGCTTGCGTACTGGGCGTGGTACTTGCGCGTGCCGGATCAGCGCATCCTGAGTCTCTCGATTAACCTCGAGAGGTTCTGGCATTTTCTGGGAGTCGTTTGGTTTGTGCTCTTTTTAGCACTCTTTGTTTTTTAAAAAGGTTCGCACGTGGACAAGGTACTTCATCCCTCCGGAAATCTGCGCACTCAGCACTGGGTCGAGCGCCTCGTTTTGAACAAGTGGTTCTGGGTCCTTGCCGTGGGCTTCTTCTTCGCCTACCCGGCGCTCAAGAGCGTCCAGCGCGAGCTTCCGGCCGAGCTGCCGGTGCTCTACCAGCTTCCCGCCTTCACTCTCCTCAATGAGGAGGGACGTGCCTTCGGGAGCGAAGACCTCCACGGCAAGGTCTACGTCGCGAGCTTCCTCTTCACGAGCTGCACGACCGCCTGCCCGATCATCCTCAAGGAGCTGCAGATGGTGCAGCACCGACTGCGCGGAGTGATCGACCGCGCCGCGATCGTCTCTTTTAGCGTCGATCCGGAGGTCGACCGCCCACAGGTGCTCTACCAGGTGGCGCGCGAGCGCAAGGCCAACCCCAACGTCTGGCGCTTCCTCACCGGAACTCCCAGCGAGATTCGCTCGCTTCTGGTCGACGGCTTCAAGGTTCCGATGGGGGAGCGTGAAGAGATCGCAGACAACGTCATGGACGTCGCTCACTCGAACAAGTTCGTCCTGGTTGACCAGCAGGGGCGCGTGCGCGGCTATTACTCGGCAGACAAGGCGGGCGTTAACCAGATGATGATCGACGTGGGTCTTTTAATTAATCGTAAACCGAATTCCTAAGCAAGGAGTGTGTAGTGGGCTCAGCTGCTAGTCATAAAAATCATAAGATGGTCTATTTCAAGGTGTTCATTGCCCTGACCGTGCTCACGGTCGTCGAGCTGGTGATCCCCGACATGAAGATCTCCCAGTTCGCGAAGGCGAGCTCGCTCACGGGCCTCGCCCTCGGGAAGGCCTTCCTGGTGGGCTACTCGTACATGCACCTGAACGAAGAAACGAAGTGGCTGAAGTTCATCGCCCTGATCCCGATCTCGGCGTTCATCTACGCCATGGTCGTGGTTCTCGAGTCCCTTTACCGCTAAGAGGTCACCATGGAAAAAACACCCAGTAAGAAAGTGCCCTACGAATCTGAAACCTCCATCTTCGGTCATCCGAACCAGATGCCCAAGGCCAACCAGCTTTCGATGCCCACCTGGGCCCTCATCGGGATCCTGTTGGTGGCCTTCGTCGTGCTGAAGGGGTTCATTTACTTGAAAGACGAAAAACGCCACGGAAAATAATTTTCCCAGAAAGGATCGCTATGAAACTTATTCTTTTGGCCCTCTCCCTTTCCTTCGCGGCTTGCCAGCCGGTGAAGTTCAAGGAGAGTAAGACTTTTGCCGGCGGCCAGGTCATCGACGCGGAAACCCTGAACCTCGGCCACTCCACCTACCTCGAGTACTGCGTGCAGTGCCACGGCGTGAACGGCGACGGGCAGGGCGTGTCCCACAAGGGGATGCTGCCGCCGCCGCGGAACTTCACTCAGGGTCTCTACAAGTTCGCCAACGTGCCCTACGGCGAGCTGCCGCACGACGAGGATTTCTACCGCATCATCAAGAAGGGCCTGCACGGCTCGGGCATGCTCCCCTGGGACATCTCCGATCGCCGCTTAATGGCGGTCACTCAGTACATCAAGACCTTTGCCCCGGAGACCTGGGAAGGCGCTGACAAGACCCTCGGCACGAAGATCGAAGCTACTCCCGACCCCTATGGCCCGGAGAAGAAGGCGCAGGCCATCGCTCGCGGGGAGAAGGTCTACCACGTGGTCGCCCAGTGTACCACCTGCCACCGTGGCTACGCCTCGCGCGACGACATCAACGCTTGGTCAAAGGAACTCAACGGCACGGCCGCGAGCCTGGAGGATAACCTTTACGCTCTCAAGCCGCAGGACTCCGAGTACAACTACAAGGTCATCCCGCCGGACTTCACCATGCACGACCTGCGCTCGATTCACTCGCAGAACGACATCTACCAGCGCATGCTCTACGGAGTCTCAGGCTCCGGTATGCCAGGCTGGAAAGACGTCGTGTCCGACGACGACCTCTGGGCACTCACGTACTACGTCGAGAGCCTGATGGACCTGCGTAAGGACACCGCGCTTCGCGACAGCTTCATTCGTCGCATCGAGAAGTAGTTTCGCACCTCCGCGCCAGCGAGATCTGCTCGCTGGCCACTCTCGCTAGATCCAAGGACGCATCATGGCACAACTCGATTTTAGCGTAGAACGAAAGCACATCCACGAGCTCGCCAACCACCTCACCATCATCCAAGGAGCGGTGAAGAAGGTGATGCGCAACATCGACGACAAGAAGCTCAATCTGCCTGAAGAGAAAGAGCGCCTTGCGAAGGCGGACGACTACCTCAAGCGCAGCGTGGATGCCCTGCGGGACCTGCGCACGCAGATCCACGCGAAGATCGAGGCGCAGGGCCGTCCCTGATGAAAGATTCGCACGGCCACTCGGATCCCGCTGCGCTCCTGAAGGACGCAGGCCTCAAGGCCACCGAGCAACGCAAGCTCATCATCAAGTACCTCATGGACAACCACGGGCCCTTTACGGTGGAGGACATCGCCCTCGCCCTCGGCACCGAGAAGTTCGACCTCGCCACGCTCTACCGGAGTCTCACGAGCTTCGAAGCCGCGGGCCTGGTCGAAAAGCGCGTCTTCGGTGATGGCCCGATCCGCTGGGAGCTGACGCACTCCGGCCCCTGTGCCCATCACGGAGAACACGAGCACCACCATCACCTGATGTGCACGGTGTGTAAGACCATCGTGCGGCTCGACATCTGTCTGCCTTCGAGCG
>DAIPJL010000052.1:0-17048 GCA_036770305.1 Bacteriovoracaceae bacterium | reverse complement strand
CCTCAAGGCGCACGTCCACGCCCCCGGTCGACGGCACGCGGAAGTAGTGAAAGTCTTCTGCGAAGACGTGTCGGAGTTCTTCCCAGTCCGAGGAAAGGGCCACCCTTACGCCATGGATGTTGAAGCTGAGGATAGACCCTCCCATAGCACACACCTCAAAGCCCTAGTCTACCGGAGCCCGTGCCGGCGAGCAAATTGCTCCCAAGAATTCTCTGGTGAAGCCGCGGCGGAACTTTGGTAAGGTAGACTGACACTAACTCGCAACCGAAGCCCGATGAGCCATCTTCGAATCCGCCTCGCCAGACTTGCCAGCTACCTTCCCGACGCGGTCGCTCTCGTCCCCTACCACGTCCTCAAAGGTCTGATCACCTGGCTCCTCGGACTCCGCCGTGCCCGGGTCTGGTTTCGTAACAGCCTCGCCCTCAACTACGGCCAGGCCGGACTCAGCGACATCGACCTCTCGGTGCTCGTCCCGACGGTGAGCGAGGCGATCCGCGTGACCCGCAGGCTGCGAGAGATCCGCGCACTCTCGCTCGGAGGCGAAACGCAGGTCTACGTGGAGGAAAACCTGCGCTCCCTCCTGCCGGTAGCGAACCCCTTCGAGCTCCGCCGAGACCCTACCCTCTGCGAGAGATTTGGCCTACCGGGCGCGGGTAGTTCGGTGGAGAAAAGTTTATTCCTCTTCAAGTGCCTGCTCGCCGATGGCTTTCTTCGGGTGCACCCCGGGTTACGAGCAAAGCGCTGGCGTGCGATGTTCAATCTCGTTGGAGGCCAGCTCGACCCCGAAGTCAGTCGCGAATCCATCGCGCGGCAAGTTCTCCTCAATTCCCCCGCCGGTCGTCTCGTCACCGCGAAAGACCTCCTGGGCATCCTCGACGGCAACGAGGGAGAGGCCCGCGACGCCTACCCGCTTCTCTTTCCGAACAAGATTGCCTGGTGCAGCGAGGAATACGCCTCGCTCAAGCGCTCCCTCACGGAGCAGTCCCAGGAGCTCCACGACTGGCTTCACGCGGCCATCAGGTGGGAGGTCTGGGGCCTCTATCCGATGACTCCGCTTTTTACCGATCAGCCGTTAGCGAGGATCTTCGCACACATCGAGAACCAGAGAGAACTGCTGCGCTTTCTGCGTGTCCCGGAGGCGCAGAAGCACGCAACGGAGAATGCCTTGGCGGAACTGTCTCGCCACTACCGTCTGATCTGCGACGAACTCGGAACGGAGGACGCTGGGTTTGGTGGGGCCAACAGGACTTGAACCTGTAACCACCCGGTTATGAGCCGGGAGCTCTAACCAATTGAGCTATAACCCCATGAGGGGTACACTTTAACTCATGAAACGTGCCTTCACCAAGTACTCCGCGAACGGAAATCATTTCGTGCTCTTCGACCACCTGCGCGAAGGGTTTGAATTCAGTGCGCAGGAGATCCGGCGCTGGTGCGACCCGGTGTTTGGCATCGGAGCGGATGGGGTGGCGCAGATCACAAAGGATCCCAGCTACGACTTCCGCTTCCGTCTGTGGAACGCCGACGGCGGTGAAGCAGAGATGTGCGGCAACGCGGCCCGCGCGGCGGCTTGGCATTTTCTTTCTCGGCATGCTGAGACGAAATCCGCTACGACCTTCAAGACGATGAACGGGGTGTACACCGCCCATCGCGAAGCAGGTCGACTCTGGTTGCACATGAGCGAGCATCGCCAGGACCTGCAATTGGCGGGAGACATATTCCCCACTTATGCACGGTGGTTCTACATCAACACCGGAGTTCCGCACTTAGTGCTCGAGGTGGCGGATGTGGAGAAGGTCGATCTGCAGCAAGAGGCACCCCGGCTACGTCATCATCGCGCCTTCCCCCATGGCACCAACGTAGATTTCATCAGCGTCGCCGACCCCGCCCAGCAGGTGGCCCGGCTGCGAGTTTTTGAACGAGGGGTCGAGGGCGAAACCTGGTCCTGCGGCACCGGTGTCGCCGCTGTGGCGTGGGCGCTGCGCGCGCTCAATGGCTGGAGCGGTGACATGAGCATCGTAACCAAAGGTGGCGAGCACCGCGTGCGCTTCGATGCACAGGGACAGTTGTGGTACAGCGGAGAAATTCTACGCGCCTTCGCCGGAGAGCTCGCCTGAAGAAACGCGCCGACATCGTTCTCACCGAACGAAGCCTTGCCACCACTCGAGCGCAGGCAAAATCTCTCATTGAACTCGGCAAAGTGAGGCTGGCAGGAAATCTCCTCCGCAAGGCGGGTGAGCTCATCGATGAAGATGCCCCGCTCGTCGTGGAGGGTGCCGGCCATGTGGGCCGCGGTGCCTTCAAGCTCGAGCACGCTCTCGAGGTCTTTAGACTTGATCCCAAGGGCAAGCTGGTGATTGACATCGGTGCGAGCACCGGCGGGTTCACGGAGATTCTCTTGGGACGCGGGGCCCGCGAAGTCCACGCCGTGGATGTGGGCACTGGCCAGTTGGCCGCGCAGCTGCGCGGTGATGCTCGAGTCATCAACCGCGAAGGGACGCACATCTTGCACGTGACGGCGCCTCCCTTGTTTGAGGCGGCGGTGATGGACCTCTCGTTCATCTCGATTGGCAAGATCATCAACCACGTGCGCACGCTGCTGTCGGCAGACGCGTGGCTCGTGGCTCTCGTCAAGCCGCAGTTCGAAGCTGGGCCCCAGCGTCTACCGAAGGACGGTGTGCTCAAGGATGCGAAGCTGCGCGAAGAAATTCTACAGGAAGTCCTGGCCACCATCCAGGGCGCGGGGTTTAAGGTCGTCGCCGTTACGGATTCTCCCATCGCCGGAAAATCCGGCAACCACGAGTACCTCGCGCACCTGGCCTGCTGCTAGAGCTCGAAGGCGTAGCGCAGGTTCAGAGAATTCGTCGTGACCACGCGAGGAAGGTCACTCACTCGGCGCAGCTGCGCATCGTCCAACCAAAGGTACTCGTAGTCGAGATGGAATCCCGCCCCCAGGCGCCAGCTCGCCATCAGGCGCTGTTGTACGAGAGCGTCGCCGGTGTCGATGCGCCAGGTGCTCAGCTCCTGCGCCGGTCTCCAGCGCGTATCACTGAGAACACTGAGCTCGTCCGAAAAGTGCACGGTGAACCCGAGGCGGAAGGCATGCCGCAGGCCGGAGTCACTCTGCGTGTCCCCGCGGCGATCATCCTGCGCGCGCAGGTCATAGGTCGGCGCGTAGGAGAAGAAACTCTTTTTAATGCTCTTTCCGTCGGCAAAATGATGAGTCAGCCCGATGGGGGCAACAAGAAGATGTCGACGAGGCGTCGCCAGCTCGCCAAAGCGCGCCTGCCGTAGCGTAAGGTCGCTCTCCGCGTCCCAGTTCTCCGCGGCGCCGCGCACGGTGAAGGTCGCACCCGCCTCCGTCTGGTCATTGATCACGCGCGGCTGGTCCGCATTGCGGGCCCGCATGCTGGCGCGCTCATAGCGCCCCGCAAGGCCGTACTTCGTTCCCACGCTGGCGAGTCGGGCCCCGAAGCGCAGGCTCTCGCTCTGGGTTCCCCCTCCCCGCTGGAGCGTCCAGGGAGCCGCGAAGATCTCGCCTCGGTAGTCGCTCAAGTCCCGGCGCAGGCGCTCGGGGTCGTAGTTGCGCTCCATGAGATTTTGCGCGGTGATCGGCTTCGCGTCGAAGCCCTTGTGCTTCTTCAAACTCTTGGGAAGATCCGGTCTGACCGTCGCCGCAGGAAGCAGCTTCTTCTCGTCGAACTCGGGAAGCTCGCGGGTGTCCTGCTTGGGCCAGTTCTCAATCTGCGGCGCGGGCTCCGAGCTCGCCAGGCCGATGATGGTGTAACTCAGGTCCCGCGAAATGCGCTCGCTTTCGACGATGCGATAAAGTCGCCAGTGTGACGTGAGGAGACCAGACTTTAAGCAAAGTGCGCGAGCCGCGTAGCCGTCACCCGAACGCAACTTGATGTGATCACCGGTGCGGACACCGTCTTCGAGGCCACGGTTGAGCACGACGAGGTTCTGAGGATGGACCGCAAGAATGCGGACGTTCGCGAGTTCTTCGTTCATCTCGAGCGCACGCAGGGGAGCGCAAAAAAAGACCGCAAGGCTCAGCACCATCCATGGCAAGAGAGCTTTCATCATGGATCAATTGTAGCGCGGTTTAGTAATTGAGAACGCTAAAAACTGGCCGGCCCGATGCCCTAAAGTTGTTCAAGAAAGTCAGGTTTATGAACACGCAGAGTCCGACGACGTGGAGCTTGTTGTGCGCGCAGAGTTTTTCTGTCGCGGTCAGCGTTCCACCGGTCGCAAGCACGTCATCGACGATAAGCACGCGGGCGGGTTTTTCACAGATTGCCATCTCAAGCGTATCGGTACCGTATTCTAGCGCGTAGGTCTCGGCCACCACTGGCGGCGGGAGCTTACCTTTCTTACGAACTGGAATGAACCCCTTGCCGTGCTTCATCGCGAGAGCTGTTCCTAGAATAAAACCACGAGACTCCACCCCGATCACGTAGTCCACCTGGGACCAGTCGATGCCCGCGCTCATGGCGTCGATCATCTCCGCGAGGTGATCCCGCATGATGGGCATGATGTCTTTGAAGACGATGCCGGCCTTGGGAAAATCGGGGACACTGCGGATGTATTTCTCTAGAGGATGTGACATGGGAGTTTCATACCGCGAGCGCTAGGGCTCGTCGAGGAATAACACCAGCGGTGCCGCCCGGAAGCGCTTGATGGGCTGAGGCGCGAGCACCGGGTCCACGCTGGCGAGGCTTCGCTGCGCCTCGCCCCGCTGTCGCAGGCCCTGGGCGCGCGAGTCGCGCAGGAAGAGCCGATGCTTGCTGGCGGCCTCTTTCGTGATGGCTCCGGCGTTCTCCATCTGGCGCAGCCGAGCGAGGTCGTCTTTGAGCTGGTCGGCGAGAGCCCCGACGGAAAAAGAGAGGGTGAATAAGGCGAAACAGAGGATGCGCATCGTACGCCTCATCGGCACATCCGCTCCGGCAGTTAACCGAAAGCTTAGGCCCGGCCCTCTCTTTAAGTGTCGAAACTTTAGACACCGGCCTTCTCTTGGTCAGCCCGACCCTCGTTAAGCGCTGAAACTCCTAAGGCTGACTTGGCCCTGTCCTTGCTGAATCCAAGGTACCAAGGGGACCTTATGCGCTTCATCCTACTCTGCTTCTTGACTCTCGCGAGCTACGCCAGCTGGGCGGGGCCAGTCAACATCACGTCCCTCGGCGTATCCCCCAAGGGCCAGTACGTGGCGATCGAGGAGTACGGCTATAACCCCGGGCTCCGCACCTACTACTCGCGGATCAGGCTCCTGAACCTCTGGAAGAACACCGAAGCCGCACCGATGGTCGAGGTGGAGCACACGGCCCGTTCGCCGGAGGACCTTCTTCGCGCTCGCGAGGAAGCCCGGTCTAAGGCCACCGCTTCCATGGAAAAGCTTAACATCGTGAGCTCAGGTTAAAAAACGCCGGTACGCTTACTTCCGCCGCGCCCTGGATAAAGTGGTCCACGTGGCGTTGCTGCGGGATCGCCTCGACGTTCAGCACCACGGTCGTCGCGCCCGCCTCTTTGGCGATTTCTAGAAACGCCGCCGCCGGGTACACCACGCCGCTGGTGCCGATGCTGACGAAGAGGTCGCAGTCTTCGACGGAGCGCAGGATCCGCGCCATGCCGAAGGGCTCTTCCCCGAACCAAACGATGTGCGGCCGCAGGAGCTCGTTGCAGCAGGGCGAGAGCGGGAGACCGTCGCGCAGCTGAACGCTGTACTGGGCGAGGGCCTCGGGGCTCGCGAGCTGCTCGGTGGAGAGGAGGTTCGCCGACTGAATGCCCCCCGGGCCAACCCAGGCGGCGTCGTCCCACCACACGTGGCCACAGTGCGTGCAGCGCGACTGCTCGAGCGTCCCGTGCATGCAGAGTGCATCGAGGTGGCCCTCGGCGCGCGCCCGCGCGTGCAGGCCATCGACGTTCTGCGTGACGAGCGTGAGGTCGCCGGAAAAGGAAGCCGCGAAGCGGTCGAGGGCCCGGTGCGCGGGGTTCGGCTTCGCCTCTCCGGCAGCGAGTCGGCGGAGCGAGTAGAAGCGCCAGACGAGCTGCGGGTCCCGCGCGAAGGCCTCAGGGGTCGCGACGTCTTCGATCCGATGGTTTTCCCACAAGCCGTTGGCGTCGCGGAAGGTGCGCAGGCCCGAAGCCTGGGAGATGCCCGCTCCCGTGAGGACGACGACGCGCTGGTAGCTCTTCCAGTCCCACGCCTTCATCGTGCTAGGCCCAGTTATGGTGAGAGTCGACGCTTCTCAGGAGAAACTCCAGGAGATGCAGGTGGCGACGCATGGTGCGAGCGTAACGGTGCTGCTTCACGGGGTTGAAGAGGCCGTTGGCGCTGAAGACCTGCCAGGGATTTTTCTTCACCCACAGCCAGGATCCCATCTCGAGAGTGAGCGGGAGATACGCCGCGCTCGGGTGGTGCTCCTGCTGGCGCATGTAGAGCCAGTCCCAGAGGTCTCCGTGGGTCATGTAGCTGTGGTGCTGCGGTTCGATCTTGTAGACGTGGTAGGGGTAGGTCGCCTCGAAGAGGCTCATGAGACGCTCGAGGGCCGGAGCGTGCGGAAAGACATCCGCGCTCTTGGCCCACGGGTACCAGAGGCGGTCGCGCATGCCGAAGCCCGAGTGAAGATCGATGCTGATGGCGGCCCGCGCGTCGAAGAGGTACTTCTCGACGAAGCTCGCCACCGCCTGGGTCTCGAGCTCGATGCCCTCCGCGCCTCGGTACCATGGGAGCCGGGCACTGAAGCGCTGGCCCGAGACGCCGGGGAGCAGTTTCCCCTGAGCCTCCACGGGGGCGTTGCGCATGAGGTCCACGCCGCGGCCGTTCGAACGGCGGTTGAGGGCAAAGCCCGCCGGGTTCACCACGGGCAAGGCGATGAGCCGGTTGCGCTCGAAGAAGCGCTCCCAGTCCTTGTCCCAGGCGCGCTTGACGAAGAGCGTGCGCAGGAATGAAAGAAGCACGTGGCTCCCGACGCGCTCGAGGCCGTGGACGCCGGCGAAGAACGCGCACGTTGGCGCGTGCGGGTCGAGGCTCCCCATCACCAGGCCCATGACGGGGTAGTCGCCCTTCGGAGTTGTGACGGTCCCGAGGAGCTCTGGGCGAACATGTTTATTGTGCGTCTCGATGAGCTGCTCCACTTCGAGCAGCTCCGGAATGAGATGGTTCATTGTCCTATGGTACCTCGTGGCTCGGGCACCACTGCCGAGGCAAATTTTGCTATTCCCAAAGGTACCGGTGTCCTATGCTAAGATATCCGGGGCAGTGTCGCCCCAGCTGGAAGGATTTTCGGTCATGTGTGGACTTTTTGGTTCCCTCGGTAACGCGCTCAAGTTCCCCGAGTTCAAAGACGTATTTTCTCAGTTACGCCACCGCGGCCCCGACGACACGGAGATCGTGCAGCCGAACGGCGAGGTCACCCTCGCGTTCCACCGCCTCGCCATCATGGACACCACGCACGCCGGCGACCAGCCCTTCAAGGACCCGGAGCGCGCGGTCTGGCTGATCTGCAACGGCGAGATCTACAACCACCTCGAGTTCTACGAGAAGTACAAGGACACCTACCCCTTCCACTCGCACTCCGACTGCGAACCCCTGCTGCCGCTCTACCGCCAGTACGGCATCGGCGAGATGGCCCGCCGCCTCGACGCGGAGTTCGCGCTGGTGATCTGGGACGGAGAACAGAACAAGCTCCTCGCCGCGCGCGATCCGATCGGCATCCGGCCCCTGTTCTACGGCTTCTCGCGGATCGACGGGAAGATCATGTTCGCCTCCGAGCTCAAGGTGCTCGCACCACTCTGCGGAGAGGTGCGCACCTTCCCGCCGGGCTACTACTACGACGGCGCCGGGAACTTCGTCTGCTACCACCGCGCCAGCGAGGTCGCGAAGTTCCACGCGGACTCGCAGGAGCTCGTCCTCAAGAACATCCGCGAGAAGCTCATCGAAGGCGTGCGCAAGCGCCTCGTCGCCGACGTCCCCGTGGGCTACCTGCTCTCCGGGGGCCTCGACTCGAGCCTCGTCTGCGGCATCGCCGCGCACGTCCTGAAGAAACCGCTCGTGACCTTCTCCGTCGGCCTCAACAAGAATCCCATCGACCTCCCCTACGCGAAGAAGGTCGCCGACTTCATCCGCTCCACGCACCACGAGGTCACCTTCACCGAAGAGGACACGCTCGCAGCCGTGCGCGACGTGATCTGGCACCTCGAGACCTGGGACATCACCACCATCCGCGCCTCCATCGGAATGTACCTGGTGTGCAAGTACATCCACGAGAAGACGAAGATCAAGGTCGTGCTCACGGGCGAAGTGAGCGATGAGATCTTCGGCTACAAGTACACGGACTTCGCCCCGGACGGTGCGGAGTTCCAGAAGGAAGCCGTCAAACGCATCGACGAGCTCTTCATGTACGACGTGCTCCGTGCCGACCGCTGCATCTCCGCACACTCCCTCGAGGCGCGCGTGCCCTTCGCCGACCTCGACTTCGTTCGCTACTGCATGGCGATTCCGCCGGAGCTGAAGATGAACACCACCGGCATGGGGAAGTACATCCTGCGCAAGGCCTTCGACGGCATGGATATCCTGCCGGACGAGATCCTCTGGCGCGAGAAGGCCGCCTTCTCCGATGCCGTGGGCCACTCGATGGTGGACACCCTCAAGGCCTTCGCAGAGCAAAAGTACACCGACGCCGATTTGCAGCGCGCGAAATCCCAGTTCCCGCACGGGACACCGTTCACGAAAGAGTCGCTGTGGTACCGCGAGGTCTTCGAGGAGTTCTACCCGGGCCGCGCGGAACTGATCAAAGATTTCTGGATGCCGAATAGGACCTGGGAAGGGTGCAACGTCAGCGATCCCTCGGCGCGTGTGCTCTCGAACTACGGAAAGTCCGGCGTCTAGGTATCCGAGCGAATCGCTTTGTCGCGTGCCAAGCCGTGCGGAGTCTGCGAGCCTAGGAGAAGCCTATTCTTCAAAGGAGTTCGCATGAAAAAGCTAATCGCTCTCGTTACCCTCCTCGCTGCCACCAGCAGCTTCGCCGCCTCGGTCCGCGTGACCTCGTTCGTCTACCTGCGCTCGGGTGAACCTCAAGCCGAGCTCTGCGGTGTCGTCGAAGGTGCCACGAGCACCCCAAGCTTCATCCGCGCACAGATCGATCACCGCACGGCCCGGCCCGCGACCTACAACACCGTGGCGGGCTCCGATGGCCGCTTCTGCGTCTTCGTCGTCACCTACCGCGGCACCGCCGAAGTTAGCCTCTTCGACGGCAGCGCGAGCGCCGAATCTTTCATTCAGTAAGCTCTTCTGAGGGGAGTGAGCCCACTCCCCTTAACTTTTTCCATCACATTCGCTAAGCTCAGGGCTTCTTCGAAACACCTCGACGGGAGACCCACATGCGCTTTCTGCTTTCCGCACTACTTCTTCTTCTCCACTCGCCCGCCTGGGCGAAGCTCACCAACGAGTCCGAGCTCTCGATGGTGAACACCGGTGGTAACTCCGAGCTCCAGGCGTACAACGCTCTCACAAAAAATAAATATAGTTTCACCAAAGACTCGATCCTTTTCGGTGGGCACTATACCTACGGTGAGGCCGACAACATGCTCTCGGCGCGCAACTGGGATGTGAACGCCAAGTATGAGCTCGGCATCACCGAAACCTTTTCGGCGGTGCTCGGAGAGGTGGTCGAAGGGAACCGCTTCCAGGATGTGAAGGCCCGGTACAACACCGACCTCGGTGCGAAGTACTTCATGGTGAAGAACGATGTGCAAAATTGGTTCTTTGAAGGAGCCTACCGATATACCTCGGAAGATCGCTACGAAGCGGAGAACGTCTACCAGCACAAGGGCCGTGCCTACACGGAGTGGGGATACAAGTACTCGGAGACGCTCCAGTGGAAGCTGTGGCTCGAGTACATCCCGAACTTCACTGACGGCCGAGACTGGATGATGACCGGCGAGGCCTCCATGACGGCTATTCTCACGTCGATGTTCTCGCTCAAGGTAGCGTACAAAGGCCTCTACGATAATCTGCCCGCGCGGCCAGAGCTCAAGACCTACGACTACATCACCACCACGAGTCTCGTCGCGAAGTTCTAGCTCCGCCGGCGCGCCAGCAGCATGCCGTCTCGGACCGGAAGAAGACTCGTGATGAAGTCTTCCCAGCTCGCGACGGCGTCGCTCGCGGCGACGATTGCCTTGGTGTGCTCGTCCTGCTCGGCCTCGATCACCTTCCCGCTCCAGATCACATTGTCCATCACCAGCAAACCCGTGGCGGAGAGGTGCTCGCGCGCCCACCGCACGTAGAACGGGTAGTTCACCTTGTCGGCGTCGATGAACACCAGGTCGAAGGTTTCGTTGACCGTCGGCAAGAACTCGGTCCCGGGCCTTAGGACTGCGGTGATCTTGTGGCCGTGGGGACTACGCTCCCAGAAGCGCCGAGCGATTTCGGTCGTCCCCGAGTTCACGTCAACGGTGATGAGCTGGCCGTCCGCCGGGAGGGCCTCCGCCATACACAGAGCGGAGTAACCAGTGAAGGTTCCGAGCTCGAGGATCCGCCGAACCCCCGCCGCCTGGATCAGAAGCCGAAGCAAGGACGCCTCGAGCTCGCCGATTAACATCCGACTACCGGGGATCGCTTGTCGGGTGAAGGCCTCAAGTTCGGCGGCGAGCGCCGAAGGCCGGGTCGAGTGCTCGACGCAGTATTTCTCAATACTTAGACTCATTAGAACTCCTTAATTTCTAGCAAGTAATAAATACAGCATTTGCGCCAAGAATCCAAAACAAGCCTACGATTTTGTCATCCGCACATGAACAAAGGACTTCGTATGAAGATGACACCTGCCCTCCTGGCAACCGTTCTCGCGCTAAGCACCTGCGCCAACGCCCTGGCGGAGGTCCGCCTGAACGTCGTCGAGAACTACGCGCGCGCCGCGGATCCCACGGTGTGGAAAGGAGTGAAGGCGGACGACGTCCCTGCGTCACTCGTTCAGACCGTCGTGCAGCGCGACCCGCGCTTCCCGTACAGCGAGCTATTCCCCCGCGCCTTCTACCAGGAAGAAAGTTTTCTGGTTTGCTTTAAGAGCTGCGCGAACGCAGACGCCCGGAGCGGAAAAGACGCCCTCGAGCAGCAGACCGTCTACTACTGGCTCGGCAAGTTCTACGCCATGGCAAAAGAACGCTTCGACCTCACTCCGACTGAGAGAGTCGGTGTGTTCACGAACCGTGAAGTCCGTGACCCTGGGAGTTCGAAGATCATGCGCAACAACGCCTTCTTCAACCCCGCGGATGGAACGCTCTCGTTCCTTCCGGCGAGCTCGAACCCCCTCGCGCGCCTCCTGGGTGCGTCGAAGATCAACCGCTCGGGCTTCGACCCATCGGTGGTGGCCCACGAAGCCGGCCACTCGCTTTTCCATGCGCTCTTTCCGAACGCCGTGAACAGTGAGATCGACGGCTTCAACGAAGGCTTCGCGGACTACATGGCGAACATTCTCCTCAGCGACGCGAAGGTCGGCGTGGTCATGCTACGCGGCTCGACTCTGCGTGACTCGTCCTCCCTCGTCGACTCGGCGAATGAAGCGAAGATCTACAAACCGGGCCTCGAAGTCCACGACATGGGCGAGCGCTTCGCCGCCGCGCTCTGGAAGTCACGGCAGGAAGTGCGCAACACCGACGAGTTCGATCGCCTCATGATCGACGCCATCGCGGATGCGGCGAAGAACCCCTTCGCCACCGGCCATTCGATCAAGAAGGCGGTCCTCGAACGCGTGACCTACACCTACGAAACCGAGGTGGCACGCGCCATCCGGGCGACCTGGGACTTCTTCGTCCCCGGAGAAGACCGCAGCTTCACGGACACTTCGTTCCTCCGCTCGCAGCTGCCGACCGGTCCGGTCTTCGGCCTTCGCACCAGCGTGAAGTTCCCCGAGAGCGTGTCCCGTGAGCTCGGCATCAAGGACGAAAGCTCGCGCTTCATCTACGTGAAGAGCGCGAAGACAACCGACAGACTCGTCGCTCACCTCGTCGCCACTGAGGACGACCTGGTCACCAAACCCTACTGGCTCCTGATCGATCCGGAGCGGGGCAACACCCTTGGTGCCTGGTACCTCGACGGAACTCCGGTCGAAACGAGCGACATCGAAGACGTCGCCAAGCTCAGCAAGCAGATGGCGAGCCTCGGGTCAAACATGCAGTCGTTCATCACCCAGGCGAAGAGCTTTTCGGACCTCGTCGCCGGACGCGGTGACCTTCGCCTCATCTATAAAGTAACGCGCCAGGAGTCGCAGAACGTGTTGCTGAACATCGCGGGTACGCAGGTCCCCGGAGTGAGCACGCGCCTCGTTCTCTCGAAGCGGCTCCTAACCCGCCTCGTGCCCGGCATCCCGAACGTCCGCTCCGTGACACTGACGACCGTTGCCACCAACGCTCCGATGCCAAACTGGCCTAGCCTTAGCGGGCAGCCCGTCATCGGCGTCGGGATGGTGCTCGAGGACGGCGTCGAAACAGAAACGTTCTTTGAACCTGTCTCATTGTAACACCAAGGAGTTCACATGAGCCGTTTGTTGACAGTAGCCCTCTTCGCCGGAATCTCCCTCGCCGCGACGACCATCGCTCGTGCCAGTGAGGAAATCGAGATCCTGCAACCCTTCACCGACGAGATGGCGGAAGAGCTTGGGATGACCCCGCTCGAGGAACTGAACACCTTCCGCCCCGTGACTCGCCCTACGGAAGACAGCCTGCGGCGCCACCTCAACGAAAACAAGGTCGTGGTGGTCGTGAACAAAGCCGCCAGTGGCCCAGGCGCTCAAAGCCTCGTGCTCTATGAGAATGGCACGGAAAGCATGCGCATCAAAGTCTCCACGGGCAAGGAAGAGCAGGTTCGATCGACCTCTGGTCGCGTCTACGTGTCGACGACCCCGCGAGGTCACTGGAGACCCACGAAGGTCTACAAGGACTACCTCTCGTACACCTGGGATGCGCCGATGCCGAACGCGGTTTTCTTCGTCGGAGGCATCGCGATCCATGCCACTGGCCAGTCGAACTACAGCAAGCTCGGAACACGAGCTTCCGGCGGCTGCGTGCGCACGACGCTCGAAGACTCGAAGAAGATCCGGGAAATCGTCATGGACTCAGGCCGCGGCAGTGCCCCCGGCATGTACGTCATGCGCAACGAATCTCGTGGTCGCAACATCGTCACCGGAAACACCGTGAGCGTGCCGGCGGTGTCGCTCCAGACTGGCCTTCGCACCGGTCAGATGGTGCAGTCTTGGGACACGCTGATCATCGTCCACGAGTAAAGATTTCGAAGAATTTCGGGAACGATTTCCTCACCGCCTCTGGGTGAGAGATCGTTCCCCCCTTCCCACTCAAAAGAAACAACGCTCCCGTCATCACCAGCCGGTGATCGGCCGGCACCGAGAGAGCGAACTCCTTGGCCACGAAGCCACCGCGGATCACGAGCTGGTCCGCGTCCGCCGCGTAGCTCGCTTCGACGCCGACCTGCGCGAGCAGCGCTAGCAGCGCCGTCAGACGATCGCTCTCCTTGTGGCGCAGCACACTCACGCCCCGGAGGCGTGACTCTCCGCTCAGGTGCGAACACAGGTAAGCGAGCGCCGGAGCGAGGTCAGGGCAGGGGCTCACGTCTAGCGTCAGCGGAGAGCGATCACTCAGACGCGAAATTCGAATCCCACCACCCACCTCCACCGCTGCCCGGCGCTGCTCCAGGATCTTGAAGAGTAAGGCATCGGCCTGGGCGTCGGGCCTCAGATCCGGAAGGTCGACGGCATCCTCGTGAAGAGCGGCGAAGACCAAGGGATAGGCCGCCGAGCTCCAGTCCGCAGGAACCTGGTACGCGCTCGCTGGCCTCGCGAGGATCTCCTGTGTCAGTTGCCAGTAGGGCTGCGAGGTCGCGAGCTCCGTAGCCTCTGGCCGGTAGCCGAGATCCGAGAAGGCGAGCGCGAGCGCCGAAGCGAACTGCGTGCTGCGTTTCGCGGAGATCTTCCGCGGGAGATCCGCCACCCGCAGGGGCCCCTGGATCACAAGCAAGTCGTCTCTCAGTTCCGCCTTCGCCCCCGCCTCCACCAGAGCCTCGAGGAGTTCGCTCCAAGGCCTTTCCGCGAGTCTTCCGTGGAGTTTGAGGTGGTAACGGTTTCGGCCACGGGCAAGGAGCGCCGCCAGAAAGCGCGCGGTGGTTCCCCCTTCGCCGACATCAATCTCGATCGCGCCAGAGACGCGCTCCTCGCAAGCCGGGAACTGTCCGCGGACTTCAACATCGTTCGTCCCGTGGATATCGAGGCCGATCTGCTTCAGCGCCGCGAGAAGGAGGCGGACGTCGTCGCTCTCGGGAAGTGCTCTGATCAGCTGCGTCCCCGCAGTGCGAGCCGCGACGATGAGGAAGCGGTTGGCGTGGGACTTCGATCCCGGAAGAGTGACCTGGGCCTTAAGCCGCGCGGGCTCAACTCTTAAAGTCACTCAGTGCCTCCAGACGCGCCTTGAGCTGCGGCAGGGTCACGGTTTCGATGCGGGGGGCGCCCACCTTGTCCAGCAGGATGAGGTTCACCCCCTTCGCCACACGCTTCTTGTCATGGCTGAGGGCCTGCCAGAAGAGGTCGCGGTCGAAGTTGCGGTAGGAGGTCAGATCGAGCTTGTCTTCGTCAACCTCGAGCTTGTGGACCACGCGCATGAAGACTTCGCTGAGCTCGGGAGCACAGAAAGCCTTGAGGATGTACTTCAGTCCCATCGCCACCGCGATCCCGTGAGGAATCCGCAGTGCGTGCTCGAAGGCGTGGCCGAGCGTGTGGCCAAGGTTGAGGTAGGCCCGCTCACCCTGGTCGAGGAAGTCCCGGCTCACGACGTCGAGCTTGTAGCGCGCGCACTGATGGATGAGTTCATCGGTGACGACCTTCGACGCCATGACGGTCTCGTGGATGCCGGCGTCGAGGAGCGCGTACTTGGCGATTTCTCCCTTGCCAGAAGCGAGGTCCGTGCTCGCGAGCGTCTTGAGGAAGTCGGTGCAGATCCAGACCTCTTCCGGAGCGTGGAAGGCCCCGAGAAGATTCTTGCCGTGCTTCGTGTTGAGCGCCGTCTTGCCGCCGATGGCCGCGTCGACCATGCCCATGAGCGTCGTCGGGACCGCGACCCAGCCGACGCCCCGGTGGAGCGTTGCCGCGACGAAGCCGGCGAGGTCCGTCGTCGCGCCACCGCCGATGCCGATGACCTTGTTGCCACGGAGGATCCCCTGGCGCAGGAAGAAATCGCAGATCTCTCCGAAGACGTCGAGAGTCTTCTGCTCTTCGGGCCGTGACAGCCAGAACACGTCCGGCGAAAACTGCAGCCACTGCGGCATCATGTTCTTCACGCGCGCGTCGACCACGGCGAAAACTTTTTGTTCGCGCGAGCGCTCGAGGGCGTTTGCCAATTCCAGCTGCTTGTAGGATAGGATTTTGGTGATCATCGGTGCCTTTGTATCGGTCAAATCTTAAGGGAAGCCATGCTCGAATTGGAATATTTTTTCTCACTCCGAGAGTACGACTCACTCGGTCGGAATGCGACGGAGCTAGAGCTGCGAGAACGCGAGGAGCTTGAGCGGATCCGGCGGCGAAGCGCAGAGCACGATTCCCGCACGGAAGTGCTCAGGCATGCGCGCGGCGAGCTTCGCGCAGCAGAGGACGAACTCGCGACGCTCGATCGGCAACTGGCGCAGCGCCTGAGCGTCGAAGCGAAGCAGCAGCTGGAGACCCAGGGCCTAGCGCTCCTCGAGACGCAGCAGCGCCTCGAAGTGGAGATCGACGAGCACCTGGCCTTCCTCGCGGGCTTCGCGAAGACGCTCGAGGATATCACCCAAGAGGCGAACGCGCAGATCAAGCTCCTGCAGTCCCAGCGGAAAGTGCTCGAGGAGCGCCGGGCCTTGCTCTGGCAGGGACTTCCGGAAGACTTGCGATTGGCCTACCAGAAAGTCGCTGCGAAGAAGCTGGCCCACGGGGTCTTCACGCGGCTCCAGGGCCTGCACTGCCAGTTCTGTCGCCATGCTGTTTCTAAGGGCTTTGAATCTGAGGTCGACACCCTCGTCGCCCTCAAGGCCTGCCCTGGCTGTGGCCGCCTCGTGCTCCCCTACAAGGCGGTTGCCGGCTAGGCTGCACTGGTCTATAACTCTCCCTCGCCGAGAAGGGGGGATCATCGCTGGGGGGCAACCCCGGGAGGAAAGTCCGGACACCACAGAGCATCGTAGCGGGTAACGCCCGTCCATCGCGAGGTGAGGACAAGTGCAACAGAAAGGATGTACAGGCCTTCGGGTGCTGTAGTGAAATCAGGTAAACTCTACGAGGTGCAAGCTCACATAGGTGAACGCCTGAGGCCCGCTTGGCCGATGTTCACGGGTAGAGTGCTGGAGCCCACGGGTAACCGGGGGCCTAGAGGAATGATGGTTGAAAACAGAATCCGGCTTACGCCCCTTCTCGGCTTTTTTTCGGATCCCAAGGTAATTTTTATCCCCCCGCAGCTCTCCCCCACCGAAACACCTTAGGCTTTCCTTACCCCTAACAAGGAAGCCCCCATGAAGCCCCTCGCGCTCGCTCTCGCCCTTGGCCTTTCCCTCGCGGCCTTCGCCGACGAAGCTCCTACTCCGAGCTGCGAAGACGCCTACCGCGCGCGCTCCCAGGCGGAGATCGAGAAGCGCGCCGACTACGTCGAGTACGGCTTCAACCTCTACGTCTACGGTTCGCTCGCCGGCATGGTCACGGGCCAGCTGCCGGTCACCGTGGTGACCATGTTCACCGGCCTGCCGATGAACCTCTGGGGCCAGTGGTCCACCGGAAGCTCCACCAAGACGCTGCTGCTCCTCGAGGAGGAGTCGAAGCAGATGAAGTCCTTCGTGCGCTCGCTGAGCCGCGAGCTGCGCACCAGCGTCACCGAAGAAGACGTGCGCCTGACGCTGCAGGAGGAGCTCGACAACGGCAACCTCTGCGCCGACCTGCCGGAGCTCTGGGGCCATCGGAAGATCAAACGCCACCTCACGGCGAAGCTCCGCGAGCGCTTCAACTAGGCGAGAGCCGCCAGGCACTTCTGACTCG
>DAIPJL010000268.1:0-2416 GCA_036770305.1 Bacteriovoracaceae bacterium | reverse complement strand
CGGCAAAGGCACCGTCCAGCTGGTCGTCGACCTCGACAACTACGCTCCGCCGATGGGCAAGGTCTTTTCGCCCTTGGGTGCCCTCAAGATCACCATCCAGAAGTTCTTCCGCGTGAACGGCTCGTCGACGCAGTACCGCGGCGTCACGCCGGACATCATCCTGCCGGATCCCTACGCGCACCTCGAGAGCGGTGAGCAGTTCCTCAAGCACTCGATCCCCTGGGCCTCGGTGAAGCCGAATAGCTTCAAGCCGTGGCCGCAGAAAATCGACAAGGCCAAGCTGGCGTCAGCCTCCCAGGCACGGGTGAAGGCTTCGCCGCGCTTCAAGCGCATCCAGGAGACCGTCGACTGGTACGGAGAGCGCCGCAAACAGACGCAGAAGGACATCTCCCTCGAGGCCTTCCTCAAGGATCGCAAAGAGGTCAAAACGCGCTCCGAAGAACTCGAGAAAGACGTCGAGAGTGAGGACGTCGTGGTGACCTCGCTGGACACGCTGAAAGATAAGCTCGCCCAGGAGAAGTTCGACGAGTTCAAGAAGAGCCTGCGCGTCGATCCGGTCATCGAGGAGTCTCTGCTGGTTATCCGCGACATGCTCTAGGCATGGCGCACGACCCGGCGGACAAGGACGCGCCTCCGAAGCTGCGGGAGCTCTCGCTCGAAGAGTTCCCGGACGCGGAGGAAGTCCCCGAAGGTGAAGAGGCCCTGCGCCTTCGGGCGCAGGCCCACAAGGCGCGCAAGACCCTCGAGCGGGAGCTGGGGCGGGACCCGCGGGCGACGCTGCTGAAGCCGCTCTCCGACGAGGCGAAACTCCGGGAGATGACCAAGCGCTACGACTTCGATCGCAAGCGCCTCGACCTCGTTTTGCTGGGCCTTTATTTCATTCCGGTGCTGCTGAAGTACACCAGGGCCCTGCCCTTCTTGCAGCAGCAGCTGATCGGCCAGGACCGGGAGGGCTTCAATGTCCTCGGTCACCTGCTGGCATCGGCCCTCGGTGCTCTCGCGCCGCACATTTGGCTGGCCGAAATTTACACCGCAGGATTACTATTTCTGCGCATGCCCCTAAGGGTCGGAGCGGAGAGGTTCGTGGTCGGCTTCGACGGCGTCGAAGTGCCCGAGAGACTTCGTCCGCCGCCGGGAGTGGCCCTCGCGCGTCGCTTCGTGCGCTGGTCGGAGATCCGCCGAGCGACGGTGGTGCGGGCGCCGGACCTCCTCATCCGCATCGCCGGCGAGGACCAGAGGGTGTTCGGCGAACTGCGCTGGAACCTCTGGGAGCGAGACAAGAAAGTGTTTCACAAATTACTCTGTCAGTTCACCGCCGCGGATCACCCGCTGCGCGTGCTGGTGGAGCAGGAGCTAGGACATGAAATCCACCATTGACCTGAAGACCAAGTACGACTGGTACGAGCGCGCGGTGCAGACGCCCGAGACGGAGGTGGACTTCATGCGCACCTGGTTCAAGAAGATGCACGGCCGCTGGCCCACGACCCTGCGCGAGGACTTCGGCGGCACCGGTGCGATCTCCTGCACGTGGGTGTCGAAGGGGCCGCAGAATGAAGCCTTCGCCGTCGACCTCGACCCGGAGCCGATCAGCATGGGCGTCGAGCGCCATTTCTCCAAGCTGCCGCCCAAGGCGCGCGCGCGCATGCACTACATCCAGGGCAACGTGCTCGACAAGCGCGACTTCAAGGTCGACGTCATCTGCGCCTTCAACTTCTCCTACTTCATCTTCAAGCGCCGCTCGCAGCTGCTGAGCTACTTCAAAAAGGTCCGCCAGGGCCTCGACAAGCAGGGCATGTTCTTCATCGACCTCTTCGGCGGGCCCGAGAGCCAGAAGATCGTCACCGACGTGCGCAAGATGAAGGGCCTGACCTACTACTGGGAGTGCCAGAGCTTCAACCCCATCACCGCCGAGTGCACCTTCGCCATCCACTTCCGCGACGCCAAGGGGAAGAAGCACGAGAACGTCTTCACCTACGACTGGCGCCTCTGGACGCTGGCCGAGCTGCGCGAGCTCCTAGAAGAAGCGGGGTTCTCGCGCTCCATCGCCTTCTGGGAAGGCGACGACGACAAGGGCGGCGGCAACGGCGTCTACGAGCCCAGCGAGATCGGCGAGAACTGCGACGCCTGGGTGTCCTACGTGGCCGCGCTCATCTAGCGCTAGGCGGCCCAGGGATCCGAACTGGCCGTCTTGTTGCCTTTGATGAAGCTGACGAACTCGGCTTCGGTTTCCGTGCCGAGGAAGCTCATGAAGTTGGGCCGGTAGCGGTTGAGGAACTTGTACTGGCCAAACATGAAGAGCTCCCAGGAGTGGCCGTAGCAGAGGTTCACGATGAGGTCGTTGCCGCGGTCGCGGTAGATGCGGTCGCGGTTGAGCGTCTTGTTCTTGTGGTCGCCGAGGTACTTGCAGATCAGGCAG
>DAIPJL010000267.1:0-2424 GCA_036770305.1 Bacteriovoracaceae bacterium | reverse complement strand
GGGGTATGCTGGCGGCCCACGTCGCCGGCAGCGAGGAGCGGATCGTCGCGAGCGTCTTGATCGCCGGCGCCGGCAACGTCCCCGGCGTGCTCGCCCACAGCGACCAGGAGCAGGTCGTGCGCCAGCGCCGGGCGCGCTTCGAGGAGTTCTCCCTGAGCTCCGCCGGCGAGTACGAGCAGCTCCTCGCGCCCCTGGTGCCGAACGACCCGCTGAACGTCGCCGGAAACATTCCCGCCGAGAGTAGCTACCTCTTCATCGCTCTCCAGGACACGACCGTTCCCACGCGCTACCAGCAGCAGCTGCGCCAGGCGATCGCACGGCCGGTGGTCTACACCCTCAATTCTGGCCACGTCGCCAGCATCGTGAAGGCCTACACCCTCCACGCCGGTAAGATGGCAAGTTTCCTCAGGCGGCGCCTCGGTAACTGAGCGCCGCGCTCGACCACTTTTAGTTACTTTCTCTTTACCCCAGTTCCCCAGGCGCCGATACGGTCGTCTAGGGAGATGCCTTGCCAAAGCTCATCGTTCGATTTCTGCTGGCCCTGGGCCTCGCGGCTAGCGCCGTGGCGCACGCCCGGAGCGGCCGCCAATCCTGGGCCAAGGCCTCGCCCACCCAGCGAGTTCAGCTGCTGGACGCGTACCAGACAGTTCTCACACTCGCACCCGACGAACTCGCCGAGTGGCAGGCGAAGAAAGCGCTCGTCATCCGCCTCTTTCCCACGGCGCACGCCCTGGCCTCGCACGACTGCATCTACGCCGGCTGGCCCTCGCGCTCGGTGCAGGGCAAGTGCTCGTCGCCGGCGCGCGTGAGCGACCGCTACGAGGCCGGTGGCTGCGACGCCGCCACCGAGCTGCACTGCCAGCCGCTGCTTTTTGGCCCGGGCCTGTGCGCGAGCGTGAAAACCTCCGCGCAGCGCTCGCTCGCTTTCAACCAGTGCCGCACCCAGTTCGACAAACAAAACCGTAGCCTCGCCGGCGTCATCGAAACGGTGCTGAAGAATAACCAGGAAGCGCAGCTCCTCGAACTCTTCGACTTCGGCGACCGCATCTGTTCCCAGGGACGGCAGGCGAGCACGCCGATGTGCCACCGGCTCAAGGACCTCCTCGCTTCGCTCGCCGCCGAGCTCGCTGCCGAGAAGGCTTCGGCGTCGCAGGACGCAGAAGTCGGAAGGGAGACCCCCGACGTCGCGACCGAGCTCCAAGAGACCGTCGAACTCACCACCGAAACTCTCGGCGACGTGGCGACGGTGGCGCCGCAGGTTCCGGGCGTCGAGTGCGAAGACGTCCCCGCGCTGCCGCGGCCAGAGCCGAAGCCAGAATCGAAGCCAGAATCGACACAGGAGAGAGAAACCCCGAGCGTCGCAGTGACCACGACGCAGGCCCCGCTCACGCTCACCGCGACCACGCCGAGCGTGGTGGCACGCACCGTGCCCGTCGGCCGGATCGTCCCCTTCGCCCGCGAAGTTCCGCGGCCCCTCGACTTCGAACTCACCACTAAGCGGCCCGCCACGGATCCCTTCTGGAACAACCGCTTCGTGAAAGACAAGAACGACCCCGAGCTGCGTCCCACCGGCTTCGAGTTCGCCATGACGGGCCCGAACGCTCTCGCTGGCCGGCCGCTCGACCCGAACGAGAAAGTCGAACGCACCTGGGCCTTCGTCTCCAGCGATCACTCGCGCCGCGAGAGCTACCTCTGGATCACCGATGACGCCGGCTCGGGCCGACTGTCGCAGCTGATGGAAAGCGTACTGGTATTCCTCCCGCGCAAGACCTTGCCGCAGATTGAGGCCGCCGGCGAAGAGGTGCGCGTCACCTTGCCCACGGCGGAGCAGGTGATCTACGACAAGCGCACGCGCCTCATCAAGTCCGGCGCTCTCAGCGAGGGCGCCATCGACCTGCTCCCGGACCGCCACAACCGCCGCTTCGCGCCCGTCACCTACCATGGCACCGGCATCATGATCCGTGCGGACAAGCGCGGTGAAGACCCGCGCCTGATCCCCGGAAATGCGACGGTCACGCAGGGAAGCCAGCGCTGCCAGATCAAGGCTTCGTTACTGTGGAACTCCGATGCGGAGTTTCGCTTCGCGAGCGACGACGAAGCTCTACGAGTCATCAACCAGAACTGTGGTAATAAGTTTCGGCTAGAGCCCTAGGGGCTAAGATCCACTCATGCACGCAAAGTAAATCGTAGCAAAGCCGGCAGTGAGAAAGTTTCTTTGTGGTCTTCTTAGGTTTGATTTGCGGAGATAGTTGGAAGCATCAGAAACGATCTCTTTGGTTCTACTGTAAAATGCGGGACCAGAAATCTTGTCTGAGCGATTTTCAAGCTCAAACCGATAATCTTACATCGAAACGTTTAGCGCCAGGAGACGACCTTGAAACACATCATCCTCACTTCGTTGCTGCTTATTTCGTGGAGCGTCTG
>DAIPJL010000051.1:0-17289 GCA_036770305.1 Bacteriovoracaceae bacterium | reverse complement strand
GTGGTGACCTCTCTCGTGGTAGCAAAGGAGCGCCCGTGAACCTTCAGGAAAAAATTCGCGAGATTCTGGTGACGAAGTTCGAAGTGCCGCGGGAGAAGCTCCGCGCGGAAGCGCGGCTTGTCGAAGACTTCGGCCTCGACAGCCTCGATTTCATCGCCATGGTGGTGTACGCTGAAAAAGAAATCGGCACGAAGCTCGACCGCACCGGACTCAAGGAACTCCGGACACTCGGAGACCTCGAGGCGGCTTTCGAGCGACTGGCGCAAAGTAAATGATAAAGACTCTCGTCATCTCCTCCGCGATCGCGACGCTCCGGAGCGTGCAGTTGATCGTGGCCTCGCTGGAGGAAGCCTACGTCACGGACGGCCGTCGCAGTGTGGTGCTCTGGCGGCTTCCGGCGCCGCCTCCGCGGCTCGCCGGAAACGACTGGTCTGTCGTGGTGGTGCACCCGCATGGACTGCTCGCGCCCGAGTGGGAGCGGGCCCTGGGCCGGGAGCAGATCGGCGAGGTGCGCTTGCACCTCTTCGGAGATTTTTTGAAACAGGCCTCGCTCAGCGCGAGCATGTTCGCGCGGCTCGCCGGTGTCCCGACTCGGGTGCTTGCGCCGAGCCGGGCCTTCCTGCGTCACGTTCAGAGTTTCTTCGTGAGCGCGGAGAACCTCCAGCTCTGTTCCTTCGAGCCTGGCCATGTCTTCTCTGTGGGAAGCGCGGATGATCGGCTCCGGCTCAAGGAAGAGCGCGGGTTCGCGGAAAAGCGCGTGCTCCTCTACGCGGGCCGTCTGGCGCCGCAGAAGAACGTCGACCTCGCCGCGAAGCTCTGTCAGCTGCTGGGGGCCGACTGGGTGCTGCTGGCAGTGGGCCGCGGCGAGGAGCACGACTTCCCGGTGGTCGGGGAGCGCGCCTCGCTCGGGCACGCCTTCACGGAACTGCAGTGCGTGCCGCGGGACCACTGGACCTGGTGGCCCGACGCCTCGGCGCAAGACCTGGCCGACGCCTTCGCGCTGGCCGACGCCTTCATCTCACTTTCAACCTACCACGACGAAGAGTGTGGCCTGGCGGCGCGCGAGGCCCTCGGGGCGGGGCTCCCCCTGGTGCTCACGCGCTGGGGGGGCCACCTCGACGTGCTCGAGGAGTTTCCGTCACGGTGCTGTGCCGTCCCGGTGTCACTGGCCGGAGAGCGCCTCGAGCTCGACCTCGGCAGTGCGCTCGAGTTCCTGCGCCGGGTGCCCGATGGCGCGCGCTCCGGTGGCGCGAGCTGGCCCTCGGTGCAGGAGAGCGTGCGATCGCTCGACGGCACTCCGGTGCGGTCCTTCGGCGGTCTGACGGACGCGTACCAGCAGTTGGCGCGCCAGCAAAAAAACTATTTCTATCGACCGGACGGTGGCCTTGATGTCGAGCGCTACAGAGAAGTCTACCGGAGCTTTGGCCTATGCGACTGAGCACCTCGTGGTCTCTCTCGTCGACGCCGCAGGATCTCGCGCGCGGCTTCTATGCCCTGGCGAGGAGCTACCGCTATCCGTCGCCCTTGCCAGGAGACCTGCGCGTCTGCGCTCTCCCGCTGGGCGAACTCCTCAGGCGCGGGCGGGAGGTGGTGGACGAACTCGTTCCGCTGGCCTACGCCGCTCAGGGGGTCCGGGCGCGGTACTACTATGTGGTCGATTCCCTGCGGCCCTTCCGCGCCGGCGCAGACGTCTTGCTGGTGATCGAGTCGCTCACCGCCGAGGGCCTTCGGAAAGAGGCCCTCGAGAGTTTCAAGCGCGCGCTGGCGCCGGCGCAGCAGCTGGTCGTGCTCCTCGACGACGAGCTGGCCTCACGAAAGGAGGAGATCGCCGGAGAGCTGAGGGCCGCGGGCCTGGTGTGGCGTTTCTGTGACCTGCAGGAGGTCCTCTTCTCCGAGCAGCTGCTGGCGTACCAGTTCCAGGTGCTCCCGGCGCCCCACTTGCACTACGAGCGGACCATCGCCCACCTGCTGCTCTCGCGGGGCCTGACGCGCTTTGGGCGGCAATCCTCGCTCCTCAAGAAGCTCGCCGGGACTCTCGAGCTGTCTGCCAACCATGCTCTTTTCTGGGGCGAAGCCGAGGCCAAGGGCCAGGGCCTTTCCTGGGGGCCGCCGTGGTAGCAAGCTTGCTGACACGTCCGCGGGCGAGCCTACTCGAAGTGGCCAGCGGCAGCGAGCTCGGCGCCGCAGCTCTCCTGGGGGCGATCGAGCGACGGGCCGAGCAGCTCGCCGAGCTCGGCGTGCGTGGCAGTGGCCAGCTCGTGCTGCTGCTCAAGGCGAATAGCATTGCTTTTTTCATCGACCTCTTCGCCTGCTGGCGCAACCACCTAACGGTGGCGCCGCTCGATCCCAAGCTGAGCGCCTTCGAGCTGCAGAACTTGCAGACGCTGTGCCGGCCCATCGCACTCTTGAGCGAGGGCGGCGACACGCTCCTCGTGGGTGCGGCCTGGCGCGAGCTGGAGCAGAGCGCGCTGCTGCTCTTCACCTCCGGCACCACTGGCACTCCGAAGGGAGTGAACATCAGCACCCAGGCCCTCGAAACCAAACTCACCTTGCTGCGTGACGAGCTGGGCCCGGCGCTGGACGGCACGCTCTGCGCGCTTCCCACGCACTTCGGGCACGGGCTGATTTGTAACGCGCTTCCGGCCTTGCTCTTTGGCCGTCGTCTGGCGATCGCGCCGCGCTTCGACCTCGAGTTTCTCCCGACGGTGCCGGGGCTGCTGCGGGAGCAGCAGCTGGGTTTCATGAGTACGGTCCCGGCGGTCTGGACGATGGTGGAGAAGTTGAAGCTCGACTTCCGCGCCACTCCCTTGGTGCGGGTTCACTGTGCGAGTGCGCCGCTGCACGCGGAGCTGGCGGCCACGGTGCTCACGCGTCTTCCGCTCGAGTGTCACTTCTTCAATGTCTATGGGATCACCGAGCTCGCGGGGTGGTTCGGCTACCGCCAGATCGTCGCGGGAGAGCGCTCCCCGGGGCGCTTCGATCACTGGCCCAGCGTCGAGCGACGAGTCTCCGCCGACGGAGAACTCTGCGTCCGGGCCCCCTTCATGTTCAGCGGCTACTTCCCGGGCCCGGCGACGCCCGCACTTGATGCGCAGGGGTTCTTTCAAACCGGAGACCTGTGGGCCGGCGACGAGCTGAAGGGGCGCACCAAAGAGCTCATCAACCGCATGGGTCTGAAGATCTACCCGCAGGACGTCGAGCGTGCGCTGCTGCTGACCGGCGCCCTCGAGGACGTACACGTCTGCGGCGAGGAGCACCCGCTCTACGGTGAACGGGTCGTGGCCTTCGTCGTCCTCAGGCCGGGGAGCTCCCTGGAGGAACTCCGGCGGGCACTGGGCGAGCTACTGGTGAAGAGCAAGTGTCCGGAGGCCTACTACCTCGTCGCAGCCGTCCTGCGGAACTCGCGCGGGAAGGTGACGGCGCATGAGCGTCAGCTGATGCGAGCGTCGATGAGCACCTGACGGTCTCGCTGGGCCAGAGCGCCTTGGAGCGCGCGCGCGAGCTCGTCGCGCGTCGAAACACTATGGCCGATGCCCGCGAAGCTTCTTGCGATCTGGGCGAAGTCCAGGCCCGGTTTGAGCGAAACGAAGGGGACCTCATCGCCGAGCTCGCGCGTCCGGAGGTGCGCCGTGTTCTGCAGGATGGAGGACATCCCCTGGTTGTTAAGGATGATGACGATGGGGAAGAGGCCCTGCTGCTGCGCTTTCCAGTGGATCACGAGCGGGTTGGAGAAGTAGTAGCTGCCGTCGCCCACCACGCACAAGGGCCTGCGCGGGTCGTGCAGGCCGACGCCCAGCGCTTGGCCCAGGATCTGACCAAGGCACGAGGCACTGCCGGTGCGGTAGTAGCTGCCCCATTTCGACAGCGGGACCTCGTCGGCGTTGAGCGCGAGTTCGTTGTACAGGATCAGTTCGTCGTTCCAGTTCTCGGCCAGGACCTGAGAGACGTCGGCGAGGCCAAAGGCACCGGGCCTCGTCGAGAGCGGAGCGGATGTGCTCCCCCAGCGGTGCTGGGGCCTTGCCGCGCCGGCCGTCGCCGCGAGGAGCTGGCGCAGGAAGCTCGCCACGCTCGTCTGCACCAGCATCCCCTGTCGAGGCACGGGGTAGGGCGCAGCGTGGAGCAGGGGATCGAGGCCCACGGTGATGAGCTTCGCCGTCGGCGACGGTGACACTTTACTCGCGACCCAGGGCACTTCACAGTCAAGGTTCATGACGAGATCCGCTTCGGCCAGCAGCTTAACCTGGGACTGCGGCACGAAGGCAGGATGGCGATGGGGAAGGTTGAGCGTCTGGGCGGAGGGTGTGAGCACGCGCAGGGGGTAGCGCTCGGCCACCTCCGCTAAGAGCTCGAAGCTCTCCCGGTCGTGGCCCAGTTCGCTGGCGACGAGCAGAGGCCTTTGCGCCTGCTGCAGGAGAGTTTGGATCTCGGCCAGTTTTACATTCGAGATCTGCGGGCCCTCCGGCCGGGGAAGCGCTTCGACGAGCGGCGCTTCGCAGGAGGCGAGCAGAAGTTCGCGGGGGATGCTCAGGTACACCGGGCCCTGTGGCCCGCTCGCCGCCAGCTGATGGGCGCGGGCGAGCACGGCCGGCAGATCGTCGGCGCGGCGCAGTTCGTAGTGCCACTTCACGAACTCGCGCACCGGCGCCGCTTGGTCGAAGACCTCCTGGCCCGAGTGCACGAAGAGGTCGCGTGCGCCGAGGGAGGTGCCGGGGTCCGTCGGCGTGCGTCCGGCGATCAGGATGAGCGGGGCCCGCAGGCGGTGTGCGCTCATGATGGCGGCAGCTGCGTTGAGGGTGCCGATGCTGGCGTGGAGCATGAGGGCGTTCACCTTCCCCGAGCGCAGGGCACTGCCCGCCGCCATGTGCACCGCCACGGCTTCGTGGGGAAGGGTGTGGCAGCGAAGCGGAAGGTCGCCCGCGGCGAGCCGCTCGATCACCGGCGAGAACTCCGTTCCGGCCACGCCGAAGAACTCGCGCACGCCGAGGTGCGCGAGCTGCTCCACCAGTTTCGCGCCGACGCTACTCATGGAAGAGCTCCGCGAGCGCGGCGGCGGGCCTGACCTCGGCGAAGTAGGCGGCCAGCATCTCGAGGCCCTGCTGGTGCAGGACGGGGTCGATGCCGTCGACGGCGTCGCGCACGACGACGACGTCGAAGTCGCGGGCGTAGGCGTCGCGCACGGTGTGGGCGACGCAGAATTCAGTGTTGCAGCCGGTGACGATGAGGTTCTTCACGCCGAGCATCTTGAGCTTCACCGCAAGGTTGGTCTCGAAGAAGAGGCTCGCGCGGTGCTTTTCGATCACGTAGTCCGCGGGGGCCAGCAGCGCCTTCGCCGGGGCGAAGAGCTCGGTCTCGAAGCTGCCGCGCAGACAGGGAGTGAAGCGCTGCTTGTCGGTGTGGGCGCGGAGCTGGCGGCGCTGGCGCGTGACGTCCTCGGGGAAGTGCACCTGCTGGGACCAGAAGAGGGGGATGTGCTTGCTGCGGGCCCAGCGCACCACCGCGGCGATCGTTTCGATGGTCTTCTGTCGCCCGGAGAGGTCATGGGTTTTTCCCATCGCCGAGTCCGGGTGGTAGAAGCCGTTCTGCAGGTCGATGAGGAGGAGGGCCGTTTCGGAGGTTTTCAGCATAGTTAAAAGTAGTGCGACTGCCAGCCACTGTCCGCGGTGCTCCCGTCGGGACGTCGCCGCTCTTCGCGGAAAAGGTTAAGCTTCGCCAGCACGCTGGCGTCGCTGATGGAGTGCAAGATCGCCGGTGCGCTGCTGCTGAGGTTGCGGTGCGCGTGCCACTCCCAGCTCGGGACCACCAGCACGTCGTTCGGCTTCCAGCGGAAGACCTGCGCGCCGACGGTGAGCTCGCCCTCGCCCTCGACGGCGACGTAGATGGTCTGCGAGGTGTGGCGGTGGGAGAGGGTGGCTTCGCCTGGCCGTAGCAGCTGGGAGAAGAGCGACATGGTGGCGCCGGCGGGGCCGCCGGTGTCGGGGCGGGTGTGCTCGATGAAGAGACCATCGTAGGCCGAGCCCTTGAGGTGCGAAAGCCGCGCGAAGTGCGCCTTGATGTCCCGGAGGCGAAAGATGTTGAAGTCGTCGTGCTGGCGGCGGAACTCCTCGGCGCCGCACAGGCGCATGTCGCCCTGGCGCAGGTGCGCGTCGGAGGGGTTGTGCACCTTGAAGGGCGAGCTGTGCTGGGCCTTGTCACCGGTGACGCTCCAGTAGTCGAACTCCCACTTCGAGGCCCCCAGAAACTGCAAGAGCGGGATGTCGAGCACGTCGAGGAAGAGCAGGTTCTCGCTGCCGCGGTTGCCGTGGTCGTGCCACGGGAACTGGCCGGTGAAGACGATGTCGCCGGCGCTAAAATCATTGCGCTCGTCGCCCACCGTGGTCCAGCCCTCGCCCTCGAAGATGAAGCGCGTGGCGCAGGGAGTGTGGCGGTGCGAGGGCGTCGACTCGCCGGGCCGGATGAGCTGGAAGTCGGCGAAGAAGCTGCGGGTGACGGCGTACTCGCCGCCGAGGCCCGGGTTCGTCAGCGCGATCACGCGCCGGTCGTAGGTCTTCTTGCCGTGGCCCAGGCCCACCAGCGTGCCGGCCTCGCGGATGGTGTCCTTGAGCGTGGCCCAGGGCCAGTGGAAAGGAAGCGTGTCGTTCTTGGGCTGCGTGGGCCAGTAGGGCCTGGGCCGCATGTTGCCGTCGTCGTCGTAGGAGTAGCCCTCGGTGAGCTGCAGCGAGCGCAGCTTGCGGTGGAAGGCGAGGCGCTCGGGGTGGCCCGCGAAGATGGACTCGTCTTCGATGCGGATCATGCGTGGTGCTCCTTGAGCAGCTGGGCATGCAGCGCGCGCGCCAGGAGCTCCTTCAGCGGAACGACGATCTCTTCTTCGCGCGCGAGCTGCACCACTTCCGGCAGGCAGTCCCAGGAGCCCAGCGAGTAGACGGGTTTTTCGAAGTCCAGCCCGTAGCTCATCTCCTCCAGCGTGCCGCGGCCACCGTTGACGGCGATGAGCACGTCGGCCGCCTGCGCGATGAGGTAGTTGCGCGCGATGCCGATGCCGCTCGGGAGGACAATGTCCAAAGAGGCGTTCGCCGCGGCCTTCTCCGAGCCCGGCAGGATCCCGAGCGTCAGGCCCCGCGCCGCCTTCGCGCCCTGCGCCGCCACTTCCATCACCCCGGAAAGGCCTCCGGTGAGGGTGATGAAACCGTGCTCGGCCAAAAGCTTCCCGAAGGCCTTCGCCTGCGCCTGCACGGCGGGCGAGAAGCGCGGCGAGGAGGCGCGGCAGCCGATCACGGCGCCGATGGGCCGCGGGGTGAGCGTGGCTTCACCGAGGTAGCGGAAGACCGCTGCGGGGACCTCGAGCTGGTGCGCGGTGAGCTCGGGCGCGAAGTTTTTCGAGACGCTCCACTCACTGGCCGAGCTGGCGGAGATGGACAGAAAGTTCTGGTTGAAGCGCAGCTCAATCTTCATAGGGGACTCCCGATGTGTTCGCCGCGCGCGGGAGAGACGACCTGGTCGTTTTCGACGACCACCTCGCCGCCGACGATGGTGTACTCCACGCGGCCACGGGCCTTCTTGCCTTCCCAGAGGGAGTAGTTGTTGTGGCCCTTGTAGCGCTTTAGTCCCAGCTCGATTTCAGCATTGAGATCCACCAGCACCAGGTCGGCGTCGAAGCCCTCGCGCAGCTGGCCTTTGTTCTTGATCCCGAAGTGCTGCGCCGGCATCTGCGCCGTCACGTAGGAGAGCTTCTCCAGCGTGATGCGCTCCTTGTGGTAGCCTTCGCTCAAAAGCAGCGCCATGCTGTCGGGCATTTGGATGTTGAGCCCGGGGCGCGCGTCCCAGAAGGCCTGGCCGTCTTTGTACTTCGAGGTGTAGGGGATTGAGTCGGTGCCGATGGCGGTGACCACGCCTTCGTTGATCGCCTTCCAGAGTCGGTCCTGGTCGCTCTGGTAGCGGATCGGCGGCTGGATCTTGGCGTAGAGGCCCAGGCCCTTGTGGTGCATCTCCTGGGCGGTGGTCGAAAGGAAGCCGACGCAGGTTTCGCCCACCAGCGGGAAGCCCTGGGCCTGCAGCTGGGAGAGGAAGTCGATGGTGTGGCCGCGGGAGATGTGGACGATGTAGAGCGGAATGCCGAACTGCTTGGCGATGACGCCGTACTGGTAGACCTGGACGCTCTCGGCCCACTCCGGACTGTGGGCCGCCCAGTCGAGCAGCGAGTTCTTCCCGGCGGCCTTGAAGCGGTCGGCCAGCATGAAGCGCACGGTGGGTTCCTCGGCGTGGATCATCATCACGGGCCGGTGGGGCAGTTCCATGGCCTCCTCCACGCAGCGGTAGAAGAGCGCCGGCGGGATGCCCTCCACGCTCATGCCCATCTTCTCGGCGAGGCAGCCGCAGTAGCCGGTGTAGAACTTGAAGGAGGTGCAGCCTTCCCGGGCCGCGGCCTTGATCTGCTCGGCGTGGTGCTCGCGGGTCACCACGCAGGTGATCTTGTAGTTGGTGTGCGAGCGGCCCTCGGCGGCGGCGCGAGTCTTGCGGTAGTTCTCGTCCAGGGGCTCCGGCGTGAGCACGGTGGTGGTGGCGATGGAGGTGACGCCGCCCAGGAGCGCGTCGGCGGTGTCGCGGCGGAAGCTTTCGGTCATGAACTCGTAGCTGCGCTCGTCGCCGCTGCCGAGGTGGCAGTGCGGGTCGATCATGCCCGGCAGGAGCGCGCGGCCTTCGCCTTTGATCTCCCGCCGGGCCCGGTCACCGGCGAGGCTCGGCTTGATGGCGACGATCTTCTTGTCTTTCACCGCCACCGAGTGGTTCTTGAGGATGCCTTCGGGGCGGACGACGTCGACGTCGTGGATGATGAGATCAAACATGGCAGTTCCTAGCGCAAAAGTTTTTCCACGAATTTCAGGGTCAGTTCTTCTTTGATCACCCGCGGATCTTGCGCGTCGACGTCCTGGCGCGCGAGCTCGGTGAGGCGCGCACGGATGGCCTCGGTGATGCTCGCCAGGATTTCCTGGCGATCCACCGCGCCGCTGTGCTCAGCTTCGGTGATGCGCGCCCAGGCCTGCACGGGCCCGTGGGCGTGGGTCACGCAGCCCTGGACGGATTGACGAAGTGTTTCGGCGAGTTCGCGTGCTCTCATCCGAAGACGGGCCTTTTGCCGTAGGCGGTAGCGAGGAACTCGCGGCGGAAGGGGTCTTCCTTCAGGCAGCCGCGGAAGCCCTGCACGGTCACGACCTCTTGCGCCGGGGCGTTGGACTTGCACACCAGACAGGTGTGCGTCGACTGCAGCACGAGAGCGACGCCCTTGGGCTCCAGCACGCTTTCGACGACGTCGAGGGTCTGCTTCAGCAGGCGCTCGTTGAGCTGGGGCTGGCGCGCGAGGTAGTTAAGGCCTTTTTTGATCTTCGAGTAGCCGGTGATCTTCTCGTCGGGCACGTAGGCGAAGTGAGCGATGCCCAGCGCCGGTGCGAGGTGGTGCTCGCAGAGGCTGACGTAGTGACAGTCGGTGACGATGACGAGGTCGTCCATCAGCTTCTTGCCGTCGGCGTCGCGGTTCGGGAAGCACTTCCAGGGGATCTCGATGTCGCACCAGGAGGCGTTGATGATGTCCTGGTACATCTCGGCCACGCGCCGGGGAGTGTTGGCCATGATCTCGGCCTTGTCACTCTGGCCTAGGCCCATCAGGAGCTGGCGGACGCCGTCTTCGATCTGCTCGATCTTAACGAACTTCGGGGGGAGGGGGGTGCCGGGCCGAAAAGTTTCTTCGTTCATGTTTTCTCCGTCGCTAGGATGTCGTGTAGTTTACTCATGGAGAGCCGGAAGGTCTGCTCGCTTTCCTCGACGAGCGCCGCCTCACGCTTGAGCTGGGAGAGCTCGCGCACCACGGTTTCCATCGAGGTCGGGATCAGCGCCGCGAGGTCGCGCCGTGTAAGGGGCAGGCGCAGGGTCACCGCCTCAGGGCCTTCGGCCGTCTCGCCGATGGATCTTCCAAGGCGCAGAAAGAGGGAGGCGAGCCGCTGACGCACACTGTGCTGGTGGCCGAGCTGCAGTCGCTCCTCGCAGTCCGAGATCTCCTGCGAGAGCTTTTCCAAGAGTCGCCGCGCAAGGGACGGACTGGTGGCGAGCAGGTCTTGCAGGGCGGAGCGAGGGAGCTCACAAACGACGCCCTCTTGCAGCGCCTGGGCACGACCGAGGTAGGTCCGGCGGTGAAAGACCGACCGATGGCCTAGACAGTCCCCCGGGGGCGCTAACCGGACAATGACTTCTTGCTCACCGCTAGGAGCGCGCTGGCCTATTTTAAAAAAACTGGAGCGGTTACAGTAAAAGCTTTGCGCCGAGTCGGAGGTGCCGAAGAGCTCGGCGCCACGCTCAATGAAGCGCTCTTTCTTGTGGCGCTCAAGGGTCGCGAGCTCGAGCGATCCGAGGTCACGAAAGACGCTTTGCTCAAAGGCGGGGCACAGAGTGCAGTTCATAGGTTAAATCATGTCTTGTGCGCGATTGACCTGCAAGTTGATTCATCTCAAACGCGACGCGTCCCAGAGGAGATGGGTTGTCAGACGCGCTCGGCTCAGGTGAGAATCTTGTCCATGCAGCACCTCGACTCTTACATCAAATTTACGGCCGAAAAAATCGAATCCGAACACAAGGACGCGGGCGTGCTCTACGTCTACGACCCCGCCTCCCACACCGGCTTCTCGATCACCGGCGTGGCGTCTCTGCTTTGCAAAAAGCTAGACGGCAAACGGACGCTCCGGAGCGTGCTCGGCGAACTGGAGCGAGAGCTCGACGTGACCCCGGGAGTCTACGACGAAGCCGTGCGCGGCTTCCTGGCCGACCTCGAGCAGAAGCAGCTGCTGAAGATTTCTCCCTCTCCTGAGAGCGCGGGGTGAAGCTGCTCATCCTCCGGGCGCAGGTCCCCTCCGTGTGGGGGAGTTGTCGGGTCATTTCGCCTAACCTTTCCGCGGCCTACGACGGTCTTCCGGCGGACTTCGTACGAGAGGACTTTTTACTTCACGAGAACTTTTTTTCGGAAGCGAGCTTCACCGCACCCGGGGGCCTCTTCGCCCTCGCCGAGCGCATCGGTAAAGGGGACGTCGACGCGCTCGTGCTCCTCGACCACCTGCCGGTGCAGCCGGAAGTCTGTACGCTGCTCTCTCAGGTCATCGCGCCCGAGCGACTTCCGCCCTTGGTGTTCCACCTCTACGGAGACTTCACCTACTTCGCCTCGGAGTGGGCGCGCTTCGGCAAGCAGTTCCAGGGCCACCGGGTGCGCTTCATCGCGGCCTCGCACCGTCAGGCGCAGTTGGTGGAAAATTGCATCGGCCGTCCCCACCACGTTCCGCGACTCTTCTTTCCGGTGGACACGGAGCGCTTCCGCTTCTCCGACGAGCGGCGGGCCGAGGCTCGCCGCGCCCTGGGCTTCACCAACGACGACCTGCTGACAATCTACACCGGACGCGTCAGCCTGCAGAAGAACGTCGACGTCGCACTCGGTGCGGTCGACGCCCTCGGAAACCTCTCTCCGCGCCACCACTTCTTCGTCGCCGGCGGCTTCGACGACGTCGGCGCGGGCTTCGCCTCCATCGACACCTTCGACGGCTACATGTTCGCGAAAATGCAGCGCAAGCTCGAAGCCTGTCGCTTCGTGCGGCCCCGGCTTCTCGGAGCACTCCAGCTGCCGGCGCTGATCGACCTGCTCCACGCGGCCGACATCTACATCTCGCTGAGTCTCTACCACGACGAAGACTTCGGGATGGCCCCGGCGGAGGCGCTGGCCACGGGACTGCCCTGTGTTCTGAGTGACTGGGGCGGCTACGCCAGCTTTCCCGGAGAAGACTATTACGCCGGGATGGTCCCGGTGCGACTGGACAAGTTCGGTCTTTCGCTCGAACTCGCCCAGATGCCCCCGATGTTCGCTCACTGCCAACGCATCTCGCGCACTGGCCGCGCTCAACGGGCCCAGGCCTTCGCCCGTGAGTTTAGCATCCAGGCCCTGGTCGCGCCGCTGGCGGAGGTGCTGCGTACGCCTCCGGAAAGCTTCCCGGGCTTCAGCTGGCGCGTGCAATCGCTGGCGCAGCAGTTCAAGCGCAACGGCGGCTTGCCCGCGGGAGAGCTCAATCCCCATCTGCTCCCGGGAGCCGGGGGCCTCTACGAAGAAATCTACCGGTCCTACCTCACGCCACTGCCAGGAGCTGATCTGTGACTCTGAGCCTAACTTCTCGGCCCATCCAGTGGGCCTACGATTTCATCGAAAACTCCTACCTCGCGGGCCCGAGCGAGCTGAAGAAGGACCTGAGCTACTACTACGCCATGGCCCCCTTCTCGGGCCCCTTCTATGGCCCCGGGAATCCCATTCTGCTCTTCTGCGGGAACTCGCAGCTGACCTTCGAGTCGCCCCGCACCTGGTTGCTGCGCGACGGGCTCATTCCGCTGAGCCTCTTCTTCAAAGAGACCAAGCCCTCCGCCGTGGAGGGGCGCTTCCTGATCCCCGCGCACCTTTTCTTCCTCGTGCCGCCGGCCTGGCGCGAGCGCGTGGGCTTCTACGAGTACCGCTCGCGGAAGGTGTTCTCCGCGGCCCACCCGCCGAAGCGGGTGCTGCTGATGGGACACACCAACGACACGATGATGGACTACGAAGAGTACACGGGCCACCTCGCGCACCTGAAGCAGGTCCTCGAGCCCTTCGGCGAGCTCCCGGTGAGCATGCTCATGGTGCCCAAGCGCAGCGACATGTGGGGCGGCTGGGAAGATGACCAGATCCTGCGCTTCACCCACGCCCTCTTCAAAGCCTTTCCGGAGCGGGTGAGTTTCCCCAACTGGACGCAGCTGGAGAACGAACTCAACTACGAGGACACGCTCTACGTCGAGTTCAACAACTACAGCCTTATCTATGAGTCGCGGCCGCGCTTCCTCTTCCTGTCCCGCGGCGCCTTCGAACTCCCGCGGCCCGCGGTGGGCCCCGACTTCAACGAGGTGGCCCGGCTCCCGGCGTCGCTGCACCATGAGCTGGTCGTGTACGAAGGGCGGCCCGAGCTCTTCGAGCGCTACCGCGATCCGAACACGGACCTCGCCTACGTGGAACTGCGCAAGGCCTTCGTCGCCGCCGGCAAGGGCCGCAAGATCCAGCACTGGTGGGAGGCCTGGTTTGGCCGCTACCTCAAGACCTACTACAGCGCGGAAGTGGCCAGCGTCCTCGGCCACAAGCAGCGCGATTAGCTCTCGACGACCTTGATGAGGGCGTCCATGGCCTTCTCGAAGGGGCCACCGGTGTAGGTGAGCTGGAGTTCCTTGATGATCTCGTGGTGCTTGCCGTAGTCGAAGTTGTGCCGGAACAAGAGGTCAACGAAGCGCTGGCCAACGATGAAGATCGCCGAGAGCTGGTTGAAGCGCGAGACCATGTCCGCGCCGCGTGGGTAGCCCTTGCCGTCGGGCCGCTCGTGGTGCTGCTCGACGCAGGTGATGGTCTCCATGGGAATGATGTCGCGCTTGCGCTTGAGGATCTCCGCGGCGTCGACGGGGTGGTTGCGGATGTAGTCGGGGAGCTCGCCGCCGTGTTTTTCGTAGTTTTCGATGGCCTCGAAGTCGGCGCTGCTAAGCGTGATGTCACAGAGCATTCCGGCCAGCATGGTCTTCTGGATGATGAGCTGGCTGCGCCAGGAGAACTCATTGATCACCAGCGCGCAGACGAAGTTCGTGACGTTGGACTTCATGAACTCGCGGCCACAGCTGGCCTTGAAGCGCTTCACGAACGCATGAAGTCCCGGCGAATTGTTGAGCATCTCCTGGATGCGCTGGTTGCTGGCCTTGAGCACCTCCACCGTCTCCTTACTGGCGCCGAAGGCCTTGATGTAGTCGCGCACCACCGTCACCATCGCCTCGGCCTTCTCCACTCGCGCCTCGTCGGTGGTCTTCGGGTCGTAGAACTTCTTGGGTGAGATGCCGTCCTGGAACTGGGCGATGACGAGCTCGAAGTCCGACTCCTGGACGTACATCTGGTCGATGCCCTTCTTCTCTAGGCGATGGATGATCTGCAGGAACTCGTCTCCGGCGTAGTTGAGCTTGACGAGCTTTTCGCCGATCTTGACGTGCACCTCGATGCCTTCGAAGAGCTGCGGCTCTTTGAGGAGAATATGCACCGGAATGGCGGTGTACTTTAAATCCATCCCTCCATTTTAATGCGTGTCGTTGTTTATTTAATAAATGTCTTAGAATTAAGATGAATTCGTTTAAAATCAGTGTCTTGGCTGGGCTTCCCGGCAGACGCTGTGAGTAAGACCAAAGTCTAAGCGGCCTGGGCGTCAGGAGTTTTTGCCACACCACTTTTTGCTAAAAGAGGAGCCGCTTCCATCAACTTAGCGCTGCCTAGGCGTTCTAAATTTGGCCTCGTCCGATAGAGACAGAGCTGGTGCCCGTCGAAGGTCATGGCAATAGGAGCGGGCCTTCGTACCTGGGGGGGCTGATCCCGTTGCAGCTCCACAGTGGCAAGCACAAGTCCCGCCTTTCGCAGTTCGAGTATGGGCAGCTGCGAGCGGACTTCCAGCCGATAGCACCAGGAATAGCCCTCGTCTTCTCCTAGGCCCATCAGCAGCATGAGATCGATCTGTAACTGGTGCAGGACCTTCAAACTCATGCGCCACCTATCGGTTTCACCCGCCGGCCAACTTAAGTTCGTTGGGCCTTATGGCCATCCGTGCCATGATGAAGTTTACCAGACGGGATAGCGTTTCAAGTCGTCATTTTTAAAGGTGAGTTATGCAAGTTCAAATTCCAGCGAAACGCAGCGGCGATAATTTCATCGGCGGTGAATGGGTGAAAGGCACCGCCGGCACTCTCGAGGTCCGGTCTCCCTACAACGGGAGCGTCATCGGCGAGATGTCCGTACCCAGTGCAGCACAGATTAGTTCCGCCATCGAGGCGGCGCATGCTGCCCAAGCGGAGTGGGGCCGCACGCCGCCCAAGGAGCGCGCGCGCGTGCTCTTCAATTTCCGGAACATCCTGCTGCGCGACCTGGACACCATCGCCCACATCAAGTCCAGCGAATCCGGTAAGGCCTTCGAAGAGGGCAAGGCAGGTCTCATGAAAGGCATCGAGGTGCTCGAGTTCGCTCTCTCCCTGCAGAACCTCGACATCGGAGGCCGCCTGGAAGTCTCCCGGGGCGTCTACTGTGAGTACCGCCGCGAGGCCCTCGGCGTGGTCGCCAACATCACCCCCTTCAACTTCCCGGCGATGGTGCCGATGTGGACCATTCCGATCGCGCTGGCGCTCGGCAACGCGTACGTGTGGAAGCCCTCCGACAAGACGCCGCTCACCTCGCTCAAGATCGCCGAGGCGCTCAGCGAAGCCGGACTCCCCAAGGGACTCCTCACGGTGCTGCACGGAGGGGAGCCGACGGTCAACGCCATCATCGACGATCCGCGGGTGAAGGCGGTGGGCTTCGTGGGATCGACGAAGATCGCCAAACTCGTCTACCAGCGCGCCACGGCGCTCGGTAAACGCGCGCTCTGCATGGGCGGCGCTAAGAATCACATCGTGCTCTTGCCGGACGCTAGTCCGGAGCTCGCGGGCGTCGGCATCGCCGACTCCTTCACCGGCTGCGCCGGCCAGCGCTGCATGGCCGCCTCCGTTTTGCTTGCCGTCGGTGACGTCGACAAGCACATCGAAAAAATCAAAGAGCGTGCCGCCAGCATGCAGCTGGGTGTGAACATGGGTGCCATCATCACCAAGGCCCAGGTGGACTTCCTGCACGCGGCGATCGCGCGGGCAGAAGAGGCCGGCGCAAAAGTCCTCTTGGATGGCCGCCTGGTCAAGGCACCGGCCGGCATGGAGCAGGGCAACTGGCTGTCGCCCACCATCCTTGATCACGTCAAACCTGGCTCCGAGGCGCACAAGGTCGAACTCTTCGGGCCCATCATCTCCATCATCCGCTGCAAGGACCTCACGGAGGCCCTCGCGATCCAGGCGACCAGCGAGTACGGCAACGCCTGCTCGGTGTTCACCTCCAACGGGGCGCTCGCCGAGCGCGTGGCGCGGGAGGCGCGCGCGGGCATGGTGGGCGTGAATGTAGGAGTTCCCGTGCCCCGGGAACCCTTCTCCTTCGGCGGCATCAACGCCTCGAAGTTTGGCCACGGAGACATCACCGGCATCCACAGCCTCGACTTCTGGTCGGACGTAAAGAAGATCACCACCAAATGGGAAAAACAAAACGACTCCACCTGGATGTCTTGAGAGGAAACTATGCAGACCAGTGAAAAACGCGCCGAGCACATCGTTCTCGCGACCCATCAGAATCTGAAGTACCCGGAGTCTCTGCCGCTCGAGTGGGGCGCCAAGGATCCGCTGAAGCGCGGCCCCGTGGTGGCCTCGTCGACGAACCCGAAGGCGCGCAACGCCATCGGCTCGCACTCCGGCTCCTACGCCGTCTTCCGCGCGCTCTCCATCGCCAGCGGGAAGTACAAGCCGACCCACAAACCCGATCTCCACAACACCTTTTCGCCCGTCAAGATCGGCCCCTTCCCGGCCTGGCACGACGCCACGAAGATCGTCTCGCTGGATCCCTGGGGACTCGATCCACAGATTCACTTCAGGTCACTCTTCGATAAGGGCTACGACATCCGGCCCTCCATCGCCGTCACCCAGGCGCACCTGCAGATCCCGGAGATCCACGACGCCATCCGCGCCGGCCGCCTTAAGACGGACGGCAAGGTGATCCTCGCCAACATGGACATCAAGGTGACGAAGGTCGCCATCGAGCCAGTGTGGTACCTGCCGGGCATGGCCGCGCGGCTGAACATCGACGAGGGCTCGCTCCGGCGCATCCTCTACACCGAGAGCGGAGGCATGCATCCGGAGCTCATCACGCGCCCGGACCTCAAGGTCTGGCTGCCGCCGGTCGGCAGCACCACCGTCTACATCTTCGGCAACCCGGAGGACCTCGCGAACCCGGCCGTCGAGCTCTCCTGCCGCGTGCACGACGAGTGCAACGGCTCGGACGTCTTCGGCTCCGACATCTGCACCTGCCGGCCCTACCTGATGTACGGCATCGAGCACGCCGCCGAGACGGCGCAGAAGGGCGGCGTCGGGCTCATCGCCTACTACCGCAAGGAAGGCCGCGCCCTCGGCGAGGTGACGAAGTTCCTGGTGTACAACGCGCGCAAGCGCCAAGAGGGCGGCGACTCCGCGGCGACCTACTTCAAGCGCACCGAGTGCGTCGCCGGCGTCGAGGACGCGCGCTTCCAGGAGTTCATGCCGGACGTCCTGCACCTCTTCGGCATCAAGAAGATCCACAACCTGCACTCCATGAGCAACATGAAGTACAAC
>DAIPJL010000266.1:0-2436 GCA_036770305.1 Bacteriovoracaceae bacterium | reverse complement strand
TCATAGGATTCTCCTTACTCCAACCTATTCTACCTTCTTATCGGCGGGTTCCCAAATTTCCTTAAGCGGCGGGGCGCGGGCCCCGGAACCGCCTCAGAAAGTTGGCACTTACATGTTCAGGTTCACACCCGCGGGCTTCACGATCGCCAGCAGGTTCTGGAAGGCCTGGGTGACCTGGAGGGCCATCTTGTGGCCTTCGGCCGAAACGACCTTCTTGATCTCGCCGTAGTTGTCGTAGTCGACGTTGATCTTGCCGACCTTCTCCATCTCGATCTCCACGGGCTTGCCGAGGGCGTTGTACTTGAACGAGAGCACGCGGCGCTGCTTCGTCTGGCTGTCGTCGTCGACCATCTTCGTGATCTTCCCGCGGGTGTCGTAGACCAGCAGGACGGCTTTGCCCTTGTCGTTCTTGGCGGTCATGAGGTTCCCCTGGGCGTCGTAGGTGAATTCGGTCATGCCTTCGTTGTTGGTGACTTTCTTGATCTTGTTGATCTTGTCGTCGTAGTCGATCTGGACGTAGTCACCCTTCGTCGAGGACTTCTTCACCAGGAGACCGCGGTCGTTGTACTCGAAGTTCGTCACGTGCTTGCCGCGGGCGATCTTGAGCGGCAGCGAGCAGCACTCGGAGTAGATGGTTTCCGTCTTGATGCCGTTGATGTCGGTGATGATCCGGTAGGTGTAGCGCGAGCCGTCCGGCCGCGTCTTGATCTCGTACTCGTAGCGGTTCGCCGCGGGCTTTCCGTCGAAGCCGTTCTTCGTGACCGTGGTCCAGTAGTGGTCCTCGGGCGCCTTCGGGTTGCTACCGTATTCGTACTTCGTCGACTCGCCGTTGCGGTCGACGATCTCCTTCACGAAGAGCGTCTTCGGCTCGTAGGCGATGGTCATCTTGCTCTTGTCCGAGTAGGCGATGGCGATGAGGTTGTGGCTCTTGTCGTAGGTGTAGTCGTAGGTGTTCCCGCCGACGTCCTTCGAGGACACGAGGTTCTCGCCGTCGTACTTGTACTCGGCCTTCTTGTCTCCAGCGCTCCACATCTCTTTCACACGGCCGTCGGCGTTCCAGGCGAAGAAGATCTGCTTGGCCTGCGAGTCGCGGATCGAGTCGAGCTTCCCGTCCTTCCAGGTGAAGTCGACGGCGTAGCCGGACTTGTCGGTGATCTTCGTGAGGTTCCCCTTCTGGTCGAAGAGCTCGCTCTTGCCGTCGGGGTACGAGCGGCGGTAGCCCTCCTTCGTCACGTGGAGCTCCTGCGAGCCGCGGTCTGACGAGTAGAGCACGGTGCCCACCGCGACCGTCGTCTGGACCTTGAAGTTCAGCGCGTAGGAGTGACGGAGTTCGGCGTTGTTCTTGAGCTTCTGCAGGAGGTCCGCAGCGGACTTCTCGTTGAGCTGGGTGCGCTTGCGCATGGCTTCGACGATCTTGGCCGCCGCCGCCTCGGCGTCCACCGCCGTCTTCGGCGTGAAGCGCGTCTTGCCGCCGGCGCCGTGTTCGTGGATCACCACCGAACCGTCGGCCGACGTCTCGAGGCGCGTTTCGAAGTCCGACCCCCAGCCGAAGCCGAACCAGCCGACCTCGGTGGACTTGGAGTTGTACGTGCGTGTGATCTCCAGCTTCTTCCCGCCGCCGGGAACGACGATATCCGTGTACGAGATATAGAAGTTACCGTTCTTGAGGTTGACGCCGCCCCACGCAGTCGTGGCGATGGCGGTCGCCGCGAAGAGGGCCGAGAAGCGTTTTAAGAAGTTCATGGTTCCACCTTTTAAAAAAACACTTAGAAGCATTTTATACTAACTAGTTACGGAGGAAAGTCGGCATAACTTTACGCACTAGACCTCGATCTTGACGATTTTCATGATAACCCACATCCCCACTCCACTAAAAATCATGATGAGGATGAACATGATGATCCCCGGCACCGTGGTGAACATGAGTTTGAGGTATTCCGAGTCCGACGCTCCGTTAATCGCGATCATCGCGTAGGGCATGGCGAAGATCACGATCCCCTGGAACATCCCCGACGCCGTGTACGTGTCGATCTTCTGCTGGAGGCGCACGCGCTCGCGGATCACGAAGACGATCGTGTCGAAGACCTCGGCGAGATTACCGCCCGTCTCGCGGAGGATGTTCACGCTCGAGACGAACATCTCGTTGTCCTGCGTCTTCACGCGCTTGTTGAGGTTGTCCAGGGCTTCCTCGAGGGGCACGCCGATCTTCGCCTGCTGGAGGATGAGGTTGAACTCCTGGCTGATCGGCGCCGGGAGCTCGTCGACGACCATGCCGATGGCCTGGGGCATGGAGAGGCCCGCGCGGATGCCGTTCGCCAGCAGGTTGAGTGCGTCCACCATCTGCGTGGTGTAGATCTTCTTCCGGCGCTCTTCGAGGAAGTCGACGATGGGCCGCGGCGCCTTCCAGCCGGCCGTCGCCACCATCGCGCCGAACAC
>DAIPJL010000050.1:0-17495 GCA_036770305.1 Bacteriovoracaceae bacterium | reverse complement strand
CTCCATGAGCAACATGAAGTACAACGCCATCGTCGGCAGCGGCATCGAGGTCGTTAACCGCGTCTCCATTCCGGACGAGCTGATCCCGAAGGACGCGCAGGTGGAGATGGAGGCGAAGAAAGCGGCCGGCTACTTCACGGCCGGTGAAATCAAGCAGGGCGAGGCCCTCGCGAAAGTCAAAGGACGCGACATTGAGTAAGCTCGACTACCTGCTCTCGCCGCAGGCCATCCGCGAGAGCGCGCAGAAAGTCTATCAGGCGACAAAAAAGGGCGAGGGCCACTTCCGCATCGACGACACGAAGCTCGCGCCGACGGTGGAGCTGGTGCTCGAGACCTTCCGCCAGAACTATCCCACCCTCGCCATTCCCTTCCACTCGCGCTGGGGCCACTTCCGCCCGGCCGGCGTCGACCGCGTGCGCTGGCTCGAGGCGAAGCTCGGCGCGGACGCTCTGGAGAACGCACGGGTGAAGTTCGACCTCGTCATTCCTTCGGTGCTGCTCGACGCTGGCGCTGGTAGCGCCTGGCGCTACCACGAGCAGGAGACGGACAAGGACTACAACCGCTCGGAAGGCCTCGGTGTGGCGAGTTTTCACATGTTCATGAAGGGCCAGTTCGCGGCAGATAAAAAGTCTCTCCGGACTGATGCCCAGGCCTTGATGAACCTCGAGTCGCACGAACTCGAGCAGGGCTTCCAGGTCTCCAGCGTGAATCCTTTGGTCGGCGTCGAAGGCCGCGTGAAGCTGCTGAACAACCTCGGCGAGGTGCTCGAGGCGAACCAGCAGATCTTCCCGGGAGCAAGGCCCGGCGGGATGGTGGACTACCTCAAGGCCCGCTACGGCATGAGTCTTAAGGCGAGCGAACTGCTGCGCGCCGTGCTCGACGGCCTCGGCCCCATCTGGCCCGGACGCCTGTCCCACGAGGGGGTCAACCTCGGCGACGCCTGGACGCACTCGCAGCACGGTCTGTTGGTGTTCCACAAGCTCTCGCAGTGGATGACCTACTCGCTGGTCGAGCCGCTGGAGGAAGCGGGCTTCCGCATCACCGACGTGGCCGAACTCACGGGGCTCGCGGAGTACCGCAACGGCGGTCTCTTGATCGACAGCGGACTTCTCACCTTCAAAAACTCCCGCGCCCAGAGCGAGGCCCACGGCCCCGAATCAGACCTGATCCTCGAGTGGCGTGCGCTCACGGTGTACTTCCTCGACCTCATCGCCGCGGACGTACAGAAGGCCCTGGGGAAAACACCTGCGGAGTTCCCGCTGGCGCGAGTGCTCGAAGGCGGCACCTGGTGGGCCGGGCGCCGGATCGCGGCGCTCAAGCGTGAGGGGGGGGGCCCGCCCTTGAACATCGTCAGCGACGGAACAGTCTTTTAAATCATTCGCGAGGAAAGTATGCACAAGAACGTCAACGTCATCCACCACCCGCTGCTGCAGCACAAACTAGGTTATCTGCGCGACAAAAACACGCACTCGGCGGAGTTCCGCGAACTCATGCGCGAGATCGGCCGCCTGCTGGCCTACGAGGCCATGCGCGACTGGCAGCAGATGGAAAGTGTGGCGATCGAAACGCCGATCGCCCCGGCCAAGGTCCAGCGCCTCAAGAATCCACCGGTGGTGGTCTCGGTCATGCGCGCCGGCAACGGCCTGTTGGACGCCGTGCTCTCCATGATCCCGGTGGCGAGCGCTGGCTTCATCGGCATCTACCGCGACAAGTTCATCCACAACACCGTCGAGTACTACTTCAAGATGCCGGCGAACATCAAGGGCCGCACGGTCTTCCTGTGCGACCCGCTCATCGCCACGGCCGACACCATGCTGGCGGCGATCGATCGCCTCAAGAGCTACGAGGTCGGCGAGATCCGCGTGCTCTCCGTGCTGGTGAGCGAGTACGCGGCCGAGCGGCTGCAGGAGTACCACCCGGACGTGAAGATCCTGGCGCTGAACGTCGAGCAGGAGATGAACGAGCAGGGCTACCTCATCCCAGGCCTAGGAGACGCGGGTGACCGACTCTACCAAACCAAATAAGGTCTTCGTCATCGGCGTGGCCGGCGGCTCCGGCTCCGGCAAGACCTACTTCGCCGATGCGCTCCACCGCGCGCTCGGGCCCGAGCTCTCGACCATCGTCTACCAGGACAATTTCTACATCGACCAGTCGGCGCGCTTCGACCACGACGGCGGCTCGGTGAACTTCGACCACCCGGACGCGCTGGACTTCGACCTGCTGGCGCAGAAACTGCGCGAACTCAAGGCGGGCCACGCGGCCAGCGTGCCGATCTACGACTTCGCCACTCACCAGCGCCGGCCGGATACCCTCCACGTGGCTCCGCGCCGAGTGGTGATCGTCGACGGCATTCTGATCTTCCATCCGCCGCAGGTGCGCGAGCTCTTCGACGAACTGATCTTCTTCGACACGCCGGAGGAGCTGCGCTTCGCCCGCCGCCTCAAGCGCGACGTGGAAGAGCGCGGGCGCACGCCCGAGGGCGTGAGGGCGCAGTTCGAGCTGCAGGTGAAGCCCATGCACGACACCTTCGTCGAGCCCAGCAAGCGCTGGGCCCAGACGGTGGTGTGCGACCAAGGCGCCTACGACGAGGCACTGGCCGACTTCCTGCAGAAGTTCTCCCTGCGCCGGCCCTAGCCTTATTTGCAGCGTTCTTTGATCTTCGCTTCGAGCACGTCCACGCTCTCCTGGGACGCCGCACGCATGTGCTTCACCAGAACGGAAGCGTCCTGCAGGACCTTCCCTTGACTCATGAAGTCCGCCGTAACCAGTCCGTAGGCGAGGCCATCGCCCTGCGCGTGGCGCGAGAGGGCGGCGGCGGCGAAGTAGCAGTCCCGCGGGCCCTGGGCGCGGATCGCTTCTAAGACATCCTTGAGCTCACTGGCCGCTTCCTGCGCCTCTTCTTTCATCTCAGCGAGCTCCCGGGCCGAGAAGGGAGACTTCACGGAGCGCGCCTTCGCCAGGTCGTCGACTAGCTTCATCGTCGTGTGTGTGGTGGAAAGCCGGGAGAGGTTGATGATCTTCTCCGTGTCGACGGCGAAGGCCTCGAGGCTCAAGAGTGTGGTCGCGAGTAGGAAGAGTGATTTCATGGGCAACTCCTTGGAAGTGCTCCCACTCTAATGAGCTTTTCGCTCCACAACTGAAAAGTGAAAAAAGGTAAGAGCGAGACCTTTCACGGCCGTGAAGGCCTCGTGAGCTGGCAGCCGGCGAGACCGAGTTCCAGCTCTCCCTGCTGGAGGCAGGAGGCGAGGGGGAGCACCTGCTGAGCGTAGCGCGCACCGTGGAAGACCGACACGTCGCCGTCCTCGTCGATCTCGCAGGGATTGTGGTCCGTGCAGGCACGGCCCTGCTTGTTGTAGCTATTGTTGATGGCCACCACCTGGCGTGTTCCGCTGATGACCATCGGGGACCCGGAGGTACCGTTACTCTGCTGGCACTCGTCCGTGAGACGCAGCGAATCCTTGAACTCGAAGCCGCCCTCGCGCAGTCCCGCCAGCACGGCGTCGATGGCACAGCTGAAGCTGCGGTCTTTGTGGGCGGAGAACAAGGTCACCTTAAGCCCGTCTACCGGAGCCTCCGTGGTGAGTTCGAAGGCACTGATGCCCATGCGCTCGAGCTGCTGGTAGCTCTCCGCGAGTTCGTACACGGCGAGGTCGGTGCCGGTCATGGTGGCGTAGATCAGCCGCTGGGTGCGGAATGCGGTTTTAACTCCTGCACGAGTCACCAGCGCGACGTCGCGGCCTGCCGAACGAGGGCCAAAGGCCTGGCCAGGCTTGAGCTGCATGCGGCCGAGCCAGTTGGTCACGCAGTGGCCGTTGGTGAGCACCCAGGCCTTCTTGCTCAGCTCCCGCGCCTGAGGCCGCAGTAGAAAGCCGGAGCAGTTGGAGAAGTCCGCGCTGCCCTCGAAGGCCTGGGGGAGAGAGTTCCCGAAGGCCCAGGTCGAGGAGATCAGAAGGGCGAGGCCAAGGATGCTTGTTTTCATGCCGACAACCTAGCGGCCTCTCCCTTCGAGTGTCAGACAAAAGGTAGAAATTTCAGAGGGCGCGTTTGAAACGCAGGGAAGACTTTTCCAACACTTGAAAGTGCGAGATAAAGTTAAGCATGAGATTCGCACTCTACTCATTCATTTTTATCCTCTGCGCTGCCTGTGTTCCAGAGAAGGGGCCGCTGCGCTACTCGCTCGACGGCCGCATCGACGACATCACCCCCGTGCAGGAGCCGGTTTCCTTCCAGCGCCTTTCCAGCGAGATCCTTACTCCCCGCTGCGCAGAGTGCCATCGCTCCATCGTCAACGAAGCTCGCGTGCTCCGCTGGGTCGTGCCTGGCAACCCCGAAGAGAGCTTGCTCTTCCAGGTGGTCAAGAGCGGTGAGATGCCGGAGGACTCGGCGCCGCTGACGAGCAAAGAGCTCGAGGTGGTGCGGGCCTACATCACTGGTCTACTGCAATCTTCGCCCTAGTTGTGCCAGACTTAGGCCTCATGTCATTGCCCTGACGCTTCAAAATTTGATTTCTTGACTCGCAAGCTGCTTTCAAACTGGCTAGAATTTCGCCTCTTGGAGGCAAAATGCTAGCGATTCTATTTTCTGTCTTGGTTTCACTCACTGCTGCTGCTCAGGAAGTGAGAAGCGCTTGGCCTCAGGGAACCGTGAGTGCGGGAGTTAACTACGCCCGCGTCCTCTTCGACTCCGACAAGGCCGATGAGAAGCTCGTAGGTAAGGAGATCCCATCGGGCCTCATTCGGCTCGAGAAGGGCAAACTCAAGCGCTGCTACTGGGAGCACCCGCGTTTGGCCTTCTGTGACTTCGAGTCCGCACTTGGCCACGCTGCTCAGGATGCCATCTTGATCGGCACTCAGCGCTTTGAGTTTTCGACGCCGGGGCTCTTCGTGACGAATCTACAGGAGACCGACGACGCCAAGAATTGGAGACTCAAGGTGACATTCTCCGGCAACCTCAGGCCCGGCGAGCAGAAGGTACACTTGCGGTGTGGTGGCAACAGCCCGCAAATCCTGCGTGCCAAGACCGGCCAGTGGTTGGTGCTAGAAGTTCCCAAGGCGAGTCTCGCCAATCAGCTATGCCAACTGAGTTTTTCCGAGGGGGTGCTGGACAGTGACGGAACCAAGCATGAGGTACCAGGGGCCTGGCGTCTGCAGGCCGGCCGACTTAGGCCGACCCACGAGCGCGGCGGCCTTTCTGTGAGTAACTTGAGCTGCGGACAGCAGCAGCTGTGGAACGTTGCGGATCGGATCCGCAAAGGAGAAACCTCTCCGGTGCTGGATTGCTCGAACTCTGTTCCCTTTAAGTTCTCGCTTTATGAAGCCCATCAAAAGCAAAGCGAACAAATTCTATTCTCCGCCTCCAGGCCCGGCATCAAGTTCAAGGCAGACAAGTGGAATAATATTAGCTTCGACCCGCCGGCGAATTTCGTCGGCTCGGTGCAAGTAAGCGCCTTTAGGATGAGCGCACCAGAAGTCGTAACCTCCTTCATTGCCGTTTTTCGGCCCGCTAGCGAATTCGTTAGGCCCTACACTCAGCTCGTTGATGACGGTAGCTACTTCGAGGCGACGCCGCCCTATCTTCTGCAGCTCAACCATCGGATCACGCCCTTGATCGAGCTTTCGGTGAAGCGCTTGAGCGACCCCGCTGAACTGCTTCGGATCATGTCCGAGCGCACGGAGTACTGGTCGCGGCCGAGTCCGCGCACCGATCTCGATTCCTCGCGCAATTTCTTGCTAGAAACCGAGCAAGGAAATGAGTTCAAAACCGGCCTCGATTTGAGCCTCGTTCCGGGGTTCGGAGCGGGGGTGTGGTGGGTCCAAAGCCAGGCCATCGTCCCCACGCTGGCGCCGATTTTCGTGAGCTCCACCGGCGACCAGTATGACTATCAGAAAAACGCTACTCCAGAGCAGCGAAGTGCTGCCATCGTCCAGTTCAGTGACCTCGGCATTCACTTAAAGGTGGGTCGCCAGGGAGGACTAGCGTGGGTTTTTCGGCTGAGCAGCGGGAAAGCGGTGCGCGGTGCCGAGGTGCGCATCTGGGAAGGTGGTAAGGCCCTGGTCGTCGGGAAGACGGCGGCCGATGGCACCGTCAGTCTCCCCCCCATGCGGTCGGAGTCGGCGAAGGCGATCGTCGCTCACCTCGGAGAGGAGATCGTGGCGATGCCGCTGAGCTACCAGCACGCCTCGGGGATCTCGACCTGGGACTTCAACCTCCCGACCATTTCCGAGTACGAGATGCGGACGCGTTTCGAAGTGATTCCGAGTAACCCGATGTACCGACCGGGCGATCGAGTCCAGCTGAAAGTCTTCGGGCGCAAGCACGGTCTTTTAGGTCCAGAGATTCCTTCGGAGAAAGAGTTTTCCTGGAGCGTGATCGACGCGCGCGGGGAGCGGGCGGCCTCGGGCAAAGGTGTTCTCAGCGACTTCGGAACGGCCGACATCAATTTCAAACTCGAGAGCGAAGCCCCGACCGGAAAGTACTCGCTCTCGCTCGAGCAGCAAGAGCTTCAGCCCTTCAGCGTCGAGGTCTACCGGGCCGCGACCCTGAAGGTGAACCTCGAGGAACCGCGCCTCACGCAGGGCAAGCTCGCGGCCGCAGGAAAGGTCGAGTTTCACGTCGGCGGTGGTGTGAAGGACATCAGCGGAGAATTGGTGATCCTCAGTAAAGAGCGTCCCTTCACGCCACCGGATGCCTTCGCGGGCTTCACCTTCTCGAAGACCGAAGGCGGGAGCGTTGAAGTGGTCGGTAAGTCGAGCTTCGTTTCTAACAGCAGCGGAGATTTCCAGGCCACTTTGCCGGCCGGGGCCATGCCAGAGTACGGAAGCGTCTTCGTCGAGGCCTCGGTGATGGACGGCGACGGCGCCAAGGTGAGCGCGCGCCGGGACATGATTGTCTCCTCTCGGGGCTGGTTCGTCGGCGTCTCTCGCTTCGGATATTACCAGGCCATCGGGGAGAAGATCAAGCCGCAGATCATCGTCCTCGACGAGGCAGGCAAGCCCCTCGCTGGTGTCAAGCTCAAGGCGACCCTCGTGCGGCGCTACTGGAACACCGTGCGCCGCTTGGGCTCCGGGAACGCCTACTACTACGACAGCGAAGAGAAGAGCCAGGATATGAAGAGCTGCGAACTCACCTCGGGGAGTGCACCGGCCAGCTGTGACTTCGTGCTCACCGAGAAGGGCAGCTACCAGCTGCGTGTCAGTGCCACCAAAGACGGCAAGAGTGACGAGGTCGCGTCGAGTAGCGTCTGGGCCCACGACGACGACTGGGGCTGGCTCCCGCGCCGCAACCACGACCGCATCGACGTCGCTGCCGAGAAGGCGAGCTACGAGTTCGGAGAGAAGGCGCGCATTTTTGTGCAGTCTCCCTACGCCGAGGGAGAGGCCTTGGTGACCATCGAACGCTACGGCGTTATCAGGCACGAGGTCGTCAAGTACAAGGGAAGTTTGTGGTCCTACGAACTCAAGCTTGATGACCCGAGCTACGTTCCGGGTCTCTACGTTTCGGTCGTCCTACTGAAAGGCCGAAGCGCTGAAAAACTGCAAGACGGTGTGGACCTCGGAAGGCCCGCGTTCAAACTTGGGTACACCAAAGTGAATGTGAAGCGCACCCCGCAGATCCTGCAGGTAAAGGCGCGCGCCGAGACGAGTTACCTGCCCGGTGAAGAGGTGAAGCTCGAGTTCTCCGTCAAAGACTGGAAGAACCAGGGCGTCGACGCGGAGCTCGCCGTCACAGTCGTGGACGACGCAGTCCTGCAGCTCGTTCCTAGTTACAAAAGATTCTTCGAGGTGATGGATGGCTTCTACACTTTACAGGGGATCGGAGTCTGGAATTACCAGACCCTCACGCGCCTCGTGGGAAGACGCTCTTTCGGGAAGAAGGGTGCGGACGCAGGCGGTGGCGGCGGCAACGGCGCAGACGCGCTACGATCGAACTTCAAGACGGTGGCCAAGTGGGAGCCGAAGCTCGAGGTGAAAAACGGAAAAGCGCAGCTGAAGTTCAAACTTCCGGACAACCTCACGGCCTGGCGAGTGATCGCAGTGGCGGTGGACAAGAAGAGCCGCTTCGGCGAAGGAGAGACGCTCTTCCGCGCCGTGAAGCCGCTGATGCTCCATGCCTTTCTGCCTCCATTCCTGCGTGAGGGGGATAAGTTTCAAGGCAGCTTCGGGATCCAGAACATGTCCGAGAAGGATTTCACGGCCCAGTTTAGCGCGGAGCTCACGGGACTTACTCCTGCGGAACTCAAAGGTGAAAAAAGCGTCGCCGTCGGTGCGCGAGAACTCATCCATTTCGATCTCTCGGCCCCGGCGGTCGCGCGAGTGCGGGTCGACGCGAAGGTGAAGGCCCAAGGGCTGAGCGACGGGCTGCGCACCGAGCTTGAGGTGCTCTCGAAGGTTGTTGCCAAACAAGTGGAGGTGCAACTTATCCCGCTCACGGGGAACCAGAAATTTAATTTTACTCTTCCCAAAGACGCCGTCGCCGGTACGGCTTCTATGGATGTGAAGTTCTCCAAGAGTTTGCTCGATGGCCTGGACGACGCCTACGCCTATGTGGTCGGCTACCCCTACGGCTGCTGGGAGCAGCTCACGACCGGGGCACTCTTCCTGGCGCAGTACAAAGAGATGCAGCCGTGGCTCGTTAGCTTCGTGTTCGACGAGTCCAAGCAAAGCGCCCGGGATGCGATCCAAGAATATCTCAATAGGGCCGGGAGCTACCAGCGCGCGGACGGCAGCATGGGCTACTACCCGGGAGACTACGCCGGGGACCCCTACCTGACGGTGTTCACGGGCTTCGCCTTCAACGTCTTCAAGTCGGCAGGGTTTCAAATCTCCCCACAAGTCTCTTCGCGGCTGAAGAGCCGCCTGCAAGAGATGCTGACCCACTCCGGGGAGTTCGGTCGCTTCAGCACTTTCGCACCATCGATGAAGGCCTTCATCGCCGCCATCCTCACCGAGGCCGGCGAGCAGAAGGGGGAGAGCGAGGCGAAGCGGCTCTTCACTCAGCGGGACAAGATGGACCTCTTTGGGCGTGGCATGCTGCTACGGGCGCTGCCCGCTGAAAGTGTGGAGGCGAAAAAAGTCGCAGAAGAACTCCTGAGTAATGTCGACGCCACGGGCCAGGTAGTAGTGCTCCGAGAGCATCTGAAAGCTCCGACTGATAAAAGCACTTGGGACCACTGGCTCCATAGTTCACGGCGCTCGGAGTGTGTGGCGGCGACTGCGCTCCTGCGAAAGTCGCTGAACCCGGCGCTCGCGGCGAAGATTGTCCAGGGCCTGAGACCTGCGAAGTCGAAGCCACGCTGGAGTAACACGCAGGAGAACTTCTTCTGCTTCGAAGCCTTCCGCACCTACGCGGGCCTTTTCGAGAGCACGGCGCAGCGGGCCGAGGTCGAATGGCTTGATGGCGCGAAAAAAACAACCTACGTTGCCGAGCGCCTTAAGGACGTCGGTTTTAAAATCTCCGAGGCGCAGCTCGCCGAATCCCCCACGCCCACGGCCAAACTTCTGAGTGGTGGCTCGGCCTACGTGCGCACGCGTCTCTCCTACGCCTCGACCGACGCGGAGCGGGCGTCGGCCAACGGTTTCGGACTCAAGAAGCACGTCTACCGCCAGGTCAACGGCGCGTGGAGTGAGCTGAAAGAAAGTGAGCTCAAGCTCAAAAAGGGCGAGACCGTCAAAATCGTCCTAGAGGTGCGGGCGGTAGGAAGCCGCGTGAAAGTCGGGATGCGAGACCCACTGCCAGCGTCCTGGCGCGCGGTGAACCCGCGCCTGGCCACGAGCTCTCTGCTCCATGCTGGCCAGACGACGAGTGGGAATGCTCAGCGCAGGTCAGATGATGGCTACGACGACGAGGCCGAAGACGAAGGCCCTGCCTGGTGGGACTACGATGTTCCCAAGGGCTTCCTGAGCGCCGACATGCGTCTGTCATCTGTGCAGTTCTACGCTGACGAGCTGCTCGCGAATCAAGACTACACCGTCGAGTACTTCGCGCAGGTGGCGACGGTCGGGGAGTTCTCTCTGCCGGGGGCCATCGTTGAGGAGATGTACGACGAGAATAACTTCGCCACCACCCCGGCGCTGAAAGTCCATGTGGTCGAGTAGCCTCGTCTACCTTCTCTTCTTGTTTCTCGATGGGGTTTCGCGTGCTCTCGACGGGCAGGCGACGCTCCCCGTGGAAGTGCAGGACCGTCACGGTGAGCGGATCGGGTACCTCGAGCATCGCTCACGCCAGGATCACGTCCCCTTTGGGAAAATCCCTTCCGAGCTCGTGGACCTCGTTCTCCTCGCAGAAGACCGCCGCTTTTTCCAGCATGCCGGCGTCGACTTTCAGCGTTTGGTGGCGGTCCTCGGATTAGGACTTCGCGCCGGAGAACTTGCCGGCGGGGCCAGCACGATCACGCAGCAGTGGGTGCGCCAGCGCCTCAGCATTCCTCGTCAAGCGCGCTACAAGCCTCTCGTGATGGCCCTCTCCGTGCTGATCGAGACGCGCCATTCGAAGCGAGAGATCTTCGAGCGCTACCTCAACGAGCTGCACTTCGCCGGGAACACTCGAGGGATCGCCGCCGCAGCGGAGTTCTACTTCGGCCGCCCCTTGACCGATCTCATCCTGACCGAAAAGGCAATGCTCGCGGTGCTGATCCGCTCGCCGGAGGGACTCGCGCGGCCCCTTCACCAGGCCCGCCTGCACGCGCTCACAAAAAAACTCCTGCGCGAGTACCGTCCGGCCTTCGAAGTTGTGTCTTTGCCCACCCTCCAGCGCCACCGGCGCGCGACCACGGCCTTCGGCTACGTCGACTTCCTGGGCCAGCTCTTTCGCCACCACGAGGGAACCTTGCGCACCACCCTCGACCTCTACCTCCAGCGCGAGCTCGAACTCATGGCGCGCGAAGAGATCCATCGGCTGAGCGACAAGGGCGTTCGCCACGCCGCCCTGGTCGTCCTCGACTCGATGAACGGTGACGTGCTGAGCTACGTCTCGTCGGCGGACTACTTCTCCGCGGACGCGGGCCAGATCGATGGCCTGCGGCGGGCGCGCCAACCTGGTTCACTCATCAAGGCCATCACCTATGGGCTGGCCTTCGACGAGACCTACCATCCCGCCTCCATCCTTCCCGATGTCCCTACGGTGTTTCGCTCCGGCGCGGGCCTCTATCGGCCGCGCAACTACGACGAGCGCTTCACCGGCCCGCGGCGCGCGCGCGAGGCCCTGGCGAACTCGCTCAACCTCCCGGCGCTGGTGCTGGCCGACCAGCTCGGCCCCGAGAAGCTTCACCGCGCCCTCGACGACCTCGGCATCCCCTTGGCCGAAGAGGCCTCGTACTACGGAGTTGGGCTCACGCTCGGTAACGCCGAGATGTCTCCGCTTGCGCTCGCTCAGAGTTTCACCTCTTTTTCTCGGCAAGGGAGCTGGGTTCGGGCGCGCTGGCTGCGCTCGGCGCCGGTGCAAGCGCACGCTTCGCCTATCTCCCCGCAAGCCTCCTACCTCGTGACGGACATCCTGCGCGACGGCGCCGCCCGGATCGGTGCCTTCGGCGCTCGCACGGTCTTCGACTTCCCCTTCGACGTGGCCGCCAAGACGGGAACCTCCACGGACTACCGCGATAACTGGGCCGTCGCCTGGACCCGCGAGCACGTGGTGCTGGTGTGGGTCGGCAACCACGACCAGAAACCCATGCAGCGAGTGAGTGGAATCTCCGGCGCCGGCCCCTTGCTCAAGTCCGCGCTCCATGCGCTCTACGCCAAGCGCACGCCGCCGCCCTTCGTGCCTCCGGCGCCCTACCGCATCCACCCAGTGTGCGCGCTCTCCGGCGAACTCGCCGGCGAACACTGTCCGCGCGTGGTGGAGGAAAAGTTCTTCACTGCGAGGCCCGAGAAAAAGTGCATCTGGCACCAGCGCGAGCACTCTCACGAGTGCGGCGCTCAGGTGACCACTCACTACCCCGCGCAGTTTCAGGAGTGGGCCCGCCAGCAACCCAGCGACGCCTGCGTGCCGGAGGAGGGGAGCCGCGTGCTACGCTCGACGCTAGCGGCGCAGCTCAGCTACCCCGTCGACGGCGCCGTCTTCGCCATCGATCCAGGCATGCCCCGCGAACACCAGCGTCTGCCGCTCAAGTTCATTGGCCCGAGTGAGGGAGTTCGCTGGGAAGTCGACGGTAAGGTCATAAGCGTTGAGACCAAGGACGTCGATTGGCCTCTGGAGCAGGGGAGCCACGTCATCCGGCTCTACCAACACGGCGAGCTGCAGGACGAGGCACGCATCCTGGTGCGCTAGTCTCCCGCGGGCGAGAAGTGCATGAAGTCTTTCTGCCGGCCATTGAGCTCGCCACCCCACTTGAGGCCCGTGGCCTTCAGCGCCTCAACCACGATGCTCTCCGGGGCGATGCCACCCGGCAGGTGCGGGCGCCAGACGCCGCCGCGGATGAGACGGCAGGCGTCGTTGAAGCGCAGGCAGTTGTCGTAGAGCCCGTTCTGCTCGGGGTTGACGTCCAGGGCCGTGCCGTAGGAGTGGTTGCTGAACTGCGTGCGTAGGCCCTGGGCGTCGACGGGACCACGAGTCATGCCGACGCGGTACCCTTCGAGTTTGAAAACTTGGAAGCCGCTCGCGAGGATCTTCGTCAGCGCCGTCCGCAGCGCTGGGGCGAAACGCTGACACACTTTCACGGGCGGGGCGCCGGGGATGCGCAGCTCGACCTGGTCTTCCTCGCACACGGTGCAGCCTGCGACGCTGCCGCGTTCCTCCGGCGTGAGGTCCCGTTTGAATTTGCGCACCTCGCGCAGTTCACTGGCCGCTTGGCGCCGGGTGTCCCAGCGCCAGGATTGGTAGTGGCAGTCGAAGCTGTGCGCCGAGAGCGTCAGCGCTAGGACTAGCGCGCCAACCATTCTTTGTAGGTGCCGGGGAACTGGTGGATGACACCCTTGTCGACTTCCCACACGCGGTTGGTGAGCTCGCGCAGGAAGTGGCGGTCGTGGCTGACGAGCAGCACGGTGCCCTCGTAGGCCTTGAGCGCGTCCAGCAGGATCTCCCGCGAGCGGATGTCGAGGTGGTTGGTGGGCTCGTCCAGCACCAGGAGGTTCTTGGGTGTGGCGAGAATGCCGGCCAGTACCAAACGCGCTTTCTCCCCGCCGGAGAGGTGCTTCACTTTCTTCTCGATGTCGTCGCCGCGGAAGAGGAAGGCGGCCAAAAGGGAGCGCACGGCGCCGTCGCTCATGAGCGGCACGTAGTTCTTCACCTCATCCCACACGGTGTTCTCGGGCTTGAGCACGTCGAGGGTGAACTGGCCGAAGTAGCCAAACTTGATGCCCTCGCCGATCTTCACCCGGCCCTCGGAGGCCTCGGTGTCGCCGATGATGATCTTGAGCAGCGTCGACTTACCCGCACCGTTGACGCCGACGACGGCGATCTTTTCTTGCCGACGGACCGTGGCGGTGAGGCCCTGGAACACGCGGTGCTCATGTCCGTCGTCGCGGCGCCAGACCTTGCCGAGCTCTTCGATGACCACCACGTCGTTGCCGCCGCGCGGGGCCTGGGGGAACTCGAATTGGATGCTTTGTTCTTCCGGGGCGACTTCTACGCGCTCGATCTTTTCGAGCTTCTTCACGCGCGACTGCACCTGCGCGGCGTGGGAGGCGCGCGCGGCGAACTTGGCGATGAACTCTTCTTCCTTCTTGAGCATGGCGTCCTGGCGGTCCTTCTGTGCCTCGAGCTGCTCGCGGCGGATGTCGCGCTCGCGCTCGTAGAAGTCGTAGTTGCCGGTGTAGGTGGTGACGGCGCCGTGGCGCACTTCGACGATCTTGTTGACGATGGCGTTCATGAACCAGCGGTCGTGGCTGGTCATGAGCACGGCGCCGTCGAAGGCCTTGAGCCAGGCCTCGAGCCACTGGATGGTCTCCAGATCGAGGTAGTTGGTGGGCTCGTCCATCAGGATGACGTCGGGCTTCGTGATGAGCACCTTGGCGAGAGCGATGCGCATCTTCCAGCCGCCGGAGAAGTGCTCGACCGGATTGTTGAAACGATCGGGGCCAATCCCAAGGCCGGTGAGGATCTCCTGCGCGCGGGTTTCCATGTCGAAGCCGCCGCGTTGTTCGAAGGCGGTCTGCACGTCGCCGAGCTTCTCCAGCACATCGGCCAGCCAGTCGTCCGCGGGTGGGTTCTCTGGGTCCGCGTAGGCGGCGTCGAGCTTGCTCTGCAGCTCGTCCATCTCGACCTTGAGGCGCATGATCTGCGGATCGCCGGTCATGACTTCGGCGAGCGCCGAGCGGCCTTTCATCTCGCCAACGTTCTGAGAGAAGTAGGCCACGCGCCAGCCGGAGGGCATGGAGATCGAGCCGGTGTCGGGTTTCTCTTCGCCGACGATGAGGCGGAAGAAGGTGGTCTTGCCGGCGCCGTTGGGGCCCACGAGGCCGATTTTTTCCCCGGGCTTGATCTGGAAGGAGGCGCCCTGGTAGAGCGTGTGGCCGGAGTGGGACTTGGTGATGTCGCTGATGGCAATCATGCTTGTACCTTAGAGAATTTGGCGCGCAGAATTTCTACCGCCATGGGAAGAACGGAGACGACGATGATGCCGATGACCACTAGGCCAAAGTTCTGCTTCACCACGGGGATGTTGCCGAAGAAGTAGCCGGCGAGGCAGCAGATGAGCACCCACAGGAGAGCCCCGACCACGTTGTAGGTGAAGAAGCGGCCGTAGTGCATGTTGCCGACGCCGGCCATGAAGGGGGCGAAGGTGCGCACGATGGGCACGAAGCGCGCGATGATGATGGTCTTCACGCCGTAGCGGTCGTAGAAACCTTGGGTCTTGTCGAGGTACTCTTTCTTTAGCAGCGGGTACTTGCCGGAGAGCACCTTCGGTCCGAGGTAGCGGCCGACGTGGTAGTTCACGGCGTCGCCGAGCACGGCCGCGACGAAGAGCACCAGCATCATCACCCAGATGTCGAGGGAGCCCAGGGCCGCCAGCGCGCCGGCCGCGAAGAGCAGCGAGTCGCCGGGGAGGAAGGGAGTGACCACCAGGCCCGTCTCGGCGAAGACGATGAGGAAGAGCACCACGTAGGTGCCGGCGCCGTACTGCGCGGTGATGTCCACCAGGTGGGTGTCGATCTTGAGGATGAAGTGGATGACGTTTTGAGCGAAGTCGATGAGGTATTGCATGGCGGGCATTTTAGGTCGACGCACTCCGACTGAAAAGCTAGAATCCGCGCCGATGGACTGGTCACCCTACATTCTAACCGCCCGCCCCTCGAAGATTCGCTCGCTCACGGCGCGCGAGGGCCTGTGCGACCGGCTCCACTTCATCGCCTTCGCCGAGCGACAGGCGGCGCGGGCCTTCAGTGAGGCGCCCGAGCGCTATCCGCAGGCGCCGGCCGCGCTCAAAGACGCCTGGCGCTGGGTCGCGCAGGAGGAACTCAAGCACGAGCGCTGGCTGCTCGAGCGCTTTTATGAACTCGGTGGAAGACACCAGGAGCGGAGCGTGAGCCTTGATCTCTACACCTCCTTTCGCGCCTGCGAGAGTGCCGAGAGCTTTTCGCGCTACATGCAGGAGGCGGAACGGCGTGGCGAAGTGGGAGGCAAGGTGCTGGCGGAAAAACTCGCGCAGCAGGACCCCGTGACGGCGCAACTGCTGCTGCAGATCGCGCTGGAAGAAGATCAGCACATTGCCATGGTAGATCAATACCTTAGCTCGACGGCGGATTCTCCAAATTCAAGGGAGTGGAGAGCACAGGAGAAGGCGTTTTTGCTGTGATCGCCAACTATCCCTGTCAAAGTGCTCAATATTCCTTCTTTGGCCCTCGCTAAGATCCCAAATTCTCGTCGGATTTTTTTAAGAGTTTTCCACATTTTGCGCTGAGACATTTTGCCCTCATACTGAGTTCTCCAAGCCACTAGGAGGTCTTGATGGGAGTAGTACGTTCGTTGCACCCTCACTTCTGGAGCACACGAGCTGAGAAGAATTTTAGGAGTACACGAGCTGAGAAGGTAGAGCGGAGTACACGAGCAGAGCAAGTTGATTGGAGTTCTTGTCAACTTGTGCGATCAGGGCCAACAGGTACCCACGGCTTTGCGGAGATCCGAGATCCGCTTCACCATGGAGAAGGCCCCCCGTGAGAGCTGAGACCAACTTCACATTCAGCACATAATTTTTGAAGGCTTCGGCCTGAGACAAGCCCCGGGATAAAACCGGGGCTTTTTTTTTGCCCGCGGCTGCTAGAGGAAGGCCTTCTTCGAGCGCAGGATGTAGCCGGTGCGGTGAACCGTCTGGATAGCGTGGTCGAAGTCGGCGAGTTTATTTCTCAGCACGCAGACGTGCGTGTCCACCGTGCGGCCTATGACCTTGTGGCCGGCCCAGACTTCGTCGAGGATCTGCTGGCGGCTCAGGATCTGATCCTTCGCCTGAATGAAGAAGGAGAGGAGCTTCATTTCGAAAGTGGTGAGTTCGATCCGCTTGCCGTTCACCGTCGTCTCGCCCTTGCGGTAGTTGATGGTGAGGTTGCCGCAGACGGCGGTCTCGCCGCCGCCTTCGTCGGCCGGGTGGCGCTGCCAGCGCAGCTTCGCCGTGATGCGCGCGATGAGCTCGGAGCCGGAGAAGGGCTTGGCCATGAAATCGTCGGCGCCCCAGGTGAAGCACTCCGTGCGGCGCTGCTCGTCGCCGGCCCCCGAGAGCATGAGGATCGGGATGTTCTTGAGCTTGGGTTCCTTGCGCACGAACTTGCAGAGCGCGAGGCCATCTTCACCAGGCATGTGGAGGTCGAGCACAAAAATATCCGGTGGAGTCTCTTTTGCTCGGGCCAGTGCCACTTGCGTCGACGGCGCCGTGATGACTCGGAACTCGCGCGAGAGGAGACCCTCGAGAGTTTCCAGAATGGCCGTCTCATCGTCGACGATCATGACGGTTTTTTTGTTCATGGTGATCTCATTTGTTAGCATGGGGCCTGCTCTTTGTTAGCGAGTCATTCAAATCTGACAACACTCGCTTAACCATTCTGGCTTGATCTGCCATGGCCCGCAACTAAAGAAGATATCAAGGTCGTCTAAAGAATTGAAGATTATCGGGGATTTAAAAGGACCCGAAGCCCTAATGCGCTCCGGGTCATAGAAATTAAGGTTTGCTTAACATGCAGGAACTAAGAGAGAGATCCAAGTTCCAATCGGCATCGAAGCAGGTCGCGAACTGGTAAGTCTGCTGGCCATAGGAGCGCTTCGGGAGCACCACTACGCGTCCGGCCTCGTCCTCTTCACAGGGGTTGTTCATGGTGCAGCTGCGGCCCGATTCGTTGGCAGTGTTGTTGATTCCGATGACCGTACGAGTGCCGTCCTCGACGATGGGTGAGCCGGAAGTTCCGCCGACCGTGTTGCAGCCTTCTTTGTAGCGGATAGAGTCCGTGAAGATCCAGTTCGCTTCGCGCAGGCGGTGAACGAAGTCATCGATCTCGCAGGCCCAGTTGCGGTCCCAGTAGCCCGAGGGGATGTTGATGCGAGTGTCGATCAGTGGGCGCACCGAACTCATGAGC
>DAIPJL010000265.1:0-2507 GCA_036770305.1 Bacteriovoracaceae bacterium | reverse complement strand
TCCAAAGAGTGCGGCGCCGCCGATTAAGCGAAGGTCGATGTCTTTGCGCGTGGGAATCTGGAAGGCCTGCGCGTAGATCGGCTTCGCCCTCTTTTTGATGAGCAGGAAAAACGCTAGCGAGTGCACGGCGATGGCCCCGGCCATGACGCCCATGAGAGTAGGGTTCCAGCTCCCGAAGAGATCGAGGAACCCGCGCACGATGTGAGGCTGGGTCATGCCCGAAAGGCCAAGGCCCGCCGCGAAGATGAGTCCGACGATGAAGGCAACGATGGAATTCATAGGGCACCTCGGAGAAGTTTAAAGAGCACCACGCCGATCACCCCGAAGGTGATGAAGGTGAGGGTGGCCATCATCGAGCGCACGGAGAGCCGCGAGATGCCGCACACACCGTGGCCTGAAGTGCAGCCGTTTCCGAGCAGCGTACCGAAGCCGACGAGAAGACCCGCGATAGCGTAGTCAAGAGAGGTCGTCGCCGTCTGCGGGATAAGTGTCTCGGGTGCTGTCATTCGCAATATCACGCCGCCGGCAAGCAGGCCGGCGACGAAGCTTATGCGCCAGGTGAAGTCCTTCGCCTGCGGCCTGAGCGCCCCGCCGATGATGCCACTGATCCCAGTGACTCGCCCGTTGAAGAGCAGCATGAGTGTGACGGCGAGGCCGATGAGGGCCCCACCCAAAAGAGCATTTACCATTCGCTACCTCCGGTAGGGGGAATGAGTTGGTGGAAGGAGTAGGGAAGCCGATAGGCCTGGAAGCCTGCCTCGTTGAGTTGAGCGACGCTGAAGGTGCCCAGCGCGCACAGACGACCACGGCAAGCGACTAAGATTTTTTTATTTTTAGGAATTTCTTTCAGGCGATTTTTTAATTCGTGACCTGAGATCGCCAGCACACGCCATTTCTTCGGAAACTGCCAGTGGGCGCTTTCGTCCGAGGGCCTCACATCGAGCAGCAGCGCATCGCCCGCATCGAGCAAAGCCTTGGTCTCTTTCACGCTCAAGGCCCAGATCGTTTCTTCCTGTGAAGCATCGAGGGTGAAGAGTTCAGCATCAAATTGCTGAAGGAAATCCTGCGCCCGCTCCCAGAAATCAAACATCCCCGGGTGCAAGAGGTAGCGGCGGTGCTTGGCCTCGACTTCGGCCTTCACGAGACCCAGGAGAGCAAGCTTGCGCAGATGCATCGAGGTGTTGGCGACAGACTCGCCGAGTTTCTGGGCCAGTACCTCCACTGTCTGCGGGGCTTGGGAGAGCAGGTGCACCAGTCGCAGTCGTACTGGAGATGAGAGCGCTGCTAGCACCTCCGCAGCGCTGGCGAAGCTTTCGGACTGACGTTGGCGGATGGATTCAAGATTGAGAGCACTCATGGTCCCTATGCTAATGGATATCATTCAATAAATCAATTGAATAATTATTGTAACTGAGCTATAATTGACCTCATGGACCTAACTATTCAATATCTCCTGGTCGGACTCATCATCGGCGGCGTTATGGGACTCACCGGTGCCGGCGGCGCGCTGGTGGCCATCCCGCTCTTTATGCAGCTTTTGGGGATGGAGCTCAAGGTCGCGGCTGGCCTCTCCCTGGTGGCGGTGGTGCTGGCCTCGCTGCTCAATCTTGTTCCCCAGTGGCGCTCGGCGCAGGTCAGATTGGCCATCGTTTTAGTCTTGGCAAGCCTTGTTGGCTCTACCGCCTCTCTTCCCCTCAAGGCGCTGCTCCCCGAGTGGGGTATAAGTTCACTTCTTACGGCGGTGGCGCTCTACGCGCTTTATGCCCTGTGGTTTCCACGTAAGGCAGGCCCATCGCAAATAACAGCCTCGGTGAAGATACATCCCGCGATAGGCCTCGGCCTCATTCTTGGCGTCTTGACCACTCTGACAGGCCTTGGGGGAGGAGTGCTACTGATGCCTCTACTTGTAGGCGTGTTCGCTTTGCCCGCACGGCAGGCGGTGGCCACAAGTCTTTTAGTGGTGGCACTCTCTTCGCTCTATTCCTTTGTGCTGCAGATGTGGCGCGGGGCTTTACCGGCACCAGGTTTGAATTTCGTCTGGCTGGCGCTTGGGATCGTGCTCTCTGCGCTGGGTTTGACTCAGTTGGCGCAGCGACTGCCCCCAAGCGTTCTTGATCTCTTGAGAAAAATTATTTTTAGCTTTGTCGCGCTCTACGCGCTGACAAAAATTTGGAGGATTCTACGATGAGAATTAAACACTTCTTCGATCCTGACACCTTCACTCTTACTTATGTCGTGAGTGATGAGACAACCCTCGATGCGGTTATCATCGACCCTGTACTCGACTTCGACCCTCCCTCGGGCAAGGTTAGCGATCACAGTATTCGTCCCGTCATCGATTATATCCAAAATAATAAACTTAAGCTCCATGCCGTGATGGAAACTCATGCCCACGCGGATCACCTCTCGAGTTCGCAGATCCTCAAGCAGGTTTTCCCTCAGGCGAAGATCGTCATTGGAGAAAAAATCAAGGTGGTGCAAGAGGTGTTTAAACAGCACTTCAACAT
>DAIPJL010000049.1:0-17972 GCA_036770305.1 Bacteriovoracaceae bacterium | reverse complement strand
GCTTTGGGGCGTGGCCTTCAAGGCGAACACCGACGACATCCGCGAGACCCCCGCGATCGACACCGCGATGGCCCTGGTCAAGGCCGGGGCGAAGGTCCGCTTCTACGATCCCGAAGCCGGGGACAACTTCCAGAGCTACATGAATAGCCGCGAGATTCCCGTCGACGCCTTCGAGAACAAGTACGACGCCCTCGACGGCGCCGACGCGCTCGTCGTGCTCACCGAGTGGAAGCAGTTCCGCGCGCCGGACTTCGAGGAGATCAAGAGTCGCCTCAAGCAGAAGATTATCTTTGATGGCCGCAACCTCTACAGCACGCAGAAAGTACTCGAGCAGGGCTTCACCTACTACGCCGTTGGAAAGCGGATCTAGGCTACTCGGCGGCTTCGGTCGCCAGTTCTCTTTCGTCTTGTTTGCTGGTGGCAGAGTCTTCTGGCTCGGGCCCTGCGGCTGCGGCGTCGAAAACGTTCTTGATGCCGCTGGAACTAAAGACCCAGTTCTCGGTCACGCCCTTCACCTCGAAGCCCAGTAGCTTCGATTGGAAGTCCTTTAAGAGCGCGTCGATCTCGTTGAGTGTAAAATCGGTGTCGTTGGTGTGCCACATGATCCCTTGGATCTCGACCTCGCGGCCGTGGACCTGGAAACTCATGAGGGCGATGTCAGTCCGGTGGCGAGCAAGGACCTGCCGGACGATCTTATTCACTTCAGCTCTAGCGAGTTTGTGCAGCATAGCTCCCAAGTATAGTGAGTTTGGGAGTTCCAATTTATTAAATAAACACAACAGAAAACACTGTATTTTCCGGCGCTTGGGGGCGATGGCTTAATAGGCTCTGTTAAGGATGACTTAAAATTTTTTGGTAAACCTCAAGGGTCTTGCTAGCTGTTTGAATGTACGAAAATTCCTGCGCCTTTTTCTGGGCATTGTGCAGGAGTTCAGATTTCAGGCCACCGGCGATGTAAACCATGTTCTCCGTGTGGGTCGCCAGCATGTCCACGTCTCCGACCTGCGCGAGCAGTCCTGTCTGCGCATGGCGGACAAGTTCGGGTATCCCACCGGCGGCGGTCGCAACGACGGGCAGCCCCACGGCGAAGGCGTCGATGATGCTCGTGCCTAGGCCTTCGTCTTTGGAGGTGATCAAAAAACAATCCGCGCTTCCGAGGAAGCTCGGCAGATCCGAGCGGAAGCCGAGGAAGTGAACTCGCGAACTCACGCCGAGCGTCGCTGCGAGCTTCTTCATCTCCGTTGCGAGGGGCCCGTCGCCGCAGAGAGCGAAGTGCAGGTCCGGGTGATGCGGCACGAGTTTCGCGGCCACCGCGAGGAGCGTGGGAATGTCTTTCTGTTCGGCGAGCGCGCCGGTGGAGATCACAACCCGAGCCTCGGCGGGGAGCCCCAGGAGGCTTCGAATGTCCTGCGCCGGCGCCTCTGGAAAACGCTGAAGATTGATGCCGGAGTATACCGTCTGCGCAAGCTCCGGCCGAGCGAGGTCACGCGCGAGGATCTGGCGGATCTTGTCCGAGACGCAGAGGAAAGCTTTGATCGCGGAGTGGTTGAACTTCCAGCGAGAGAACGCGTTGTCCCGCACGGGGTAGTCGGTGCGCTTGCTCACCACCACGGGGGCGCGCATCCCCAGTGACGCCGCAAGCACCGCGAGCGTATGGCCGTGGCCGGTGTGCGCGTGGACGAGGTCGATGTTCTTTTCTCGGACGATCTGTCTGATTCGGTACGCCGTGTACAGGTCCCACTCCCCTCGGAAGGGGAGGGGGAGCGACTCCGGGTGACGTTCGGCCATGGCGGAGTTCTCGCGCGCCGCGATCTCGCACCGCACGCCCCGAGAGCGGAGGACCTCCACGAGGTAACTGATCTGCTGTTCTCCGCCGCGCCAGCTGCGCTCCGATGAGAGATGTAGGATTCGCATATGTGTCCTTAGAAATGCAGACGCAGGCCCACCACACTACCATGGATGCGCTCGTCGTCGCGGCCGCTTTCTCCGCGCCGACGCGCCTTAAAATACTCTTGCCGGTAGAGCCAGTAAACTCGCAGGATCGAGAGCTCCCAGAACATCCCGAAGTGGTGATCCCGGCCTTCGACGGCATGGGAGTCGCTCTTGGCCGGCACCAGGAAGCGGTACTGAGCTTCGGCGCCAAAGTGCCGAAAGAGGTAGAGGTTCGTCTGCACGCCGTAGAAAGACTGCTGGTAGCTACCCTGCACCTCGTGCTTGAGCTTGCGAGTTCCGCCGAGCATGGTGAGGTGGGTACTCTGCGTCGACTGTCCCAGGATGCGCAGGTAGAGAGCGCCCTCGTCGCGCTCGAAGAACTGGTCTCCCTGGCGGATCTTATACTGGTCACGCGAGATCCCGAAGCCAACCGGGCCGAGGAAGGTGGCGAGGCCTCCGCCGATGGCGCCGAAGTTCTTATCCGAGGGGTCTTCCCCGCTGCGGTCGTAGGAGGGGTAGCCTCCGCGTACGTCGACGAGGAGTTCGAAGAGAGGCTTTTTCCGCTTGTCCCAGGCGAGCCAGTTGCTCTGCCTACGCTTGGGCTTCATCACGATCCATTTCTCGAGGGTCCAGCGCTCACGGACCTTCTGGTCGCGCTTTTCGACCACGGGCGCGTACACGCTATCCTGCGCTCTGCCGGGCAGGGTAACGAGTATGACGAAGAGGGTGAGTACGAGTCGCATCTCCTCTCAGTCTAATGGCTTAGCGCGATTGCCTCAAGAAGCATTTGTCTGATGCTTGTTGAGCGCCAAGCACAAGCTTCTCGTGCGATGCTTGCGGTATGAAAAACATCGTCATCATCGGCGGCAGCCACGGCGTCAGCCAGAGCGTCGCGCAGAAGCTCGAGTCCCAGGCCAGGCTCTACTGCTTCTCCCGTGAGCGCGGCCAGCACGGAGAGTGGTGCGCCTTCGATGCCAGCAAAGACTCTCTCCCCGTGGACGCCCTCCCGGAGGAGATCCACGGAGTGGTCTACGCCCCGGGGTCGATCAACCTGAGGCCTTTCCACTTGCTCAAAGACGAAGACTTTCAGACGGAGTGGGAGCTCAACGCGCTCGGCGCCGTCCGGGTGCTGCGCGCCCTCTACCCCCGCCTAAAAAAGTCCGGTAAGGCCAGCGTCGTGCTCTTTAGCACCGTGGCCGTGAAGCGCGGCATGCCCTTCCACGCCTCGATCGCGATGGCGAAGGGAGCGATCGAAGGCCTCACTCGCTCTCTCGGCGCGGAGTGGGCACCGGCGATCCGCGTGAACGCGGTCGCTCCATCGCTGACCGAAACTCCGCTGGCAGAGAAGCTCACCGCTAACGCGAAGATCCTCGAGCAGTCAGTGGAGAAGCATCCCCTTAAGCGCATCGGGACTCCGGGCGAGGTCGCGGCGGCAGCGGTGTTCCTGCTTTCCGACGATGCGGCTTGGGTAACCGGCCAGATTCTGGCCGTGGACGGAGGAATGTCGCTATAATGGTGGCATGACTCAGCTCGAGCTTTTTAAAGGGATCCCGTTCTTCGACGCCTTCAGCGAGGAACTCCTGCGGGCCATCCTGCCCCAGGTAGAGCGGCGGAGCTTCGCAGACGGCGCGAGCGTCCTCGAGCAGGGGGCCCTTAACCTTGACCTTTATTTTCTGCTCTCCGGCGCCGTCGACGTGCTCGTCGACCGGCAGCACGTCGTGACCATCGATCGCCGCGGGGAGGTCTTCGGCGAGATGTCCATCGCTGACCACACCACCTGCACGGCGAGCGTGCGGGCGAAGGGAGACGCCACCCTCATGGTGCTCAACTTCGAGGAGCTCAAGCGAACGCTCTCGGGGCAGGAGCGTGAAACCGTCCTCAAGCACTTCTACCAGGCGACGGCGGAGATCCTCGCGAAGAAGCTCATCAGCACGAACCAGATCGCCAAGAGCTACAAGGCCCTCCATGGCGCTCGCTAAGAAGGCCATCGTCGTCCATTCCGGCGGCATGGATTCGAGCCTGTGCCTGGCGCTGGCGGTGCGAGAGTTCGGCGCCGGTCAGGTGCTTTCGCTTGGCTTCGACTACGGCCAGCGGCACCGCCGGGAGCTCCAGGTGGCGGAGAGCATCGCCCGGCACTTCGGCGTCGATCGCGCTGTCCTCGAGCTCCAGTGTCTAAGCGCGATCACCGAGAACGCGCTCACGCGGTCGATCCCGATCGAGAGCGGCGCCGCGGCTCCGAACACTCTCGTCGCTGGCCGCAACGGACTCTTCGCGAGACTTGCGGGGATCCACGCCTACCAGCTGCAAGCGAAGAGCGTCTACCTCGGAGTCATGGAGCTCGAGAGCGCGAACTCCGGGTACCGAGATTGCTCCCGTGCGTACATGGATCTCGTAGAAGCGGCCTTGAGGCTCGACTTCGCCTGGCCCGACTTCGAGCTTCGGACACCCTTGGTCGCTATGACCAAGTCACAGAGTATGGAGCTGGGCCACTCTCTCGGAGTGCTGGAGTACCTCCTCGAGACGACGATTACCTGCTACGAAGGTGAGCCACACTTCGGCTGCGGCAAGTGTCCGGCGTGCGTCCTCCGAAACGATGGCCTGCGAGACTTCCTGCGGGCCAGGCCGAAGGTGAGCTTCAGCTGGAGGGCACAGCTCTAGCTCAGGCGAGCGCTTCGCAGAGTTCGCCCCAGAGTTCCGCGAGCTCGCGGCGATACTTCTGGCCTTCTTCCGTCCAGGTCGCTTGGTCCAGACGGCTTTCGCCGTCTGCCACCCACTCGTCGAAGAGCAGGAGGTGGTCCTCGAGCTCGTCGAGGAGTTCGCCCGCCTCGTCGTCGCGGTCGTCGACGGATTCTCCCGCAAGCGTGAAGCCCATCAGGAAGAAGTCACCGAGGCGACCGAGCTGCGTGATCTCGGTCTTTAGATCCGCGCCGTCGATCACGAGGAGTTTCTCCCGGCGTGCCTCGAGGTTCTTCTCCAGCTCTTTCCACAGCACCGAGAGAACGTCGGTGATCTGTTTTTTAGCGTCGGCGGATTCGAAGGTCACCGGGACCTTGGTGTCCTCGAGGAAGAGCTCGCTGAGCGCCTTCGGGAGTTTCATCGGTGATATCGCCGAGAGGCCTCCCAGGAAGAAAGCTTCGACCTCGCGCGCGTTCATTTCGAGGTCGCTCGCGGAAAGGGCGGCGTCGAGGCGTTGGTGGGTGGTCATGGGGTCTCCGGTGAGTAAAATTTGCGCGATCTTACCCTAGTTGGAGGGCTTCGCGCCGAATTTCCTCGGCAGGTCGTAAAAAATATTCACTCGGAGCAATGCTCAAAGCTCCCTTGAGTATATTGGAGGGCATGAAGAATCTCGTGTCTGTGTTTTCGCTGCTTTACTGGGCCATCAAAGGGATCATCGTCCTGGTCCTTTTCCAGTGGTGGATCGGGGATGCACGGGCCCAAGTGAGCGCCGCTCCGAGCGCAGAGTTCGCCGAGGCCCTCGCGACGCAAGACCACAACAAGCTTCTAAACCTACTCGGTAACGGAGCCTTCAACTTCAAGCTTACCAGGAACTGCTCGACTATCCGCTTCGGTGGAGACCATAAGAATCCCTCGCGCGAGCGTGTGCAGTATCGGGTCTGCGAAGACGGAACCGTGAGCTTCGACCAACCGACCTCGACTGGCATCAATGGCTGGAACGGCTTCTGCGGCCAGACCGCCGCTGCGAACACTGGCGCGATGATCTGCTACCGCTACACGCACCCGACCCTCTTTGACGACTACGCCGATGACCTGACCCCCGGCTCGAGGCCCGGAACGGTTCGCGCGGGCCTCGCGAAGTACTTCGCTGAGGGCGGATGCCCCTCGGGCCGCTGGCAGAATCGTTCGCCTTGGACCGCCAACGGGTTTTTCGAGGAGCTGCGTTCTGCGCTCTGGCTGACGCGCGGGAAAAGCCTTCGCCGGCGCGAGAACGGGACGTCCGTCCGCTTCACGCCGGTCCCGGTGCTGATCTCCTCGGGCCTGCAGGCCATGCACTGGGTGACGGTCGTTGATCTCGTCGCAGACCGCGAAGACATTTACGGCTGTAACCTCGTGATGAACACCTGGGGCTCGCAGCGCGTGATGACCTGCAAGGACTTCATCGACTACGCGATGAATCCGGCCTTCGGTTACCGCTATCTGCGCTTCGAGCCGGACGTCAGGGATTAAGGAAGGGGTCCTTGAGCTCTTCCCCTGCCTGGAGCCGCCAGATCTTAACCGCGCGCACGAAGATGTTATGGGCGCTCAAGAGCGAGACGACGAGGCCGTGGGTGCCGTCGAGGAAGCCGAGCCGCCAGACGTAGTGCCGCAGGAACCTCCCGAGGGGCCGGAAGAAGATGTAGGGCCAGCCGATGCGCGTTCCCTTCCGCTGGAACTTTTCGAAGCGATCGAGCGCCCCCCAGGTCGTGTAGCGATCGGCCTTGCGCAGGTACGACGCTAGGTCGATGTAGGTGTAGTGCAGGATCTTCTGGGAGAGCTGAGAGATGGGCCCGGAGCTCTCGATCTCGGCGTGCACCTTGAGGTCTTGGTAGCGACAGGTGTCGCGGCGGAAGAGGCGCACGACCTTGTCCGACTGCCAACCGGAGTAGTTGATCCGCTTGCCCATGAAGTGGTTCACTCGGTGGATCCAGTAGGCGTGTGTGCCGGTCGGCGTGGTGAGAACTCTTTTGATCTCGGCTTCGAGCTCCGGCGTGCACCGCTCGTCCGCGTCGAGGAGAAAGATCCAGGGGTGCGAAGCCTGCGGAATGGCCCAGTTCTTCTGCGAGGCCGAGTAACCGTACGCGCGCTGGATGACCCGCGCGCCCTGTGCCTTCGCGAGCTCCACCGTCCGATCCGTGCTGAGCGAATCCACCACGAGGATTTCGTCGGCCCAGCGCACTGACTGGATCGCCTCGACGATGTGCCGCTCTTCATTGAAGGTGGGGATGATGGCCGTGACTTTTTCCATAGCTTCGCGTATCATCTTACTCGATGAACGTACCCCGCGCCAAACCCATTCTCATCATCCAAACGGCCTTCATCGGAGACACGATCCTCGCGTCGAACTTCGCGGCGGCCGTGCAGCGCGCGTACCCGGACGCCGACCTTCATTTCTTGCTTCGCAAGGGAAACGAATCGGTGATCCAGGGGTTGCCCTTCGTGAAGAAGGTATGGGTCTGGGATAAGGGGGAAGGCAAAGTGCGCTCTCTCGTCCGCCTCATCCGAGAGCTGCGGCACTTCGATTTCGAGGCGGTTTTCAACCTCCACCGGCACTTCAATTCCGGCCTCGTCACGGCCCTCGTGCGCGCCCGGCACAAAGTGGGCTTCCGCGAGAACCCACTCTCGATCTTCTACACGCGGAAAGTTAAGCATCGCATTCCGCACTGGGAGGAGAGCGAGGCCTGGCACGAGACGAAGCGCAACCTCCAGCTGCTCAAGGTTCTCCGGGAAGAGGTCTCCATTCCGTCGAGCCTCCACGAGCTGCGGCCCATCTTGCCAATCCAGAGCAAGCACCGCGAGAAGGTGCTGCGTTACCAGTCGTCGCCTTACGTCGTTCTCGCGCCCGCTTCGGTGTGGTTCACAAAGCAATGGCCCGAGGCGAGCTACCGGGAGCTGGTGGCCCGGCTCTCCCACGAAATCCGCGTCTACCTCATCGGTGGCCCGGGGGATCGCGCACTCTGCGACCGGGTGAAGGGTGAGGGGCCTGCCATCAACCTCTGCGGCGAGCTGAACCTTCTCGAGAGCGCCGCGCTCATGGCGGGGGCCCAGCGCGTCTTCGTGAACGACTCGGGACCGCTGCACCTCGCGAGCGCCGTGAATGCTCCGACGACGGCCTTCTTCTGCGCCACCGTCCCGGCCTTCGGCTACGGCCCCCTGGCCGATCGCTCCCTCGTCCTGGAGAGTCCCACCGAACTCGCCTGCCGCCCCTGCGGCCTCCACGGGCATCACCGCTGCCCCCAGGGCCATTTCCAATGCGCCGAAAACATTAAGGTCAGCTCGGCTTTCGCGACGCTCTGCGGGCCTACACAAGCTTAACTTTTCTCGCTCTTCGCTCTTCGCTATAAGGGTCCCCATCAAGGAGTCCCTATGAAAATCGCCCTCTCGCTTCTCGTCGCCGCTTTCACCTTCTCGGTGAACGCCGCTCCCGTTAAACTCTCGGCCCGCCACATGAAGCTCATCGAACGCGCCGTCGCGCAGAAGTGCTACCTCCACGGCGAGCTCCAGCTCCTCGAAAACGTCGAGACTGTCGACCGCATCGACCAGGGCGTCATCGACTACTACTACGCGAGCACTTTCCTCACGCGGCAGCGCGTGGACCAGTACATCTTCGACACCTATAAGGTCGTGGTGAACTCGGCGATCTTCTCCGCTTACGACCACGATGCCGGCGACTGGGGCCTGATCGAAGTCCAGTCCGTGTCTTGCAAGCAGGTCGACTGATGCGTCCGGGGGGGGGGCCCTCGCCCGGGGGCCCCTAGCTCAAGAGCATCGCGAAGTCGTCCTTCGTTAACTTCCCACTGAAATACTCATCGTCGTCCTCGGCCATCAGGTCGCGGAAGAGCTCGCGCTTTGCCTCCTGGAGGATCAGTACTTTCTCTTCTACTGAATTTTTAATCAAAGGTCGGTAGACCGTGAGCTTGTTCTCCTGGCCAATGCGATGGGCGCGGTCGACGGCCTGGCGTTCGACGGCCGGGTTCCACCACGGATCCATGAGGAAGATGTAGGACGCCGCCGTGAGGTTCAGGCCAAAGCCACCGGCCTTGAGGCTGATGAGGAAGACCTGGGCGTCGCCCTGCTGGAACTTCTCCACCTGCTCGGTGCGCTTCTTGATGGTCTGCGAGCCGTCGATGCGGGCGAGCTTCCAGCTGCGGGCGCGGATCTTGTCCTGGATCACGTCGAGGTAGGTGGTGAACTGCGAGAAGACAAGCACCTTGTGACCCTCGTCGATGAGCTGCTCGAGGTTCTCCATGAGGAAGTCGACCTTCGTGGAGCTGAGCCCCGCGCCCTGCTTCTGCCAGAGGCAGAGCTGCCGCAGTTCGAGGAGCGACTTGAGGACTTCGCCGTAGCGCTTCGAGAAGGCCGGGTTGCTCATGTTCGCGCGCACGGCCTCGATGCGCTTGTCGTAGGCCTCGCGCTCGCCGTCGGTGAAGTCGAGGAAGACGTGGTTCTCGACCTTCTCGGGGAGCTCCTTCAAGACCTGCTCTTTCGTCCGGCGGAGGATGAAGGGCTTCACCGTCCGCCGCGCCAGCAGGCGGTTCTTCGACTTCGAGCTCGAGCGCACGAGCGAGAGGTCGCCCCAGACGCCGGGCACGCAGAGGTCCATGATGTTGTAGAACTCGGCGAGGTCGTTCTCCACCGGCGTACCGGTGAGGCAGACGCGGAACTTCGCCTTGAGCTTGCGGGCGGCATTCGCGCCGAGGCTACGGATGTTCTTCAGGTGCTGGACCTCGTCGAAGATCAGGACGTCGAAGTCCTCCTGGGCGAAGGCGCCGAGAGATTCTTTCTTCATCAGACCGTAGCTCGTGAGGAGCACCTGGACGCCGTCGGGGATCTCGCGCTCCTCGCCGTAGAAGATGCCCCACTTGAGGCTCGAGAACTTCTCGAGTTCGTTCTTCCAGTTGTAGAGGATCGAAACGGGGCAGACGATGATCGCGCGCTTGATCTTCCCCTCATCGATGAGCGACTGCAGAAGCATGATGGTCTGCAGGGTCTTACCAAGACCCATGTCGTCCGCCAGGCAAGCACCGAAGCCGTGGTCCCACAGAAAGCGCAACCAGTAGTAGCCGGTGAGCTGATAGGGCCTCGCGATCTCTCGGAAGCGCTCGGGGACGGGGGACTCGGGCATCATCTCGAGCGCGGCGATGCGTTCGCAGAACTCGATCTCGTGGGGTAGGAGTGCCCCGTCGATGCCGAGGCGGCGCAGTTCGAAGAGCTCGAAGACGCGCGCCCGGTTGAGCGTCAGGCCGAAGCGCTTGAGGCCGGGCCCGGCGTTGTCTTTCTTCTCGCCCTCGAGCTTCGTGTAGCGCTTCATGAAGCGCAGGAGGTCTTTCTCCTGGTCCGTGAGGAGCACGAGGCCCTTGTCGGTGATGAGGTAGTTGTCCGTCAGCTCGGCGCCGCGGATCACCGAGAGGTCGTCGTCGCTGACGACGAGGTCGAGCTCGAACCAGTCGAGCTTCTGCTGGTTGCGTTCGAAGCGGATGGCGCTCTTCCAGTTGCGGACGGCGACGTCGTTGTAGAGCAGCGGCACCCCGATGGCCGTGAGCTTCTGGAAGAAGTTCGCGATGCCGTCGAGGAGCTGGGTCTTGGGCATCTGCAGGATGAGGCGTCGTTCTTCACTGGGCGCGAAGACCGTGCGCCAGGCCTGTTCCGTGAAGGCGTCGAGGATGGCGACGTGGAGCTTCTTGAAGCTCGCGGTCGAGAGTGTGTAGAAGGCGCGGTGGACCGGGTCCCAGAAGGGAATATCGAGGTCGTTCATCACGCAGTCGACCCAGTCCTGGATGCGTTGTTTCTGCGAGGCGCTGTGGACGTGCTTGCGGTGGATCGTCGTCTCGCGGTCGAAGTCTTCGACGAGGTGGAGGTAGAAGGTGCAGGCGTCGGTCTTCGTGCGGAAGCTCGCGCCGAAGCCGCGCTCGGTGGCGAAGATCAGGAAGGGCTCCGGCGGCTCGACGAGGCGGCCGAGTTCGTCGACCAGCTCGAGCTGGAGGTTGAGGAAGCTCTTGCGCGTAGAGGGGAGGATGCTGGCGCGCAGCTGAACCGCCGCGGGGACCACGTCGCGCCAGACCTGGCCCTCGAGGCGCAGCTGGAAGTGCGCCTTGTCGCGCACGTCCTTGAAGAGGCGCAACCACTCGTTGACGCTCGTCCAGGGGTCCTGCCCCTTGACCTTCTTCATCGCCTCCATGACTTCGTGCGGGAGCTCGAGGAGCTCGCCGCTCTGCCAGTTGAAAAGGTGGAAGACGTCGAAGAGCGACACCTCGGTGGTGAGCTCTTCTTTCTCGTTCAGCCACGAGAGTCGAAGGAAGTGCTTCCCCTCAGCGCTCGGGAGCTCTCGCAGGGTCTCCTCCTGCGCGGTCGGCAGGAGGTCGACGATCAGAGTTCCGCGCCACTTGCTCGGCGCCGGTGCGGTGATCTGCTTGCGATTCGTGAGCTGGTAGGAGAGCGCGGCGAAGGTCGCGTTGCCTTTCGCTCCCTGTAGGTAGCTTGCCTGCTTGATGAGCGTTCCGTAGTGCGCCGGTGTCACGCCCTCGCCGAAGAAGTTCGGGCCCGAGCTGGTTCTGACCCGCGCCTCGGTGCCGGCGTCGGCGAACTGCTGCCAGCGGTACCACAGCGCCACGGCGTGGACGCAGGTATTCTCCTGCTGCGCCCACAGGGGACAGTTGCAGCGGGAGGTGAAGGCGCCGGCCTTCCAATTGATCTTGGTTTCGTAGCTCGTGTTATTCTCCTGCACGATGCCGGAGACGATGAGGTAGGTCTCGAGGTTTCCCTTCACGAAGGAGAGGGAGACGCGGCCCTGCTCGACGAGCCTGCGGGCCTGGAAGCGATGAGTCTCGCTGTGCATCTTATCGACGATGCTCTGAACTTCTTGGGCTAAATTGTCTTCTTCGCTCACGGTAATCCTGCGCTGCGTTTAAAGGATAAATTATACCCGAAATCTTCCGCACAGGCGCTAAAAAAGGCACCGAACCCTAGTGGGTCCGGTGCCGAGATAAAAAATGATCGCTGGATTAGTTGTCGAGGTAGGACTTGAGGAGTTTCGCGCGGCTCGGGTGACGGAGTTTGCGCAGCGCCTTGGCTTCGATCTGACGGATACGCTCGCGGGTCACGAAGAAATCTTGGCCGACTTCTTCCAGTGTGTGGTCTGACTTTTCACCGATGCCGAAGCGCATGCGCAGGACTTTTTCCTCACGCGGGGTAAGCGTCGAGAGCACCGAGCGCGTCTGCTCCGAGAGGGTGATCGACATGACCGCTTCCGCCGGAGAGATGATCTTCTTGTCTTCGATGAAGTCGCCCAGCGACGAATCTTCTTCTTCGCCGATCGGCGTCTCGAGGGAGATCGGCTCCTTCGAGATCTTGAAGACCTTTTTCACCTTGTCGACGGAGAGTTCCATTTTCTCGGCGATCTCCTCGGGGGTGGGCTCGCGGCCCAGCTCCTGCACCAGCTGGCGCGAGGTGCGCGCGAGCTTATTGATCGTCTCGATCATGTGCACCGGGATACGGATCGTGCGACCCTGGTCGGCGATGGCACGGGTGATGGCCTGACGGATCCACCAGGTGGCGTAGGTCGAGAACTTGTAGCCGCGGCGGTATTCGAACTTGTCGACGGCCTTCATCAATCCGATGTTGCCTTCTTGGATCAGGTCGAGGAACTGCAGGCCGCGGTTGGTGTACTTCTTCGAGATCGAGACCACCAGACGGAGGTTCGCCTCGACGAGCTGGGCCTTCGCCTTGTCGGCTTTCTCTTCACCCTTCACGATGATGTTGTAGACGCGCTCGATGTCGTCGAAGGCCATCCCGGCGTCGATGACGAGGCGGCGCAGCTTCCGCAGGATGTCTTCCTGCGTACGAATCATCTGCTCGATCTTCGCGTCGGTGGTGTAGAGCTTGCGCGCCAGCTCGCGCTTGAAGACGTCGTCCTCGAGGAGCCGGTCGTACATCTGCTTGTACTCGTCGTCGGTGTTTACTTCGAGGAACTTGTAGATGCGTTCCTGCTGCTCGTAGAGCTCTTTGAACTGGAGGTAGTAGCTCTTCACCGGCTCGGTGAAGGAGTTGATGATCTTGCGGTTGAAGGTCAGGTCTACCAGCTCGTCGCCGACCTTGTTCATGAGGCTCAGCTCGTCGCCGGTGAGCTTCTTGAGCGTGCCGTCTTCGTTGACGATCTGGCCCAGGAGATCGCGGACGTGGTCGACGACCTTGTAGATGCGCTCGCGGACCTCGTGGATGTCTTTCTCCGGCGATTCGTCATCCAAGCCACGTACGAGATCCTTCACGAACTCGTTCTGCTCCTCGGCTTGCTGGATGCGGGGCTTGAGCTTGATCATCTCCTCGAGAGCGTGCTTCGACTTGAGGCACGAGAGCACGATTTCTTTTTCGCCTTCCTCGATCTCCTTGGCGATCTTCACTTCGCCCTCACGGGTGAGGAGCGCCACCGAGCCCATCTTCTTGAGGTATAGCTTTACGGGGTCGGAGGACGACGTGCGCAGCTCCTCCTCCTCGGCGGCCGCGAGCGGATCTTCGGCGGCTTCGGGCTGCGCCTTTTCGGCTTCTTCTTCCTCGGTCTCGGGAGCGCGCACGAGGATGCGAGCCTCGTCGATCTTGTCCATGATGAGGTCGAGCGACTGAGTGTCAACGATGCTCGCCGGGATGGCGTCGTTGATTTCTTCCGGCGTGAGGTAGGTTTGGTCCTTCCCCTTCATGAGAAGGCGGGAGAACTCTTTTGAATTTAGAAAGGCGACGACAACCGACATTCGGCTTCTCCTCTGCTCGGTGTTTAGACGGAGCTCTTCTTCAGCTCTTGCAATTCACGGTCAATCTGGGTGATCTGTAGCATGTAGGCCTTCACTTCATCCTCGAGTCGGCTGAGGCGCTGTAGCTCGGTGAGCTCGCGGCGCTTCTGCTTCAGTTGCTCGAGCTGCAGGCGCAGCTTGAGGTCGGAGAGCAGGCGCGCAAGGATCTTATCGTTCAACGCCACAGGCTTGAACTCTTCAATCGCTTGAGCGGCGACACCCTTAACCTCTTGGCCATAACGATCGGTGAAAACGTTATCGGACAAAACGGTTAAATATTCCTGCTCATCAATTTCCAAATAAATTTTGACGAGCCAAAGAATTAAATCTTTTACCTCAGGATGACTCACATAGGCAAGGATTTCATGGAGTTGCGTTGAGTTCAGGCACTCGGGGTGAGTTAAGAAAGTTTTCAGGACCAGCCGCTCTGCCGGTAGCATGGGGGGGATTTCCTGAGACCGCAGCGGGTGTTCCTCAGCGGCCTGAGTGATTTCAGGATTTTCACTCTCGAATTCTTCTTTATTTTCTTGAACTTGAGTTGTCGGAGTTGGCCGCCGCTCTGCCCCACTGGTGGGCTTCAGGGTTTGGCGATACTGCTCAATGAGGCTCGCCTCGTCGGTGGAGAGTCGAAGACGCCGGGCGTAGGAGACCACGCGTTCGGTGGCCTCGAGATGGTCTTTGAGCGGCGCTAAAAGGGCGTAAACCTTTTGCATGATGGCCAGCTTGGGATCGAGCGTCTCGGGGATGGGGTCGGGAATCAGCTCGTCCAGCATGACGTCGATGGCCCGCGGAGCTTTCTCCAGGCGCTCAAGCAAAGCGATGCGGCCGAGCTCCGGGTGGCGCAGGAACTCGTCGGGGTCTTTGGCCGGCGCGAAACTCACCATGCGCGGTAGGATCCCGGCCGCCATGAAGCTTTGGTTGATGTTCGCCATGGCGCCCTTCCCGGCGTTGTCGGAGTCCATCGCCAGCACGATGTTCTTGGTCTGACTCGCGAGCAGCCGCAGCGAACTCTCGCTGAGCGCGATGCCCATCGGCGCGACAGTGTTAGTGAAGCCGTACTGGTGCATCATCACCACGTCCATGTTTCCTTCGACGAGGATCGCCTGATCGGTGTTGCGGATGTGGGACTTCGCGAGGAAGTAGCCGAAGAGGATGTTCGCCTTGTGGAAGGCGAAGGAGTCGGTGGAGTTGAGGAACTTCGGGATCTGGTCCTTGAGGACCGCGCGGCAGCTGAAGCCGCGCACCTGGCCCGAGTGGTCGTGGATCGGGAACACGACGCGGTCGCGGTAGAAGTCGTAGGGTCTCTGTCCTTTCTCGGAAACTTTGATGAGGTTCAGCTCGAGGGCGATCTCGCGGGCGGCGGCGCGCTGGTCGCTGGGGATCTTGTCGAGCTGCGCGAGCAGCACGTTCCCGCTCGGCGCGAAGCCGATCTGGAACTGGGCGAGCGACTCCGGCGACAGGCCCCGGCGCTCGACGAACTCTTTGAACACCGCGGGCCCCGACTCGGCGATGCGCAGGTAGAGGCGGTTGGCGAAGTTCAGCACGCGGAAGGCGAGCTCGAGCCGGGGGTTCTTCTTGCGCTCGCGGTTGAGCTCCTCGTCGGAGAGGCCGAGGATCTTGGCGCACTCGCGCATCGCCTGGACGAAGTCGACGTTGAGCTTGAGCTTCACGAACTCGAGGTGGTCGCCGCCCGTGTTGCAGGCCCAGCAGCGGAAGAGGCCGCGCTTGTCGTTGACGGTCATCGAGGGCTTCGTGTCGTTGTGGAAGGGGCACAGGCCCACGAGGCCCGAGCCGCTGCGTTTCAGCGAGATGAAATGGCCGACGATCTGAGAGATCGGTGCCTCTTTGATGCGTTCGCGGAGTTCGCTCATGAGGGGTCTTAGAGTTTCCTGAGTTCCAGGGCCTTGATCTTCACGCCCTGGGAAAGAAAAATCTTCTCAAATTTGGTAGTGTACGCCGAGAGAAAATGTTCTGGATGCTCGCGTCGAAGGTCCTGTGATTTCAAGGCGATCTCGAAGCGGGTCTCATTTTTTAGTGCGTCAAGCATCCAGGCGAAGTAGCCGTCGTGGTCGGTCTTCACCCACAGCGTGCCCTGCGCCTTGAGCACCTGGTGAGCGGCGTTCAGGAAAGGGGCCTGGAAGAGGCGCTTCTTGTGGTGGCGCGTTTTAGGCCAGGGGTCGGGGAAGAAGTAGAAGATGTTCTGCACTTCTTCTTCCCCGAAGATGTACTCGAGGCGCTCGCCGCGGGCGCGCAGGTAGCGGAAGTTCTTGTTCGTGATCTTGTCGAGCTTCTTCGCCAGGTGGAAGCTGCGCTTGAAGCGGTGGTCGAGGCCCACGAAGTTATCGTTCGGGTTGTTGGCACACCACTCGAGCATGAACTCGCCGTACCCGGTCCCGATTTCCACACTCACGGGTAAGGCGTTGCCGAAGACCTGTGGCCAGTGGCCCCGGTGCGTTTCGGCTTCTTCGTCGCGCATCACGAAGCTATCAAAAGCCTTGAGCTTGTCGTGGTAGGGATTCTCGTGTCCGTACTTATTGAAGTCGGGACGGTAGATGTGGTTCTGGGCCATGGGGGAGTTGTCAGACATAGGGGGAGTAGCTACCAAGGCCCGCGTCCGCTCGGCAAGGGAAGTGCCTGCGGATGTAAAAAAAAAGGCCTCCCCGAAGGGAGGCCCGTGAAGTCGCTAGCACTTAGCCAATCAGTTTCAGAGCGTTCTGGCCGTTCATGTTCGCCTGGGCGAGCACCGACGTACCGGCCGCCTGCAGGATCTGGTTCGAGGCTTGCTTCGCCGTTTCTTCGGCGTAGTCCACGTCGCGGATCCGCGAGTTCGCTGCACTCAAGTTCTCCTGGGTGACCTGCAAGTTATTGCTGGTCGAGACCAAGCGGTTCTGGAGGGCACCGAGGAAGGCGCGCTGGCCGGAGACTTTCTCGATCGCCGCGTCGACTTTCGCGAGGCTGCCCTGCGCGTCGTCTTTGCTCGCCACGCCGAGGCCGTCGACTCCCAGTTCACCGAGCGTGGCGTTCACCTTGCTCGCTTCGTAGGAGATCTTCGAGTTCTCGTCGCCCTTCGTACCGATCTGGAAGTCGAGGGTTCCGCCGTCGCCGTTCAGCAGTTTGATGCCGTTGAACTCCGTCACCTGCGAGATGCGGTCCATCTCCTGCACCAGGTTCTGGTATTCCATGTTGGTGAACCCGCGCTCGACGTCACTCACCGTATCCGAAGCCGACTGGATGGCCAGCTCGCGAAGACGCGTCAGGATGTTCTGCGTTTCGTTCAATCCACCCTCTGCTACTTGCACCATACTGATACCGTCGTTGGCGTTGCGGTCCGCTTGTTTGATCGAGCGGATCTCGGCCTTTAACTTCTCACTGATTGCCATCCCTGCGGCGTCGTCCGCGGCTTTCGTGATGCGCTCGCCAGAGCTGAGCTTCGCGAACGAAGACTCCTGTGCCTGGTTCGTTTTCCCGACGCTGCGTTGTGCGACAAGAGATGGAACGTTCGTGTTAATTCTAAAACCCATAGATCTATCCTCCAGTTAAAATCATCCAAAACCTCCTTGCTGGTCGCGGGTGTTCAGTCCGCGTGGGCTCCATGCCCTACTTTTTTATTCGAGCACCTCACCGTGAAATGCTCGTTGTTGACCAAGCGTTTCGGTGCGGTTTGCAAGAACCTGAGGAATTTTTTTCCTAATCCTGAGAAGAATTCTTAAATTGTTTTCAGAGTGAAATTGTCGGCTATTCGCAAGCTGTGAATAGTGCGCGCCGGTGGCGCACACTATTCAGAAAAGCTTAATGCATTGGGAAAAAATTTATTCGCGGTAGGCGTTCACGAGGGTGATCACGTGGTCGATTTCGGCCTGGGTCATGTACGCGAAGCAGGGAAGGTTGATCACGGACTTTGCGATCCAGTCGGCGTGACCGTGAGAGATGCGACCACCGATGAAGTTCTTCGCGCCCGGCTGCTCGCTCATCGCGCCCGGGTACACGGTGCCGTAACCAATGTCGTGCTGCTTGAGGTAGTCGATGAACTTCGGCCGCGACTCGGGAGTCATGAGCGCCACCGAGAGGTAGCCGTTTTCCCAGACGGAGGATGCCGGTGCGATGAAGCTGAGCGCTTTGTTTTTAATTTTGGCGCGGTACTCTTGGCACACGTGGCGGCGCGACTCGAGGCGCGCGTCGAGGTGCTTCAGCGCTTCGACCATGAAACTCGCTTCGTAGGCGCCGAGGCGCGAGTTCCAGCCGATCAGGCCGTGCTCGTAGTGGCCCGTGCGGCCGTGGTTGATCAGTGTCTGGGAAGTTTTGATGACGGCTTCGCTCGTCGCGAAGATGCCACCGGCGTCGCCACTGGCACCGAGCACTTTCGCGGGGTAGAAACTGGTGGTCGCGACGGCGGCATCCTTGAGTAGACTTTGGCCGTTGATCTTCGTGCCGATGGCCTGGGCGCAGTCCTCGATGAGCAGCACGTTCTTCTCGCGGCAGTAGCGCCGGATCTCGGTGGTCTCCGGGCAGGCCCAGCCGTAGAGGTGCACCAGCAAGAGAGCCTTG
>DAIPJL010000048.1:0-17995 GCA_036770305.1 Bacteriovoracaceae bacterium | reverse complement strand
CCGAGTCGCTCACACAGGCCATTCAGCGCCGCTTCGAGCGAGTGGGCCGGCGAGCCGACGGAGTGCAGCCCCTGGCCAAACTTCACGATGAACTTGATGCGCTTGAGGTATTCTTCGCGTTCCATCATTTTCCTTGCAGGTCGCTGAGGAGCCGGGCGCGCACGAGGTCACCCAAGAGAGCGAAGGAATCCCACAGCGGGAGGATCACCGCGTCCTGCGCTCCCGCGAAGGTCTTCGGTGCGCCGGCGAGGTCCAGCGGGCGCTGGACCTCCAGCTGGTAGAAGCCGAGGTGCGCACTGAGCTTCTGCTGCGGCCTTTTGCCTTTCGCTTCGAGAGCGGCGTGCCACTTCGCAAAGGGCACCAACACGGTCGCTTCGACGCGGGCCCTGAGGACTTCAGGGATCTCGGCGCCGGAGCTGCGGTCCTTGCTCGCGCGCTGCCAGCTGGCCCCGTGGTAGACAACCAGAACGGCGTCGAGCTGGAGCTCGCGGCAGAGTTCGTTCACCCACTGGTGCTGGTGCTGCGACGGACTCGCTCCGCCCATCAGGTGCGTCGCCGGCACCAGGAGGAGCGAGAGGTCCTGCAGGTCGGGAGGATTCATCAGCGTTTCCTCTGGAATCCGCTGGCCGCCCTGGCGCCAGAAGACGTCCGCGTCGCCGAAGGCGAAGTTCTTCTGAAGCACGAGGTCCTCGACGACGCTCCCACTCGAGCGGAAGGCCCGGGAGCTGCGGAGTTCTTTTTCGCTGGCCCAGCTCAGGCCCGGGGCCGCCGCGCTCAAGCTGGTGAGCCACTGCCGATAGAGCTCGCGGGTGAGCCACTGCTTCGCCCGCGCCGAGAGGTAGACGTTCTCCTCTGCGGCGAGTCCGGAACGCGACGGCTGGATCTCACTCTCGAAGACCACCACCGCGAGGCGCCGCAGCTGTCCCTGGGGTGAAGCGCGCAAGTCCTTGAGGGAAATCTCCTGCAGGTCTTTTTCCGAGCGCTTCACGCTGAGCTGAGCGTAGGTCGCGATCTCGCGCGGCCCGAGCGCTCGGGCCTCATTCCAGTCGAGCGGTACACGGCCCCCCTCTTCGCGCACGCCGTGGGCGCAGCCGAAGACGAGCAGGAGCAGGAAAACATTCAGCAGGTGGTTCATAGACTTCCTTTCATGGACACGGCCCAAGCCCGGAGAGCTCGGACCAGCGCAGGCGCTCGCCGGAAGAAAACTCCACGAGGCCCTGGTCACTGAGAATAATTTTTCGAATCACACCGAGGCGGCGCAGTCCTCCGCTCCCCCGCGGGAGCGCGAGTTCGACTCCGTCGCGGCGCCACTGGGACCACTGGCGATAGGGAGTCGCCTCGCCGATGCGCCGAAGGCCCACCTTCATCTGCGAGGGCCGTATCTGTCGTGGCGGGTGCGCCCCCTGTAGCGTGAGCGGGTCGTGCCACTTGAGGCCCAGGCCATCCATGGTCCACAGCTCTTCGCCCTCTTGCACCACCAGCTCCCAGTCGCGGTGGGCGGACTTCGAGAGTAGGAACCCGAGGACGCTCGGGTGCAACTCGAGTTCTTCGGGCAGGATGCCGGAGCGAAGCTCCCAGCTTTCCTCAAGCTCGCACACCGGATGGTGAGGCCGCGTCCGGTAGAGCTGGAGCCACGGATCGTGGCGCGCCGAGCGCAGTGGAAAGCGATGGACCGAGGGCGACAGCCACCAGGCCTCCCACTGGAGCCGCGGCTTGAGGTCTCCGTGGGATTCGATGACGGCGACCCACGCCGGAGAGGCGCGCAGCTTGAGCTTCTTCAGCAGTAGGTCCAGCTCTTTTCCGGTGGCGATGTAGAGGAAAAAGAGGTCGGCCTCCGGAAGCGCCAAAGCGGGCGCCGCGAAGTCGGCCTCGATCCAAAAGTTGCGCTCGGTGCGCAGGGCACGCGCCGCCGCGCGCGCCTCCTCGAGGCGCTCGGGCACGAGCTCGATGCCGGTGGCCTTCGCATCCTCGAAGAGCCAGGTCCACAGAAAACAGCTGCGGCCGATGCCACAGCCGATGTCGCACCAGTGTCGCAGGCCCTGCCGGTGGGCCCACTGCATGACTTCGACGAGATCCTTGTAGGAGGTGTAGAGCGCCTCCGGGGAGAGCCCCTTGAGGTAGAGCACCTCCGCCCCCTCGCGCGGCACATCGGTGATGGGCCGCAACTGGAAGAACTGATCCAGCGCCGCATCGCTCTGTCGGAGGATGAAGTCGACTTTCTCTGCGAGTTCCATCAGAAGCTCCCCACACCGGTGTTGAGGAAGAGAGAGAGGCTCGCCGCCTCGTCGCGGCGGCGCGGGACTGCGTAGCGCACTCCCCACTGCAGGTTGAGGGCGTTGCGCGCCAGATGAGTGTCTAACCAGAGCTCGCTGCCGATGCTCTCGAAGCGCTCCTCAGCGCCGAGGCGCTGGCCCCAAAGATTATCGTAGAAGAGATTGAGCGAGAGCCGTTTGAGGTACAGGTAGCGCCCGAGCGACCACTCGGGGTAGGCGATGGGAAGCAGGTAGTTGAGGGAGGACTTGTAGCGCTCTTCGAAGAAGCGACCGAGGTAGCCGCGGGCGAAGAGCAGGCCCGACGCCCAGTGGTAGCCGTCGAGGTTCTGTCGTTCGCTCCCGAGCTCTCCGTAGAGTGAGTGGTGGGCCAGGAGTCCCGGCGCGAAGAAGCGCCCGACGGCGCTGTGCTGGAAGGAGTGCTCGCCGACTCCCTGGGTGTCGCGCGCCGAGAGCGTGCTGCCAGCGAGCGTTAGCCCCCAGGGTGAAAGGAGATCGCGCGGCGCTCGGCGCCGCTGGAAGCTCCAGCTGCCCTCGATGCCCGCGCCGAGGTAGCTCGAGGAGGCGAGTTCTCCGCGCGCCGGTAGCTCACGGCCAGTGGTGTGGAGCGCCTGCGTGTAGGCGCGCAGCCGCGCGGCTTGCACGAAGGCCCCATGCAGGCCGACGTAGGGGAGAGAAACTCCCAGTTCTCCGCTCCCCTCCTCCCACTCGTCGAAGCGCTTGGCCTTCCCGCTCGGCTTCACTTCACTGCGCCGGCCTCCGAAGGCGGCCCGCACATCGAGCTCGGGGTAGAAATAGCTCCAGCGCAGAGAACTCAGGAGCTGCGGAGTGCGCTCGTTCAAGTCGTAGCTCGCACCCGCCGTCCAGCTGAGAGTGTTCATCACGTCGGTGCTGACGAGCTGGGCGGTGACGGTCGGTGAGAAGGGCGGCGCGAGCAGCAGCCAGGAGTGCGGGTTCCACAGGCCCTCGCTGTGGCGGTACTCCCTCACTGGCAGGTCCGCCAGCTCCGGGGCCTGCGCGCCGAGGAGGTCCTCTCCTTCCTGCGCGACGAGGGTCTGGTAGTAGGGCTCGAAGCGCTGTGCCTCCAGCGGGTAGCTCGCCCGCGCCTGGTAGAGCACCGGGGCGTGGCCCGTGGCGCTGTAGCGCACGTAGGTGAGTTCTCCCCGATCGCTCACGTGAGGCGCGTAGGCCCCGACTTTGTCGTCCGTCAGTCGCTCTTCGACACCCGTGACGAGATGAATGCGATGGATGTTATCAATGCCACTTTGCGGTGACTGGAAGTAGACGTACTCGCCGCCCACCACCGGATGGGCCCAGTTCCACTGAGAGGTGTGTGCCACCACTCGGCGGGCACCCGAGGCGAGGTCCAGGGCCTCGAAGGCGATGCGGTAAGGGCGCTGCCGCAGCAACAGCACCAGCTCACGGCCATCCGCGCTCCAGTCGAGGCCGATGACGACGTCTTGGCGAGGAAGCTCGATGCGCCGGAGCTCCTGGCCCGAGGAGAGGGCGTGGATCACCAGCGCCGGGTTTCCGGTGGCGGACCAGGCGTAGGTCGCGAGGCGCTCTGCGCGGTGGTCGAGCACCGGTAAGAGGCCCTGGCCGTGGCGAAAGACGCGCACCAGTTTGCCCGTGGCGAGCTCGCGCACTTCGACGCGAGAATACTCCTGCACCCCCCAGCGCGCGTCGAGCTCGAGCTCGCTGAGCGCGGTGAGGCCAGCGCGGGCCTTGGGCGGAAACTCCTGCAGGAGCGGCGACGGAGTCCAGCGCACCTCTTCATCTCCCCGCGCACTCAAGCGCACCACTTGGGAGATGTGCGAGAGCGACGAGCGCAGCGAGTAGGTCTGTCCTTCCGAGCGCAGAGCGTAGCGGTAGCTCACCCACTCCTCGGGATCGCCCTGCGCTGGCAGCGCCAGCGGCCGATCTCGCAGCTCCTCGACGTCCGCCACTCGCTTCTCCCAGCCGCGCTGCAGTTCGGCGCTGAGCTCGCGGAACATTTGCTCGGTGCTGCGTCCAGTGAGTTTTTCGAGCGTCGAAAGAAAGGCCCAGGGGCTGAAGGCCCATTCCATCGCTTCCCGATGCGCCCGCTCGAGGACGTCAGCGCCGTAGTGGCGCCGCAGGTAGGTGGTGAGGAAGTAGCCGACGGGATAGTGGTTCGGTCGATAGCGCTTGAAGCTCCCCAGGAGCATCTGATCGTAGCTCCAGTCCTGGCCGGCCAAGAGCAACGCGCGCCACTGGCTCTCGAACTCGGGCTGGCGACCACGGCCGCTGCGGGAGTAGGCGGTTTCGATGCCGACCGCGTCTCCCTCGAAGTACCAGGAGGGCAGCATGTAGCCCATGGCCAGCGCCGTGCCACTCTCTCCGAGGACGATCTCGAGGGCCCGGGCGAAGCCGGTGCGGGATTTTTCAAACTGGACGACGTGGCGAAACTCGTGGACCGCAAGCGCCGCCAGCCATTCGTTCTGGCCTAGCTCAGGCCCTAGCCAGGGCGTCACGAAGAACTCACTTCGCCGCGGGGCCAGGGTGACGAAGCCGTTCGCCGCCAGCGGCGCGTGCTGGAGAATGATGGTGATCTTCGGAGGCCTCGCCTTCAGGCCCGAGGCCACCGGCGCGTAGAGCACCTCGAGCAGAGCGAGGGTTTCGCGCGCGGGAGCTTCCAGGCGCCCTTCGAAGATAAGTCGGAAGCGCTCGGACTCGAGGCTGCGCCACTCGATACCCGATCTGTTTTGTCGAAAATCACTCGGCAAGCGGGGCGCGTCGATCAAATGGGCCATCGAAGCGGAGCAAAGGAAGGCCCAGCAGAGAGCGGCGGTGAGGATTTTCATGGCGAAATTTTTTCACCGCTTTAGTGGGTTTGTCGAGCGCGATCGCCGTGGCACAATAGGGCATGCGCGCTTTTCTCCCCCTCCTGCTATCGCTCTGCCTCCCGGGCCTTGCAAGCTTCGCGTGGGCGGCGCAGACCGTAACGGTGGCGGTCATCGACACAGGCTTCGACCTCGACCACATTGCCCTGCGGCCGAAGCTCAAGCTCGGCGAGACCGACGAAGAGGGTGCCCTGGCGCTACCCGGCTTCGCGGGCTGGAGCTTCCAGGACAATAGCCACCTCAAGTCTGCGCTCTTTCCGGAAGACGTCATCCGCGAGATCTTGCTTTACCGTGACCTCAAGGCGAAGGTGCACACCCAGGGCCTCGCGCCGCACGAGCGCGAGTGGCTCGAGGCGCGGGCACTGGACAAGGGCTTCAAGGAAAAGCTCAAGCAGTTCAAGAAGCACGCCCACGGCACGCTGGTGACCGGCATCCTCCTCAAGGAAGGCCAGGGCATCGACGTGCTCCCCGTGCGCGGCGTGGGCATCGACGTGCCGACGCTGGTCGTGGAGACCGACAGCGAGGCGGCGACGCCGGTGTTGAAAAACTCCGAGGCGGAGTTCCGCCGCCAGGTGCGCCTCTCCGAAGAGCGCATCATCCGGAAAATGAAAAAGATGCTGGCGTGGATCCACCACCACCAGATCCGCGTCGTGAACGGCTCCTACGGCGTGAGCGAAAAGCAGATCCTCCTGCGCTTCGCGGAGTGGCACAAAGAGATCACCGGCCTCGAGCTGGACGACGAGCGCCTCAGGGAAATCGCCGACGCCTACTTCGAATCGCTCTACAAGAGGGCCGCCGCGATCATCGACCAGTACCCGCAGACGCTCTTCGTCTTCTCGGCGGGGAACTCGGCGCAGAACAACGACGAGCGCCACCACTTCCCCTCGCGCATTCGCCGCCCCAACCTCATCAGCGTCGCGGCCACGCACGGCGATAACCTGGCCGGTTTTTCGAACTGGGGTGCGACGAACGTGGACCTCGCGGCGCCGGGGGTCGCCATTCCTTCCGTGGTCCCCAGTGCCTACCGCAAGGAAGGGACCCCGGAGTACACTCCGGCCTCGGGCACCAGCATGGCAGCGCCGGCCGTCTCGAACCTCGCCGCGCGCTGTCTGCAGCTCAACCCAAAACTCAAGGCCTCGCAGCTCAAGGAACTCCTGCTGAGCACCGGCCGTGCCCTACCGGGCCTCGCGAGCAAGATCGCTTCGGGCCATCAGGTCGACGAACAAGTGGCGCTCAGGGCGTGCGGGCTCACAACTCAGAGGAGCTTCGCCCAGGCCCTCGCGGCGGCGCGAGCACCGCTGGTGAGCATCGAGAAAGACCACTCCGCCGAGGCGCCCGGAACCCAGGTCACCCCGCAGGTCTTGCGGGCGCTCCAGGAAGAAGACCTTGATGCGCCGGAGAGCGCTACTCCCAGAGAATCGTCTTCACCAGCTGCGGGTCCAGCGACAGGTACACCGGACACGTCAGCGCCGCCTGCTTCAGCTCCGTCCGCTGCGCTTCCGTCAGCGCCAGCTGCGACCACTGCACCCGCACCCTGATCTCGGCCACCTTGCGCGGACTCGCTTGCATCATTTTCTCGACCTCGCAGCTCATGCCCGCGAGGTCCACGCCCAGCGCCCGAGCGCGGATCCCCATGATGGTGAACATGCAGCTCGCCAGCGAACTCGCGAGCAGGTCCGTCGGCGAGAAGGCCTCGCCCTTGCCCTGGTTGTCCTTCGGTGCGTCGGTCAAGAGCGTGCTCCCGGACGCCAGGTGTGTCGCCTCCGTACGCAGCTCTCCGAGATACTGAACGGCCATCGTCGTCATAAAAAAACCCCTCGAAAATCCTCACGGTTTCGAGGGGCCTTTGTCAAACGACGCACTCACTTCTGGGAGGAAAGGTGGCGTCGCTCAAAAACTATGCGATCTCGATGCGCCGTCCCGGCGCCGCGCTCTTGGGCAGCTCGATGCTCAGCACTCCGTCGACGAAGTGGGCCCGCACGCGCGCCTCGTCGATGCCCTGCGGGAGGGCGAAGCTGCGCTGGAACTGGCCGAAGCGCTTCTCCTGCCGCAGCCACTTCTCGCCCTCGGCGAGGGAGCGTTTGTCCCGCCGGCCGGTGACGTGCAGCTGACGGTCTTTCAGCTCGATGCTAACGTCTTCTTTCCGCACGCCGGGGATGTCGAGGCGCACGTTGAAGAGCTCCTCGCTCTCGGAGATCTCGCAGGGCACGTGCCAGAGCGTACTCGAAAGACCGTCGAACATCTGTTCCATGTCCCTCTCCCACTGTGTCAGCGCCTCGCGGTAGGGGCGGCCGTAAGGTTTAAGTTCAAAGTGCAACATAGAAACCTCCTCAATCGCGTTCGTCCTAGCTACAACATGGTTGCCCCCGGGCCCGTGTCAAGGGTAGCATGGAGGCATTTTTCTCAAGCCTTCTAAGGAGTCACCCGTGGCAAAAAAAACCACAAAAAAAGTCGCCAAAAAAACGACTAAGAAAGCGGCAAAAAAACCGGCCAAAAAACTCGCCAAGAAACTCTCGCCCGAGCAGCAGGCCCTCGAGACCCTCGTCGAGATCATCCGCGTGACCAGCACCATCATCCCGAACGACGTGGACCGCGCGATCCGCCTCGCCAAGGGCGAAGAGGCGCCGAACACCACGGCGTCCTACGCCATGAACATCATGTGCGACAACATCGAGCTGGCGAAGGCCAAGAGCCAGCCGCTGTGCCAGGACACCGGCACGGTGATCTTCTACGTGGGCCACCCGGCGGGCTTCCACCAGACGCCCTTCATCAAGCTCCTCCACAAGGCCGTGACCGAGGCCACCAAGCGCGGCTACCTGCGGGAGAACTCGGTGAACTCGCTCACCGGCGAAAACGCCGGCACGAACCTCGGCGCCGGCCACCCCTCGATCAACTTCCACGAGCACGCCGGCAAGGAGCTCGAGGTGAAACTCATGCTCAAGGGCGGCGGCTGCGAGAACGTCTCGGCCCAGTACTCCCTCCCCGACACCGCTCTCTCGGCCGGCCGCGACCTCGCGGGCGTGCGCAAGGTGATCCTCGATGCGGTGGTGAAGGCCCAGGGGAAGGGCTGCGGGCCCGGGGTGCTCGGCGTGTGCGTCGGCGGCGACCGCGGCGACTCGCACAAGCACGCCAAGAAGCAACTCTTGCGCAAGATGGGCGAGCGCTCGAAGGTGAAGGAACTGGCCGCGCTGGAAAAAGAGATCGTCGAGACCTGCAACAAGCTGGGCATCGGGCCCATGGGCTTCGGCGGCAAGACGACGCTGCTGGAGTGCTTCGTCGACCACCTCAACCGCGTGCCCGCGAGCTTCATCGTCTCGGTGAGCTACATGTGCTGGGCCTTCCGCCGCCAGGGCGCCGTGATCGACCCGAAATCCATGAAACTCAAAAAGTGGCTCTACTAGGAGAACACCATGATCGAACTCAACTACCCCTTTACCAAAGACGCCATCCGCAAGCTCAAGGTCGGCGACATGGTGCTCATCACCGGGAAACTCTTCACCGGCCGCGACGCCGTCCACAAGCACCTCCACGAGGGCCATCCCAGTCCGGTGTCGCTGCAGAACCAGATCATCTACCACTGTGGCCCGGTGGTGCTGAAAGATAAAAAAGGCGGCTTCAAGGTCACCGCCGCGGGCCCGACGACCTCGATCCGCGAGGAGCCCTACCAGTGGCAGGTGATGCGCGACCACGGCATCCTCGGCGTCATCGGCAAGGGCGGCATGGGACAAAAAACCCTCGACGCCTGCAAAGAGTACGGCGCGGTGTACTTCCACGCCGTCGGCGGCGCCGCCCAGGTGCTCGCCGAACGCATCCTCAGTGTCGACGGAGTGTACCTGGAAGAGTTCGGGTCTCCGGAAGCGATCTGGGAGCTTTCAGTCGACAAGTTCCCGGTGGTCGTCACCATGGACAGCCACGGCAATTCGCTTCACAAGGACGTCGAAGAGAGCTCCAAGGCCCAGCTCAAAGCGGTGCTCTAAAAGCCCCTAGGGATTGCCGAGGAGCTTCGCCAGCTCGCCCGGCGTTGAGCCGTGGCGAGCGAGGTACCAGCTCTGCACGAAGTCTTGCTGCTTGTCTTTCATCAAGCGCTGACAACGGAGGACGTGCTCCGCCTCGAGCAGTTCGTCGTCGCTCGCCGGTCGGACGCAGAAGGCCCGCTCCCACATCTTGTTCAAGTCCTGGGTAAACTGGCCCTGTAGTTTCTCCGCGAAGGGAACAAGGTGCGTGCTCACGCTGGGCAACTTAGTCTTCTGGGGCCGAAGGCCAATGGCCGGGATGTTCTGCTCGTGGGAGATCGCTTCGTCGGTGTGCTCGAAGCTCTCGCCGATGCTCTCGCTCTGGCCGATCCACTCCACCGCACTCTGCGCCCGCAGCTTGATCTTCTGCGTTTCCTTCAGCGCCGGGTACGGGTACTGCCGGCGCACCGTGCGCTTCTTCTTCACCTTGCGACGTTCGGTGGTGGCGGGCGCACCGTTCACGCCCTTCTTCTTGACCGTCTCCCAGTCCTCGTAGCTCTCTTCCACCTGGTACTCGTGGAAGAGCGTCACCAGCTGCGAGCGCCGCTGCACCTCCAACCTTCCTCGGAGCTCCAAGGCAAGCGCCCGCTTGGCGCCAAGCTGGTAGAGCACGCTCTCCTTCAGACCCGTCTCGAGGGCCCCCTGGAGGAGGCCCTCTTGAGTTCGGTCAACGCCATCGAAGACGAAGCTCACCTTGAGGCCATCGAGCTGCTCCGGCGCTACAGCCAGGGGGAAGCTGCGCTTTTCACCGAAGTAGCGGCAGGTGTTCTGCTGGAAGGCCATGGCGTAGGGGTACTTGCTCTCGCTCCTGAAGCCGCGGCAGAGCTTCACGCCCTGAGCTTTGATCTTGTTCCACTCGGCGCTCATCTCCTGCGCCGGAACGAAGGAGAAGATGGGCCGCAGGTCTTCGAAGGTGGCCGCCGCTCCGAGCACGTGCTGCTTGCTCAACGTGAGCGCGAGTTCCTCGCGGAAGGGAAGCCACAGGCCCTGTGCCTCTCTGCCTTGAAAGCTGGCGGAGTTGGCGTCGAGCTTCACCTTCCATTTTTCTTGCAGGCGCACGGTGTCGCGCAGAGTGCGAATGGCACGAGTGAACTCTTTGGATGCGCGCAGGTCACGCACCTGGACCAAACGCGCGTTGATGGCACCGAGCTGCGCCTCTTTCAAGCCGCGGATCGCCTCCTTGTCGCTGGGAGATTCTTTGACAGCGCGCTCCCACTGGGCCACCGCCTCCTCGAATTTCCCCTCCTCCTCGAGGGCCTTAGCGTTCTTCTTCGCGGTCGAACAACCCGAAAGGATGAAAAAAAGCACTGACGCAATGAGAAATCTGCACATAGAACACCCAAAAAGTTAAAAAAGCTTAAAGAATGCTAATAATAATCAAGAAATCTTGTCTCGCTAAAACTTTTATCCATCCATAATCTGAATATGACATGCCGAAATTAAAATTTGATCATTCTTCCTGCTTGCTGACGAAGCCACTGATAGATTGGTCGCAATTCACAAAGGCTGAGACACTTAATTGGCAGGGAGAAAACTGGGAGAACTGTGAGGACTTCCTTAAGTCCGAACTGGCACCGATCTGTGGCCGCCTGACTTCCTCCCTCAAAAAATTTCTCAAAAGCTACCTCCCGAAGCATAACTCACAAATCCGTCTGAAGATCTGTTTTCATCCACAGACACCTTCCAAGTATCGGATCACGATGTCGCAGGGCTGGCTAGCACAATGCTCACGCGGCACCGTACTCCTCAAGGCACCACGCCAAGATGAGATCAAGATTTCACCCCACAGACTGCGCTTCATGGAATTCAAAAAAAATTCCTACCTCCTCGGCCCTCAGCTCGGCCCACAGGTCTTCATATCCATCGACACCCGCCCCCATAGCGAAGTCAGCTATTCCTTAAACGGCCTTATTCTTGATACCCACTAGTACTCTAAGTATCTAAAAAGACTAACTTGCTTTGAATGTGAAGTTGTTGCAAATCATTTGCAACAACCCAGAACGCGTGATATTCCTTCTGACATTACGCTCGCCTTTTAAGGAGGACCTATGATCAAACTCATGACTCTTGCTCTCGCGCTCAGCGCTTCTTGCGCCTTCGCCGACACCTTCGTTGGAACACAGGCGCGCATCAACACCGAATGCAAACTCATCGTCCAACGCACCTACTTCATGAACGAAGTCGAAAGCGCCGCCAACTTCCGCGCCGACGTGACCGTGGAGTTCTGGGAAAAGGGGCACGGCGCCAATCACCTCGAGACCCTCGACTTCACGCTGGCCCCCACGGCCCGCGCTAACGAGCTCTCCGGGACCGCGCAACGGGACACGCTGATCGTGGCACTCACACCGGCCAGCAGCAACCTCGAAGCCCCCGTGAGCTACGGCGTCCGTTACCTGCACGGCAACCACATGCACTCGGCGCAGTGCCTGCGGCTGGCGAAGGTAAGTAACTAATCTCCTATGCTCCTCTCTCTTCTCCTCGTCGGGTCCTTGTGGGCCCACGAGGAACTCCACACCATCGAAGTGAACGAACACCAAGGCGAAGAGCGCCCGCTCTCGCGCATCGACCGTCCGTCGGTGGTGAAGAAAGAGGTCCTCTCGAAAGATCGCATCCAGCACAAGGCCGCCACTAGCGTGGCCCGCGCGGTGGACCTCGAGCCCGGCGTGCAGACCACCCTGGCCTGCGCCAACTGCGGCTCCACGCGCATCACCCTCAATGGCCTGCGCGGTGAGAACACCACACTGCTCATCGACGGCATCCCCGCCTTCTCCAGCGTCTCGTCGTTTTATGGCATGGAGGCCCTGCCGGTGGCGGGCATCGAGCGCGTCGAGATTAGCCGCGGCGCTGGCGCCTCGCTGATCGCACCCGAGGCCATCGGGGGATCCGTGAATCTCGTCACAGCGACCGGTGACCACAACCAGTTCAGCTACCAGACCCGCGGCGGAGAAGCGCAACTCTTCAACCAGCAGCTCACCGCCAGCTACGGCAGCTACCGCAGCGGCACGCTCGTGGCCGTCCAGACCAACCAGCAGGGCAGCTTCGACGTCGACAACAACGGCGTCTCCGAGGGCGCCATCTCGAACTCACGGGGCTTTTTCCTGAAGCACCACGAGCACCTGGGCGAAAAGACCATGGCCTCTGCGCGCGTCGGCTTCTCCGAGCTCGAGATTCTCGGTGGCCACCCGGACGGCCGCCGGGTGCGGGACAGCGATTTCTTGCTCGCCGATGAGACGAGTTTCCGCAACGGAGACGTCCGCCGCCAGTTCGTCGGAGAATCCAAGCAGATCGCCGACTGGGTTCGGCTCAAGCGCCTCGACGGCGGAGGCCAGGTGGTGCACCACCTGAACTCGGACCTCACGCTCAAGGCTTCGGCCGCGCTGGCCATGCAAGAGCAGCTGGCGAACTACTCGCACGGCTACGACTACGACTCCCGCGACAACTACCGTTTCTTCGACCTGCGAGGCCAGCGGGCCTTGGGGGAAAACCACCTCCTCACCATCGGCCTTGATCACCGCAACGAGGAGATGCACTCGGCCTCCGACGTGCTCTTCGGTCAGAAGGACCTCGCCAGCGACAGCTTTAACTTCGAGACCCTCGGGTTCTATGTCCAAGACGAGTGGTTCGCCACCGCGGCGACGGAAGTGAACCTGGTCCTGCGCATCGATCATCTGGCGGTGAACTGGTTCGATAAGAAACTGGCCACCAACCGGCTTGAAAAAACCGCCATCGCTCCGCGCCTGCACCTCAAGCACGCCCACGACGCGCACTACACCTCCCGCGTGTCTTTCGGCGTCGGCTACCGCGCGCCGCTGACCATGTTCGAGTCGCAGCACGGGACCTACGAAGAGGGCTTCGAGCTCGGCATCGACCGCCTCGAGCGCGCCGAGACTCTCACCTACACGCTCAACAACGACCACGCCAAGTACTCCACCGCTCTTTCGGGTACCATCACCAAGCTGCACCACATGGCCTACGCCGACGAGTCGCGCGAACCGATGCGCTTCCGCAACGCCGGGCGCGTCTTCACCCTCGGCACGCTCAACGCCCTGCACGTCTGGCGCCTGCGCCGCGACTGGACCCTCGAGGCGAGCGCGGACTGGTTCATCATGCCCGACGATTACAAGCGCAAGCTCCCCATCGCTGCCCAGGAGACCCGCGCGCGCTTAGTGAGTGACTACCACTGGGGCAAGAACGAGCTCGTCGCCTTCCTCAACGTCATCGGCCCTCGGCGCCTGGCGCCCTACAACTACGGCCGCAACTATAACCGACTAGTGATCGATGGCGTGGATGAGGTCGGCGTCTCGCGGAAAGATCAGCACGCGCCGGCCTTCGCGACGGTGGACTTGTACTTCCAGCGCAAGCTGGGAAGCTTCACGGGCATCCTCGGCGCCACGAACCTCCTGGACACCACGCAGACGAAGCTGCGCGAGTCGCCGCTCGCCTGGCAGCAGCACGGCGACCACTTCCACTTAGACAACCGCCACATCTGGGGCCCGCTCCAGGGCCGCACGCTCTACGCAGGCCTCAGGTGGGACGCGCTCTAGTCCTTCACGCTAATCAGACCCAAGCCTCGCCCATCTTCTAGCTCCCAGGGCCTAGGTGGAACCTGCTGGGTGCCACTGACGAGCATGTTAGCGAAGAAGTTGAAGAGCGCCTGCTGGTCCGTCGGCAAGGTGTCGTCGTAGTAGCTGCCGGCCCAGGGCCCCATGAGATGACCACTGGTGATCTCGCTGGAGGTGTAGAACACACCGCTGTAGGGAGGACTGAAGAGGTTGCCCTGAGAAATCGTCACGCTCGTTTCCATGTCCTGTACGATGCTGGCCATCCCGCCGCCCAGGAGATTGAACTCCGCGCAGACTCGGTCGAGGTCAAACTCGATCGGATCGACGGTCGTGTTCAGACTCGTCACTCGCGCAACTTTGAGATCGCCTTGCTCCTCAACAACGAACCAAAGTGTCTCGAAGCCAGGGTTGTAGCTGGTCCAGTAGCTCCCGCCGCTGTTAAAGAAAATTCCACCGGGAAGGGATCCATTGAAACGCACGCGCCCGGGAGCGACGCAACTGAACTGCGAGGCACTCGTGTGGATCACCCGGCGGCCGCCAGGGCTCATGGTGATCACCCCGCTCCCTTCGTCCCCGACGTACACGGGTTTCCCGGAGCCAGACTGCGGAGTACTGTCGGTGATGTCCGTGTGCGCAAGCTGGCCCGCGATGACCGCGCGCTGGACCGTCCCCGTGTTATTGATCACCACCGTCGCAAAGGAGTTGAAAGTCGCATTGAGCTCCCAGCGCACGCTGGAGTTGACTTCGAAATCTCGCAGGACGCCGTTGTTTTGAAACACTCCAAAGGTCGCACCTTCGATGCCGAGGGAGCCGTTCACGATGCGCGACTCGGAGAGCGCCACCCGAGCGATCTCTCCGGTGTTCCAGTTCATCACCGCAACCCCGGCGGCGCGCGTGAGAGGGGCGCCGTTGGGCTCGATCTTCCCCGAGAAGTTGCTATCGTAGATGCGTCCTGCGTTTTCACCCACCAGCCCGCCGACGTTCCAGCGCCCGCGCAGGTAGCCGCGAAAATCGGAGAACTGGATTCGACCGGTAGCTGTGTTGAAGGCCGCGATGCCCGCGATGTACATCGATGGCATGGAGGCCACGGATCGTAGATCCGCGTGGAAGACTTGGATGTTCTCGAGTGTACCAGCGTTGGTCCCGACGACTCCGGCGATGCCGGACTCAGGCCCGGCGCTTCCGTTGCTCTGCGGAGTGATGTTCGACAGTCGTAGATTCTGGATTCTCCCGAAATTCTGAACAAAGGGTGCCCGCCGCTCGAGGCCGGCGAGTGGGAAGGCACTGGTGACGTAGGCATAAAGAAAGCCTTCGCCCCCGTCGAGGGTGTGCGAGGAAACTTGCAGATTCACGGGGGAAAAGGGTACGCGCATTCCAATCGCCGTTGCGAGACGGAAGTGCTTGTTCGCCACCGTGTAGCTACTGAGTTCCTGGAGCTGAGTCTTATTGCAAATGATGATGGGGTTCGTCGCTGTTCCGCGCACCGTTCCCTGCTGGGCGAGGGTGCTGCGGGAGCTGATGCCGTTCACTTCCGGAGCCGAGCACGGGTGCTGCTCCCAGACCAGGCGCGGATGATCGCCTACCTGGTGCACGAAGGCGCCAGTATTGAGGCCAGCAGGATTGGATAGCAGCGACCCTTCGTTCGCGCTGGTGACGGTGCCGAAGAGCGAGCCCGCGTTTTCACCGTTGCCCGCGATGGGCGGCATATCCGTCGAGACGTACTGGACGCTGGAGAATCCTCCTGGTGCGACAAGGCGATTGCCGATCAAGTAGCCACGATTACAACCGGTGATGCAGCTGTCGATGATATGACCTGCGAAATAACCGTTGATCAAGTTTCCATTGATTTCCGAAGCTCCAAAGAGTCCTCCCACGTCGTTAGACGTATCAGTTCGGACAGCGGTGATCGCGCTTTGGGCGTAGAAATTAGACAGGCCGACGCCACCGGTGGGGCCCATGGAACCCACCAGGCCCCCGACGCGTGCGCCGGTGCTGACGATGATCCCCTCGTGACTCCATTCCGACAGGCCCGTGCCCTCCAGTGCGCTCGAGGAGAATGTTCCACCGATGCCGCCGACGTCCATGATCTGCGCGCCCGGGTAGCGGGGCTTGATGTGCACGCGCGACATAATCCGCTTCACGCGCTGGGCGTTCATCAGATTGCCAAAGACGCCGCCCACCATGCTCCCTTCGGCGCGGATCTCACTGCGCAGGACGCGGATGTTTTCCAGGTTCACGTTCGTACCGTTGCCAATCACCATCCCCGCGTGTGAGGGCGTCATGCGTGTCTCGAGCTTCGCATCATTGATCGTAATCCCCGTGATCTGTCCGTAGAGTGCGTTAGACTTGCGACCGACGAGGATGGCCGCCGAGTTCTGCGCACTGACCTCCGATCGCTCAAGACGCAGATCTCTCACGAATTGATTTGTCGCCAGCGGATCCCAATTGGAAATCAGCCCCACTCCCGCTCCATTCTCGATGCGCATGCGCAGGCCGCGGATGAAGTGGCCGTTGCCGTCGAAGTTTCCGGAGAAGTTGCCCATGCCGGGCGTGCACGCTGGTGGAGCCGCGTAGCTCAAGCCCAGAGGTTGCCAGTTCTGGCCCGGGGACCAGCAAGTCGTATCTCCCGCGAAAAGCGTCGCCGGAGTGGTGGCGTCCAGGAACTTGCCGAAGCTCAAGATATCTATACTCGAAGCCAGGCGGTAGGAAGCACTCAGGCGCCCCGAGGTGCCGTCGACAATGCGGTAGAACTGCTGCGGACTGCAGATGATGTAGGGGAAACCACTAAGACCCACGCCCGCGGCGAAAGGAGCAAGGTTCTGGCGGCCTTGACAAATCTGCTGATCGGTAAGCTGGAGGTAGAGGCGCTGACGACTATCACCGCCGCTGTAAAAATAGCGCGCATCGGGCCTGAGCGTTCCAGATGCTCCCGCGAAGCCGTTGACGAGCGGAACACGCAGAAGCGTGATTCCCTCTGCTGAAGCGTTGCAGTTGTCAGAGTTAAAAAAGAACTCGATTTCATAGCTAAAGGGCGAGCTGGCGGGATTGGCAACAGACCCCATAGGGAGGAAGGTGTCCGCCGGGAACGACCACTGTCCATCGGCGGTGAAGGGGGCGCAGGAGGCCGCGATCCCCGGGCCCGCGGCGAGGCCCACGTTTCTACCGTAGTCCAAGAGACGGATGCGCGCCGAGCGCACCGGTACCTTATCGGCCTTGTGATTAGGATTGGTGCGGAACTCGGTGCACGCGTCACTGCCGCTGGTGATGTTCGCCACCGACTCGCAGACCTGCACGTCCACCTGGTTCCCGGCCGCCGTCGGGGCGGCGCCGCTGAACATGAGATCGTTGCAGTTCGAGTTGCGCAGCTCGAGCAGCGGCGAAACGGGTGTCCCCGCGAGACTCACCGTCGGACTCTTGGCACAGCGAACATTCGCCGCCGATGCAAAAAGTGGAACGTTTGAGCCGTTCTGCCAGGCCATGGCGTAGAAGGTCCACTGGCCGTTGGGAAGTTCGAGGTCGATCTGATCGGTGCCGATGAGGGCCTTGCCGAAGGCCGCCGAGCGATCGGCGTTCATGCCCCAAACCATCAATCCGCCTTGGGCGTAGTTTTCGAGTGTCCCCCCAGCGGCGCCGAAGATCGCTGAGGTCGAAAGTCTCAAACTTACCTGCGAGCTCTGCTTGGCACAGCCAATTGCAAAGAGCGAGAGAAACGAAAGAATGAACACTGAACGCATGAGCGGTCTCCTAAGGTCAGCATACGACCTTAACTTCTCGGAAACTCGGGTGCGCCAATTAAGCGGCACTTACCCGACTCAAACACTTTTACGCCTTCTGGAAAGTGCCTGAAATTGTGGCAAAAAAAAGGGCCCCAGACGGGCCCCTAGGGAGTTAGCAAAGAGAACTCAAGCCCAGCTATACGACCGATTCGCCGTGCTGGGAAAGATCCAGTCCTTGGCGCTCTTCTTCCTCGTGCACGCGCATGGGCTTGATGAAGTTGGAGACGATGTAGAGCACGTAGGAGCCCACGAAGCAAAACACCATCACCAGTACCAGCGCCAGCAGGTGCATCCAGAATGTTTTCGTCTCGCCGGCGATGAGTCCGACGTCTTTGGCGAACACCGCCGTGAGCATCATGCCCACGATGCCGCCGAGGCCGTGGCAAGGGAACACGTCCAGCGTGTCGTCGATGGTGGTGCGCTGCTTGACCGTCAGGGCCCAGTTGGAGATCAGCGCCGCGATGAAGCCGATCAAGATCGATGAGCCCACGCTCACGAAGCCCGCCGCGGGCG
>DAIPJL010000047.1:0-17997 GCA_036770305.1 Bacteriovoracaceae bacterium | reverse complement strand
CCGACGTGAGAGGTGAATAAACTCAGAGCGATGGCCAGGGCGATGGCCCAGATGTCTCCGGTGAAGAAGAAGGTCCCGATGCCGGCCAGCAGAAAGCTCGTGGCAGCGAAATCCATGCGGCGACAAAGTCGCTGCGGGTGCTGCTTAAGATAGGCTTCGTAATAGGATTCGAAATCCTTCGCCTCTTTCGCCCATGTCCTGGTAGTCAGAATCTCCATGAAATCTATTGTGCTTCCATCTGAAGAGAATTCAAGCTTAGGCTCACCCTAAATTGTTAAATTTACTCTACGGACTATTCTGCTCAAGTTCCTTTGTTTTGCACCGATAAGCCCTGTGAATGACAAGACCTCAGAGGGAGCTTCTCCCGCGCTCAGTTGCCTGGCCCTTCTTTCTCCTACTCACCTTGCTGAGTGGGTGCGGTAAAATTGAACAGGTCCAGGAAAGTTTCGTCGGAATGATCAGTGACAACGACCTTTCCATGGTCGAGGTGCGCGTAGGATCCCTCTACCGCCACAATCCGAGTTCCGAACCAAATGGCTACGATTACCTCAATTTCGGGAACGTCCAGTACCGTCTCGGCGCTCTCTCTCCTGAAGTGCAGCAGGTGCTCGCCGCCTTTCCTGTCGGTCAAATCGTGCCCGTGTATTTCAAAGGGCAGTTTTCAAGGCGCTCGGGTCTCACGAGCAACAACGCCAATCCGAATCTCACCTACGACATCGTCGACATTCAGGCCCTCACCCGGCGCTAGCCCTAGCGAGCGAGGAATGAGAGCTCATCTTGAAAGCGCTCCATCTGCGAAAATAGCGTCTCCGCTGGTGCCGGCGGCAGTTCGACGGTGAGCACCGGGATGCCTCGCTCTGCCCAGGCGTAGCGTCCAAGGCTTCCGGGATAGTGACCGAGGCTCTTCCAGGGCATGGGAAACACCCGCGGTTTCTTATACGCAGGCCCGTCGTAATCCAGCACGGCGAAGGGAGTGTGGATGGACACAATGAGATCGGGCCTATACTCGTCGATCAACTTGACCACGCACTGAACCACAGGCCCTTGGGCGGCCCTGGTCCCGGGAAACTTCTCCGGCCTCTGGCCGAGGTGCTTCCAGTAGGAATGGGCCGCGGTCTCCCAGTCCATGGTGGGAAAATTTCGGTTGAGGTCGACGCCCTCGTGGTCGGTGCGCGTGACCTTGGCAACGGCGTCCGGATTTAGCACCGGCACGATGAACCAGGAATTACTCGGACTGAGTTTGAGGAGACGTCGCACCCAACGGAATCCCAGATGGCCCGCTGGTATTTCGTTCCCGTGGATGAGAGAGAGGACGAGGATGCGCTTGCCCTCGGCCTTGTGGCCCTTCTTCTCGTAGTGGAGCAGGGCCTCCCCCTGCGCCGAGCTACAACCTTCCAAGGGTAACAGAGAGGCGATCGCCTCCCGGTGCTCTTGATAGACTTCCCTCCAGGGACGAGTTGGGGCCGCGTGCAAAAGCGGAGAAACTAAAAAAAAGGCCCCCGCGAGGAGGGCCTTTCGTCTATGGATTTTTAACGATGCGATCACGCCAGGCCTTCACGTCCGGGGCCAGGTAGTCGTACTTCATGGCGTCCACGGTGTATTGGGCGAACTCGTAGTCGTGGGAGTGCGTGAGGCACTCGGTGGGGCACACTGTGGTGCACAGACCACAGTAGCAGCACAGTGCTGTGTCGATGGTGAACTGCGTGAGCTTCAGGCGGATCGACTGGCCGTTAGAGGTCTTTTTGATCTCGGCGCCCTCCGGGAGTTTCTCCGAGGCGATGTAGATGCAGTCGACCGGACAGGCCATGGCACACTGGGTGCAGGAGATGCAGTTCTGGGCGTCGTTGAAGAGGCGCATGCGCGCGCGCTCCGGGAGCACCTCACGAACTTCCGGGTACTCGATGGATACGGGTTTTACCCCCCACACGTAGCGGAAGGTGATCCACATGCCTTTCACCGTCGTCGAGATCCCGTTGAAGAGGGCGGCGAAATACTCTTTCACAGATGACTGGTGTTGCGTGCTCTGAGTGTTCATCGGTCAACCTCACCAAGTACGATGTCAATGGAACCAACCGTCGCCACGAAGTCCGCGATCATCTGGCCCGGGGCCATCAGCGGGAGCATGGAGACGTGCGTGAAACAGGGAGACTTGATTTTCAGACGGTAGGGCGTCTTCTCGCCGTCGGAGACGAGGTGCACGCCGAGCTCGCCGCGCGGACACTCGTGGCGCATGTAAACTTCGCCCTTCGGCAATTTGAGGACTTTGGGAACCTTCCCCATCACCGAGCCCGGCTCGAGCTTCTGCAGCACCTGGCGGATGATCTTGATCGATTCCTTCACTTCTTTCATGCGCACGATGTAGCGGTTCCAGCAGTCACCCACCTGCCCCACCTCACCGGTGCCCACGGGAACGTCGAAGTCGAACTCCGAGTAGAGGCTGTAGGGAGTGTTCTTGCGCAGATCCCACTTGTAACCGGAGCCGCGCAGGACCGGGCCCGTGGCGCCGTAGTCAAAGCAGTCCTGGATCGAGAGCACGCCGACGTTGGCCGTGCGCTGGACGAAGATCTTATTCATCGAGACGAGCTCGTGGTACTTGTCGGTCTCGGGCTCGAAGTTATCGAGGAAGGTGCCCACCCGCTCCAGCTGTTCGTCGGTCCAGTCATTCCACACGCCGCCGATCCAGATGTAGTTGTAGAGCAGGCGGGCGCCGGAGACTTCCTCGAAGAGGCGCAGGATCTTCTCGCGCTCGTCGAAGGCGTAGAGGAAGGGAGAGAAAGCTCCGAGGTCGAGCGCGTAGGTGCCAAAGGCCATAAGGTGGCTGGCGATGCGCTGGAGCTCGCAGGTGAGGATACGCAGGAGTTCGGCGCGGCGCGGGACCTCCGTGCCGAGCATCTTCTCGACGGCGGCGACGTAGGTCCACTCCATGCTCATGGAAGCGAGGTAGTCCAGGCGGTCAACGAAGGGAATGACGCCGCGGTAGTCGAGGTTCTCGGCATGTTTCTCCATGCAGCGGTGGAGGTAGCCGAGGTGAGGAATGGCGTGCGCCACGATCTCCGAGTCGGTCTTGATCTCGATGCGCAGAACGCCGTGGGTGGCAGGGTGCTGCGGGCCCATGTTCAGCGTCAGGAGTTCGGTTTTGAGCTTTTCTGTCTCGTGGGTATGAGTCACTTTCTCCTCATGCCCCGGGATGTCCCATTTGTTCATCATAGTTATTGCACCTTGCTGGCGGCAGCGTCCTGCGCCTTCTTGATCATCTCTTGGCGAACGATGAATTCGCGATCACTCATGTTCATCTTGCTGTCAGGGAAGACCTCCATGCCGTTGTAGGTCTTCTGCGCCATGTAGTCCTTGCGAAGCGGATAGCCTTCCCAGTCGTCCGGGCAGAGGATGCGACGGTGATCCGGGTGGTTGGTGAAGCGCACGCCGAGCATGTCGAAGCACTCGCGCTCTTGGAAGTTCGCGGCCGGGAAAAGATCGCAGATGGTGTCGAGCGCGGGAGTCACCCGGTCCGTGGTGCGGACCTTGAGGAGCAGCTGCGCCGGGTGCTGCGGGTCGTACTTGGCGAAGACGTAGACCACCTCGAGGTACTCGGTGTAGTCGACGCCGGAGATGACCTGGAGGGCGTTCATCGTGCCGGAGCTCTTGAGCCAGGCGGCGACGGCGTGGATCTTGCTGCCTTCGACAAGGACTGCGCTATCACACTTGGTGTCCTCGGCAGCGAGGAGCTGCGCATTGGCGCCGGGGACGGCGGAATTTAACTTAGCAACGATATCATTAAGCATGCTTTACCCACTTGTCGCGCAGGAGGCGCTCGTTAGCAATCTTCTTCTGCAGAGTCATGACACCTTCAATCAGGGCCTCAGGGCGTGGAGGACAGCCCGGCACGTAGACGTCAACGGGCACCACTTCGTCGACGCCCTTGAGCACGTGGTAGCCGTGCTGCCAGTAGGGGCCACCCTTGTTGGCGCAGGAGCCCATCGAGATGACGTACTTCGGCTCGGCCATCTGCTCGTAGAGCATCTTCACTCGCGTCGCCATTTTGAGCGTCACGGTGCCCGCGACGATCATCAGGTCCGCGCGGCGAGGCGTGGCCATGAAGGCCCCACAGCCGAAGCGCTCCAGATCGTACTTCGCTGCTCCCGTTGCCATCATTTCGATCGCGCAACAGGCGAGACCGAAGGTCATGGGCCAGAGAGAGTTCTTACGACCCCAGTTAAAGAAATCGTCTAAGGTGGTCAGGACAACGCCGTCTTGCATGGAGAAGCTCCAAAAAATCAATGAAAAGGATAGCTTAAGACTAAAGCTAGAGGGGCGCGAACGTCAATGAAACCTTAGTTAGAAATAGGCCGGTTTTGACTCAAACGAGGACAGCGGTTCTCTACATCCTGGCGAAATTTTTCCACCGCCGCGGGTGCTCGTCCGGACTGCATGAGGGCCAGGCGACGACGATCGTTTTCGCAGACTCTAGACAGCACAGACTGATACTCGTGAATGGCCGCCAAAGGGTAAGGAAGTCCGTAGGCTGAAGAAACAAACTTTATTTTCTCTTCTTTCAGGTGTGGAAAATGATTCAGTATTCCGCGATCCGCCATGATGGTTTTGAGCTGCGCATAAAAACTCCCCACATGATAAAAAAACTGCCGCGCTAGCAACTCGTCCAGCTCGCCATTTTCATTCTCGATCTTGCGACAGTTCGAGTCTCCGTTAGTGTCGCGGGTAAAAAGCTCTCTCATGACGCGGCACTCGGTCACGAAAGCATGGGCCTCCCCGCCTTTCCCCTCGATAGTGGAACGCACGAAATCTGCCAAAGAAAAGTTGACCGTGTAGGGGTTGAAGGTCGGTCGGTAGACGTAGTGAGTGAGCTCGTGGGCCAGATCGAGGATCCCCTCGCGCCAGGCCAGATGTCGGTTCACGAAGACCTGTGAGCGCGACTCGTAGCTCACTTCCTCCGGGCTCTCGGGATGGAACTTCCGGATGAGCGTGGTGTCCGTGAGGGACCCCTCGCCGACCTTGATGACGTCGCTGAGAGTGAGCCCGAAGCGCCGGGCCTTGGCGCGCGCCTCGCTCACGAGGGTTTTGCCCGTGTCCGAGCGCTCGAGAAGTTCGACGAGCTTTTTGACGTTCTCTTCCTCGCTCTCGGTCCAGCGCGCCCAGTGCGTGCCGAGCGGCGCGCTCACGTGCACCGTCACCTCACGGTGAGCGCGGGCACCCTGGGCCAGACAACAAATGAAAAGGAAGAGGTACTTTCCCATGCTCGTGACCTATCGTCACAAGCAGGGCCGCAGCCGAGTTTGCTAGAGCTGCGGAAGAAGGGCGGCAAAAACTGCACGCTCCGGGCCCAGCTGAACCTGGCCGAGGCTTCTCCCGGGCCTATCCGAGTCACTCGCTCGGCTAAGCTCGAGGGTGTATTTCCCGGCGGGCAGAGAGGCCTCTCCGAGAAGGAGCGCCTGCGGGAGGGTTTGCCACGCACGGGTGTCGGCGCGCTCGCTGTAAGCGATTCCCTTCGTCGCGGCGACGTAGGAGCCCACCGCGGCGAGCTTTGCGAACATGTTATCCTTCTCACCCTTCGACAGATTCTTGTGGATTGCCATCGCCGCAAGGATGGCGGTCACGTGTTTCATGACCACCCGTACGCCGGTGCGCACGATGCGCTGACCGGATTCCTCCTCGAGCGCCAGGCGCGCCTGGTCCTCCAGCGCACTCGCGAGCACCAGTGCCGAGCGGTGCACCTCGGCGCCGCTTTCGTTTCTCACCACCAGCAGCAGCTCCGGGATGCCGCCCGCGGGAGCGAGCACCGGAATCTCGAACGCGATCGCCGCCTCGTGGGCCGCGACGGTCATCAGGCTGCGGCTCGCGACGTAGCCGGAGACCTGCGAGGGGCGCTTCGGAGTCAGCCCAAGCACGTTCGTCGCGAAAAGGCCCAGCACTTCGCTCCCGACCTGCGCGATCTGCGCCTGGGTTTTCGGATCCTTCGAGAGCGACGCCAGCCCCTTGATGCCGAGGTCGATCTCTTTCACCTCTCGGGGCGCGATCACTCCTCCCTCCACCAGGACCGTGAGGGTGCTGGCCTTTTCGTCGGCCAGCTTCTTGAGTTCCTCGGCCTCGACCCCACCGAGCTCGCGGGCCAGGTTGCTCCAGTTCGGCGCCGAGGACTTCGCTCCCCGAGCAATGCGCCCGAGGATCAGGCGCCGGGTCTGCAGCGCCACGGGGGTCAGTTCGAGCTCCTTGCTACTGCCGAAATCTTTTTTCCCGAGCAAAGCCTCCTGCGCCTCCAGCGCGTAGCTCGCGGCCTTCTGATTGAAGCTCGCGTAGGCCGGCGAGAGGCGGCGGAAAATCTTCCATGCGTCTTTATTGAGCTGTTGGGCGATCGCGAGGTCGGTGCGAATCCCGGTGGCCTGGTGCACGTCCGCGGCCACCAGCTTCGCCGCGAGGTCATGCTGGTAGAGGCTCTTGCCTTCGCTCGCGCGCTGCCACTCCTGGAAGAAGGAATCCCAGGCGACCAGCGCCGCGCGCGCCGAGTAGAGGTTGCGGCGCGACTCCTCCGAGCTCAGCCCCGGACTCTGGGACAGGCGCCAGAAGGCCAGCGCCTGGTGGTAGAAGAGCCAGGAGCGCTCAAAGGGGGCGCCGAAGAACTCCCCCGAGGTGTCGTTGAGCAGCCACTTCGATCCCTCACGCGTCACCGACTTAGTGTACTGGGCCTCGGAGAGCTCGATGGCCTCAGTGAAGAGCCGCGCCGCCGAGGAAAAGTCCTCGAGCGCGTAGGCCAGCCGCCCTTCCTCCATGAGGTACAGGAGCCGGCTCTCGGGTCTCTCCGCGAGCTTCGCCTTCGCGAGCAGGGCCTTCGCCTCGGTGAAGTCCCCGGCGGCGAAGGCGCTCCGGTAGGCCTTGAGCGCTTCGCGCTCCGAGGTGGAGCAGGCCACCAGGAGCGCGAGCGAAAGGAAGGCCCAGAACTTTCGCATCTAGAGGCCCATGCTCTTTTTCTCAGAGTACTTGAAGACCTGGGTGCGCGCGCGCATCACCTCGACGGCCTTCTCGATGTCCGTCATGCGCAGGTTCACCGAGTACTCCTTGATGGTCTTGCCGTCGCGGCGCTCGGGCTTCATGTACACGGAGCCGAAGATCATCAGGTCGGCGCCGGTCTGGCGGCCCACCTGCTTGGCGGTCTTCGGGTCCACCATGCCGTCGTTCTGGTACTTGAGCTCGCCGAGGATCTTCTCCCGGGCGGCGGCGTCGATGAGCACGAATTCACCGGAGGCCGAGAGCTCGTTCAAGAGCTCGTCGTTGAGGTCCGCGATCGGAAAGTAGGCCTCGGAGGTCTGGTTCTGGACGTCGGCGATGAAGAGCTTCGGCGGGTTGCCGCCGTTCTGTGCGAGGTAGCGCTGGAAGCCCTTGTGCGCGGAGATCTGCTTCAAGATGTCCTTCACCGCCTGGCGCGTATCGGCGCTCATCCAGTTGTCGGTGATCTTGAGCCCTTTGGCGTCGGAGGTCTCGGCGTCAACGCGCTTGGCCTCGAAACTGCCGCAGCCCACGGCGAGCACCAGAAGAAGGGTAGCAAAAATAATCTGTTTCATAGGTTCTCCTTAAACTTCGCCCTTACGGGCCTTCACGAAATCTTCGTCAATCTTATCCAGTGCCTTCTTCACGTTCTCCTTGAGCTCCGGGTCACTGGCCTGGTTCGCCACGCCCTCGGCAGCGCGCGAGACGGCTTCCTTCAGGACCTTCGTGTCCATGCGCACGAGCGTGGCGCAGGTGAAGCCGATGTAGTCCTTCTTGGCGCCGAGCTTCTGCAGGAACTGGCGCTTCTCCCAGTAGGTGTTCGTGACGGCCGCGCCGTGGATCAGCGACTGGACCTTCTCGGCGAGCGTGTTGCTGACGTAGTCGCGCATCGGCTGCGTGCGCGGGTTCGAGGGATCGATGGCCGCCTGGCCCTCGGTGCTCGCGGCGAGGGACTTCTGGATGAAGGTGGTGATCTCGCCGGCGATGTCGGCGCGGGCGTTGGCGCGGGCCAGGTTGCAGGCGATCTCGCGGTTCACTTTCGGCTCGGTCTCGAAAGAGAACCAGCGCCACTTGTCGTCTTTCTTTTCCTGCTCGGCCCAGGCCTGCACGTCTTCGATCCACGCGGGCCGGAAGTTCGAGGAGGCGTCGCGCACCTCGTAGTCCTTCTTGATGGTAGCGGTGTTGTCGACCTCTTTCACCTTGCGCTTCGAAGCGCAGGAGACGAAGGTCACCAAGGTCATGAGCGCGATGAGGTAGCTGAGTTTCATAATCTACTCCTGGTTAGTCCTGTAGGTTGAGTTCGGAAAGACGTTTTTCGAGCTGCGCGACGAGGGCTTCGCGGGCGCGCGCTTCGCAGTCGACGCGCGAGCGGCCGGTGACGGTTTCGCGGAGGTCGACCACACCGACCTTCGCGCCGTTCTTGGAAAGATGGGTCAGCGTGAAGGCGAAGTTCCACTTCTCGAAGTCCTTCACGTTGAGGTGCTCCTGGGCGGCGGCGAAGCGCAGCTCCAGGCGCGCGCCGGTCTTGAAGTCGAAGAGCCGGTAGCCCGCATTCGTGAGCCGCGACTTGAGCGCCGCCAGTAGCTCGGCGGGGACGGCCTCGTGGTCGAGGGCCAACGGGATCTCCGCGCGGCGCGACTGGTACCAGGCCTGGAGTTCCTGCGCGCTCGGCGCGTAGCTCGCGCGCTGGCCCGTGACGATGGCGTAGCGATCATTGAGCCCTTCGCGCTGGTGGAAGAGCTGCCACATGCGCGCCCACCCCGTGCGGTCTTTGCGTTGCCACAGGCCTGCCAGCTCCGCCTGCAGAGTGTCCATGCGCTCGCGCAGATTCTGCGACGCCTTGGCCTTGTCGAGCGAGGCGAGGGCGTAGCTCATGTTTTTGTGGCGGGTCTGGCGCGAGATGCGAGCAGCTTCCAGCGTCTGCGCCACCTCGTCCCGGACCGCGACCCAGGCCGTTTCCTGCGCCTCGGCGAGGACCGCGCTCCCGCGCACGGTCATGGTCGAGGTCGTCGAGCCGGTGACCTTCGTCTCGAAGATGGCCCCGAGGGCCTTGAGGGCATTGGCGCTGGCCTGGGCCCCGGTTTGTCCTTCGCCGCTGGCGCACAGTTCGCGGGCCTCGACACACTCATCCATGGGAGCGTACACCCACGCGGGGAGCTCTTTCGCACTAGGGGCATTCTGGGGAGCTGGGCGGTGGGCACAGGAGTAGACGAGGGCCAATAGAAGCAACAGAAGCCAAGGCGATTTCATCACGTGCCTCACAGATATGAAGTGCTTTATTTTCCTCGCTCGCCCCTGCTCAAGTCAAACCCTTAAGGTAATCCACAGCGAGTTTTCCTTGAGCAACGCAGCATCCTCTTGTCTTCACTGAATCTTAACTGACCAACGAACTTCACGAAACAGGTCCGGCGCGTTAGATTGGGGCCATGGCCAACATACTTGTGATCGAAGACGAACAGGACATCCGCGACCTGGTGAGCTTTCAGCTGAAGGCCGAAGGTCATAGCGTGACAGTTGTCGAAAGCGCCGACAAGGCCATCTCGCAGCTCGAGCGCGGCGAAAAGTTCCAGCTGATGCTCGTCGACTGGATGCTCCCGGGGCTTCTTTCTGGCCTCGAGTTCACTCGCAAGCTGCGCCAGCACAGAGACCACAAAGATACTCCGGTGATCATGATCACCGCACTCACCCAGCCCGAGAACATCGTCCAGGGCCTCGACGCCGGAGCCGACGACTACATCACAAAGCCCTTCGACCTCGACGTGCTCCAGGCGCGCGTGCGCGTGCAGCTTCGCCAGCCGAAGCCCGAAAGCGCGGAGGCGAAGTCCGCGGCGACGGCGCGCGACAGTGAGGCCCTCCAGTGTGAGGAGCTACGGATCGACCCGCTGAAAGTCCGCGTCACCGTCGAGGGCAAGGAGATCGCCCTGACGTCAACGGAGTACAAGATCCTGCACACCCTCGCACTCCGACCTGGCCACGTCTTCACGCGCAGCCAGCTCATCTCTCAGATTCAGGGTGAGCACATCCACGTCACCGGTCGCACCATCGACACGCACATCGCGGGCCTGCGCAAAAAACTACAGGGGGCGGGGCGCTTGGTTGAAACCATCCGCGGTATAGGCTACCGTTTCAAGGATGCGAGCTAGCTCCTCATTCCCTTGGTACTTCTACTGGAGAACCGTGCGGCTCAACGCCGCCATTACCCTCTCGCTCGGGCTGGGGCTGTGGGTGATCGACGGGCCGCTGGCGCTGAAGGCCCTTCCCCTGCTCGCCCTGTCCTCGCTCGCCGCCGCGTACTTCTCCTACCGCACCACCAAGCCCCTCGAGCGCGTCCTCGCGCGGGTCACGAAGATCATTTCCTCCGACCTGAGCCACGGGCGACGCATCGAGCTCTTCTACCGCAAAGACGAGTGGGCGAAGATCGAAGCCGCGCTCGTCGAAGCCGACGAACGGCTACAGGCCCAGCTGAAGACGATCCAGGCGGAGAACCGGAAGTTCACGACGCTGTTAAACAGCATCTCGAACGAGATCCTCGCCATCGATCCCCAGGCCAACGTGCTCTTCTTCAACCCGCGCTTCGCCCGGACCTTCATCTCCGGAAAAGAGAAGCTCCAGAGTGGCGGGAAGCTCTGGAGCGTGCTAGACGTCCCCGAGGCGCGCGCGGTCTTCGAGGAAGTGCTGCAGACCGGCCAGAGCAAGAAGCTCAAGGGCTTCAAGCTCGCGCAGGGAAATGAGCTGCGCTTCTACAACCTCACCGTCTCCGTGCTCCCCGGCGAGGCGCAGGCCTCCCACGGTGCCGTCGGCGTCTTCACCGACGTCACCGAGGCCAAGCTCACCGAGCAGATGCGCGTGGACTTCGTGGCGAACGTCTCGCACGAGATCCGCACGCCGCTGACGTCGATCAAGGGCTTCACGCAGATCCTCAAGGCGCACGAGCGGCATCTGCCGCCCGAGCTCCAGGGCTTCATGGACAAGATCCTCCACAACACCGAACGGATGATCTCGCTCTTCAACGACCTCCTCCAGCTCTCGGTGATCGAGTCCCGCGACCGGCTGCGCATCGAGGACACATCCCTCGACCGGCTCCTCGACCACGTCGAGGCCAGCGTGCAGGCGGCCCACCCTGACCGGCCGCTGCGCTTCGCTCACGACCTCGGCGTCAACGAGGTCCGCGCCGACGCCAAGCTCTTCGAGCAGGTGCTGACGAACCTCATCGACAACGCCTGCAAGTACGGCGGCGACGCCATCACTGTGTCTTCCCGGAAGCTTGACGACATGGTCGAGATCCGCGTCAGCGACAACGGGCCCGGGATCGCCCGGGAACACCTACCGCGGCTCTTCGAGCGCTTCTATCGGGTGGACGCCGCTCGTGACCGCAGCTCCGGTGGCACGGGCCTGGGCCTCGCCATCGTCAAGCACATCGTGGTGAAACACCAAGGTGAGATCTGGGCCGAAAGCCCTGGACCGGGCCAGGGGTCCAGCTTCGTGATTCGGCTCCCCGCCTAGAAAAGGTACTCGAGCTCGAGGCCGTAGAAGGACTTCTTATAGGCGAAGTTCTCTTGGTCCTTCGAGTCGTTCTGCATGTAGTCGGCGTGGAAGCTCAGGCGGTAGCGCTTCCACAGCGGTCGCGAGAAGCGCAGCGAGGGATTGAGCGTGCGCTCGAGGCCCCGGGCCTCCTTGTTGTTCACTGGGTCCGTGAGCGTCAGGCCGAAGCCGAGCTGGGGAGTGATGCCCCACTTGGTCACCGGCGGCAGGATCACGTCGGCGCGAAGGAAGACCGTGTTCGTGTCGAAGACCTCGTCGACGACGGTGGTGCGGTCGTAGCCGAAGTTGAGGATCCAGAGCTTCCCCCCGGCGGCGGGGGCGACATGCTCGAGGGCGAGCCCGAGCGTCTTCGAGTCCGAGCCCTCGGCGAAGCTATCGAAGGTCCGGTAGCGCACGCGGCCCGTGGTTTCGCCGTTGCCGATGAGGCCGACGATGCGCTCGCCGACCATCCAGGTCTGCACGCGGGAGTTGAACTTGAGTTCTTCGTTGGCCTCGACGTCGCGGTTCGAGTAGACGTAGTCGTAGTCCACGAGGAAAGACGCCTGACGCTTCTGCAACGTGTGCTCGTAGCTGGTTCGGACGGAGGGCGCGAGGACCCAGTTGTCGTTGCGGTAGATCTCCGGCTCGCGGTTCAGGTGGCGCGTGTAGTTCATGCGCAGTTCGGGAGACACGCTGAAGACGTCCTTGTGGTAGAAGGAGTAGCGCCCGAAGGCTTCGGTCTTCGAGACGAGAGAGCTCTGCTTGGCCTCGCTGTTGGTCGTCTCCTCTGCGGCGAAGACCGGGTTCGTGTCGTAGGTGACATCCTGGGCGAGGCGCAGGAAGTAGGGTGGGATGTTCGTCGGCCGGCCATTGCGCATGCGGAAGAGCACGAGCTCGTACTTCTGCTGGAGCTCGACGATCTTCGCCCGGATGTCGCGGCCAAGGTTCGAGTCCGGATTGAGCGCGAGGGCCGCCTGGTACTGCGGGATCACGTAGTTCTCGACGACCTTAAAGGCGTCCGGGTGCTTCTCCGCCTGCTCGAGGTAGATGTCTCCGATCTGCATCTCCGCCGCCTGAACGGTGTCCTCCTGCTCGCTCTTCGGGAGCTTCTGGATCGCGCGGTAGAAGGTCACGGCCTTCTTGTTATCTTTGAGCTGCTGGGAGGTGTAGGCAATGTAGTAGAGGCTCACGCCGCGCTTGTGGCCCGCGCGCAGGGAGTCCGTGAAGGCGCTGCGCGCCTCCGGAAGCCGGTCCATCGCGAAGTAGGCCTGGCCGAGTTCGTAAGAGAGATCAGCGGGCCGGTACCCCAGGCGCAGGGCCTCTTTGAAGTGGTTAATGGCCTGGCCGTACTCCTGCTGCCGGTTCGCCGTGATGCCACTCCAGTAGGCCACCAGTCCCAGGAGCGCCTTGTTTCCCTTCTCGGACCGCAGCGTTCCGCTGAGCGCGTTGAGTGCACCTTGAGTGGCACCGTACTTCCCGTCTTTAAAAAAATCGCGCGCCCGCTGTAGCTCGCTTGTGACCTTCGCACTCGCACCGGCGACATCGCCTCCGAGTTCCTGGGCGTGGAGGGCCGTGGCGAAGAGAAATACAATCGTGCTCAACAGAAAATGTGCGCGCATGAGGGTCCTCAAAAGCTTGCGGGTCTAGCCTTCTATCCTAGCAGACTTTTGAGAATCAAGAAGAGCTCTTTCAGAGGAAGATTAGGGGTCTCCGACAGTCGGCTTTACCGTCACGGGAGTGCTCGTCTTGAAGGTCGTCGCGGTTCCCGGGATGGCGCCGCCGCAGGTGGCGCAGAGAGTTGGAGCCTCTTTGAAGGTCGTGCTCGTCGTCGTCAGGGTCGGGGCCGTCGTGGTCGTGGTTGTGGTCGTCGTCGCCGTGACGAGGGTCGCACCAGCGTCCGCGAGCACTTGCGTCTTCTCCGTCGTCGTCGTCGAGCTCGTCGTGGTCGTGGTGGTCGTCGTCCCGACGCTGGCCGGAGCGGTACCGCTGACCGGGGTTGCATCGGCGATCTTCGCGACGTCTCCGAAGGTCGCACCGGAGCCCGTTACCGGAGATACGTTCTCAAGCTTCACGACCTGATTGTCGACTTTCACCAGCACCTCGCCAGAGGGCGTGATGTCCATCCCCGGCGGCGGCGCGAAGCCCCCGTCGGCGGTCACGACCCCTGCGGTCGTGGGTGGGATGTAGGTACCGGAGTTCGGATCAAACACCGCGTCCTTCGGAGGAGCGATGACGACGCCGGTGTCAACGTGGAGGATCGACCCGTTGGTGGGCTTCACCTCGGTGTCTTTTACGAAGCCCTTCGCGCTGTCCGCATCGACGACCTTCGTGGCATCCACATTACCGGCGACACCACTCTGCTCGAGCTCTTTGCCCAGGACGCTCGACTCGTTCGCCACGGCAGCGCCCGAGAGTCCTCTGGGGACGACGGACTTCGCCGCGGTGGCACCGTCGCCCGATGCCTGGTTGAAGTCTTTGTTCGATTCCAGCTTCTCGATCTGCTGGACGTTCAGGAGCGAGGGAACCGTCGGATTAGGGCGGCCGCGCTCGACCACCGAGAACTCACCCGGGAAGACGCGCACGCCGCGGTCCACCACCGCTTCGAGGGCGTTCGTGCTGAGCCCGCGTCCGGCAGCGCCGTCGAGCTTGTTGAACACCACCTCGCCGCGGAAGAGTACTGCGGAGGAGTTCACGCCGTTGGTAGAAATCAAGAAGTCCGTTCCGCGGATCCCCATCACCGCGTTCGGTGTCTTGATGAAGAGCTTCGACTTATCTTTGTCTTTCTGCTGGAGGTAGTCCTTCGACACCTCCGAGCGGATCTTACCTTTCACCAGGTCGATCACTCCTGCGTCGCCGCCGCCGAAGCGCTCGATCTTCATCTCCGAGCCGGGGCCGACGTTCATCTGCGAGTTGTCCGTGAAGCTCAGTCGCACGAAAGACTTTTCTTCGGTCTTCACAATCGCCCCGGAAGGCAGCCACTCTTCGACCACGAGCACGCGCTCTTTTCCGTCGACGACCGCAGTGGCCTTTCCGCGGATCGTTTTCACTTTCGCGACCTGAGACTGGGCGAACACGAGAGTGCTGGCGCAGAGAGTGATGATCAGAATAAGCTTGCTCATAATCAGTCCTTCGATGGTGACGAACACAACACCCATTTATTATAGGCCCGAGCCTTCGAGCTCCCCTAACCCTTCGAAGATCAGCAGTTTTTTCCGCCTCCTCCCACCTCCTAAGGATCTGAAAGCCAGTCTTCAAACTTGCTTAAGCTCGCTGCTCTAAGAGGTCTTTTTTTTTGAGTTTGTATCGCAAGATGAGTGAAAAAATGGGCGCTTTATTTTGCTTTCACTCATGCCCATGATTGCGCGATGCGTAAAACCTTATTACGCACACTGCTGCAGCGAATTGGACTATGCGCATTAAACGTTCTACCTTTCGTCCATTCGTTTACCTAAGGAGAACAATCATGAGTAAATTCAAAGCCTTGGCTATCGCGATTCTCGTTTCATCGCCTGCCTTTGCCAGTGAAGAAAAAGGAGCTTGGGCATCGCACTCAAGCCCCGCCATTGCATCTAAGAATTTCATCTACCACTTCGAGAAGCTGCCACTCTCCGGAAAGCACGAAATCCCGGGAACGGGTTGGTCAGATGATTACTGGCCGACACAAAAAGGCTCCATCAACCGCCGCTGGAACGCCCCCGGAGAGCCCGGCTTCAATCTGCGCTCCCCAGGCCTCGCCGAGGCCCGCGCGATGAGCGAGCGCGAGCTCGCACAGCTCGCGCCGACAGAAAAATACGACCTGCTTCGCTCGCGCTACGACTTCCCGCTGGTGAAACGCGTGAACGCCAATGCGAACCCGCTCGCAAAGGACTGGGCAGGCATCTGCAACGGCTGGGCCCCGGCCTCGCTCAACCTCGCCGAACCGCGCCCGGTCGTCATGACCAACGCCGAGGGACTGAAGATCCCCTTCGGCTCGAGCGACGTCAAAGCGCTTCTTTCGTTCTACTACGCGTACCACGTCGAAGCGCCCACGAACCAAATTGGCCTGCGCTGCTTCCTTGGTTCGGGCCTTCGCATCCTAGGCCGCGGCTGCGGCGACGACCTCAACGCCGGCGCCTTCCACGTCGTCCTGACGAACAAACTCGGCCTCGAGCGCCGCGGGTTCCTCGCCGACGTGGACCGTCTCAAGGAGGTCTGGAACCAGCCCATCACGAGCTTCGAATCGGAGATCGTCTTGACCCGCGCCCCGCGCTCGGGAGCAGCACGCAACGCTGTCCGTGAGGTCCTCGTGCGCACGAAGATGTACTACGGCTCGGAGATCGATCCGCAGTGGGAGCCCGTGCTCTCCACCGAGCTCCAGCTCTACGAGCACCGCGAGTACGAGTACACCGTCGAACTCGACGCCCAGGGTAACGTCGTCGGCGGCGAGTGGCTCTCGTGGGAGCGGCCGGACTTCATCTGGTTCCGCGGCAAGGCGCCCTTCACCGGCGAGTTCACCATGCTCGAGAAGCTCTACGAAGCCTCCATCCGCAACTAAAGAAAAGGGCCCCGCGCGGGGCCCAATTCATTTCTTCTTCTCGATGTTCAGCAGTTCGTCGACCTCTTCGATGTCGAACTCCGTGAGGCCGAAGGGGTTGTCCTTGTTGTTGATCTCCTCGTCCATGTAGCGCTTGCCGAGGTTCTCTTCGATCTCGTTGAGGCTCTCCTGCTGTTCGAGGCCGCGGCGGCGCTCGAGCTCCTCGAGGCTCTCGGACTCGAGGAGCTTGTCCTCGTCGAGCTTCGCCTCGTTGAGCAGCTTCTCCGCACCTTCGATCTCGCGCTCGAGGCGCTCGAGGGCCTTGAGGTCGCGCTCGGAGTCGCGGATGATGCTCTTCTCGCGCTCCTGGCGCTCGAGTTCGGCGAGCTCGTCTTCGGTGAGCTGAATCTTGTCGGCCTTGTCGAGGAGCGAGTCGTTCAGGTCTTCGACGTTAAGCTCGACGTCGAGCTCTTCGAGGTTCTTGTTGGCCTGGTCGCCGAGGTCCTTGACGGTCGCGCCGAGCTTTTTGCTTGCCCGGAGCGCAGCTTCCTTCGTCTTCGTGACGGCGATGTCGCCGATGTAGAAGTCGTTCTTGCTCGCGGTGACGAGGCAGGTCGCGAAGTTGTCCGTCAGCGTGATCACCGTCAGCTCCCCGGTCTTGTAGGTCGGCTGGTCGGCGATGACCTTACCCGTCGCGCGGTCCTTGAAGCCGTAGACTTCGAAGACGTTACCCATCTCCACTCCGTCAGCGCGGCCGCGGTCGAGGTAGATGACGTCGCCGCTGGAGATCCCGCGCTGGATCCCCGCGTGCGTCCCGATGATCGCCGCCTCGATGAGACGCGAATTGAAGGTCTGCGTGATGCGGTCGATCTTCGGGGTGTAGACCGTGATCCGGTCGTCGCGCTGAATCAGACCCGTCGCCGCCTCGAGCTCCGCTTCCCACTTGTTAGCGACCTTCGCCGTGATGCGGATCTGCCCGGTGATGGTGTACTTGAAGCCTTCGCGGTCGGAGTTCGCGTGCGCGACCTTCCCCTGAGCGCTGTAGATCGAGAAGCGGTCCCCCGGCAGCACGTTCACCGATTCGTCGAAGAGCAGGTACATGCGGTCGCCGGGCGTGAAGAACACGTTCGAGTCTGCACCGGAGTCGAGCTTGCCGAAGTCCTGCACCGGGTTGTTGGTGAGGAAGGTGTTCAGGTAGAAGCCTTCCTTGAAGTTGAAAGAGATCTTCGAGTTCCGGTCGAAGCCGAGCTTATCGTAGCCGCGCGGGATGGGCATGTCGTAGATACTCTGCGGGGGCTCGTAGTTCTCGTACTCTTTCACCAGCGCCGTCTGGCTCGCCTCGACCAAGTCCTCCATGGTCTCGCTGGTCGCGTACTGGACGTAGACGCCTTGCTTGAGCAGGTTCTTGCGCTCTTTGAGCCATTCCGGTTCGGTCACCTCACCCCAGATCGAAAAGTCGTCGGCGTCCGCCCCCGCCGCGATGGCGGCGGAACTGGCGCCCGGCTCAGCTCGCAGCTCGGCGTCGCTGAAATCGCCGAGCTTGATCTCAGGCGCGCGGTCCGCGCTACCGGTGGTGAAGGAGAGCACCATACCGGGCTCGATGAGATGCGGGTTCGTAATGAAGGGGTTGAGCGCCCAGATCTTCGGGTAGTAGAAGCCGGAGCCGAAGAGGCGCTTGGAAATCTTGAAGAGCCAGTCGTCTTTCACCACCGTGTACGAGCTCACCTTGGCCTGCGTCGCGAGTTCGTTCCACTCGTTCGCCGAGATCTGGCCCTGAAAGTTCGCCGCGAGTTCGAGGAGTTGCTTCTCTTCGAGGCCGACGTCGAAGCCACTGGCCGAGACACCCGATTGCGCGTTGAGGGCGCCGCGGGTTTCCTTTGGCCCGGTGAGGTTCTCCACCGGCTCCTGCGTCTTCGCCGGCGCGGGCGCCCTGCAATATGCGGGCATCCTGCCTGTCCCCGGCTCGT
>DAIPJL010000264.1:0-2553 GCA_036770305.1 Bacteriovoracaceae bacterium | reverse complement strand
CTACACCACGCTGCCGGAGTGGGCACAGACTCTCGGAATGGTGTTCTCCGTGGCGCTCTGGATGCCGAGCTGGGGTGGGATGATCAACGGTCTTCTCACCTTGCGCGGCGTGTGGGCGAAGGTGCGCACGGAACCAACCCTGCGCTTCATGGCGACGGCCCTGACTTTCTACGGCATGTCGACCTTCGAGGGCCCGCTCTTGTCCATCAAGTCCGTCAACGCCATCGCGCACTTCACCGACTGGATCCCGGGCCACGTGCACTCCGGCACCATCGGCTGGAACTACATGCTCACCGCGGGGATCCTGTACTACCTCGTCAGCAAGCTCTGGAGCGCCGAGATCTACTCGAAGAAGCTTGCCAACGTTCAGTTCTGGACCGCCACCATCGGTCTTGTGCTCTACATCGTTTCCATGTGGGTGGCCGGTGTCACACAGTCCCTCATGTGGAGCGCCATCGATGAGACCGGGCGCCTGGTGTACCCGAACTTCATCGAAACCGTGGTGCGCATCGTCCCCATGTACTGGGTGCGCGCCACCGGCGGCACGCTGGTGCTGGGCTCCTTCTTGATCATGATCTACAACCTCTACAAGACCGCGAAGCAGGGGAGTGTGTCTGCGCCGGTGGTCTACGAGGCCGCCGCGCTGGACGCGAGCTCCATCGAACACGGTGCCGACAAGCACCGCGCGCTGGAAGGCATGCCGATGGTCTTTGCGGTGCTCTCACTGATTGCCATTCTGGTGGGCTCGGCGATCGAGATCATCCCCTCGGTGCTCTCGAAGAACTACGTCGCGAAGATTGAAAGCGTGCGGCCCTACACGCCGCTGGAGCTCGCTGGCCGAGACATCTACATCCGCGAGGGGTGCTACCTGTGTCACTCCCAGACCGTGCGGCCGATGACCCACGAGGTGGTGCGCTACGGGAAGCCTTCCGAGGCCGGAGAGTTCGTCTACGACCACCCCTTCCAGTGGGGCTCGAAGCGCACGGGGCCGGATCTGGCGCGCGTCGGTGGGAAGTACTCGCACCTGTGGCACTACCGTCACTTCGCTCGGCCCCAGGAGGTGACCGCCGGGTCCATCATGCCGCGCTACACCTGGCTCTTCACCAACAAGCTCGACTACGCCAGTCTGCCGAAGAAGCTTTCGGTCATGCAGCAGCTGGGGGTGCCCTACAGCGCCGATGAGATCCGGAACGCCGAGGCGCTGGCCCGGGAGCAGGCGCAGAGCATCCATGGCGAGTTGGCGGCCGGAGGTGTTCCCGGGGATAAGCTGGATAAGGAAGTGATTGCCTTGATCGCCTACATGCAGCGATTAGGAGTGGACTACGGCAAACAGAAGGAGGCCCCGTGAAGCAGGCGGTGCTGAAGAACTTCGATCTGACTTGGCTGCCGATGACGGGCCTGGTGATCTTTGTTGTCATGTTCGCGCTCTACGCCCTGTGGGCCTGGAAGAAGTCGAACATCCCACTTTTCGAACACGCGGCGGCCCTGCCCTTAGACGAGGCGCGGCCCCAGGAGAACGCTTCCCATGACTAAGCATACTGAGACAGAAAAAGTACACATCGAGGCCGATGAGCAGCACCTGGTGCTGGACCACAACTACGACGGGATCCAAGAGCTCAATCACCCGCTGCCGAGCTGGTGGAGCGTCCTCTTCTACGCCGGGATTATTTTTGCCATCGGCTACACCGTCTACTACCAGTGGATGGGAGGGCCTTCCTTGCGTGACGAGTTCAACGCGGCATACGCCGATCTGCGGGAAAAGCAGGAGGCCTACAAAGCGGCCAACGGACCCTTTGATGACCGGGTGTATGCGACCTATGCGACTCCGGAAGAGGTACAAAAAGGGGCCGTGGTCTACGAGGAGAACTGCGTGCAGTGTCACCTCGAGGGTGGCCGCGGGGACATCGGCCCGAACCTGACCGACGATCACTGGCTGCTCGCCAAAGGAACGCCCAGCACGATCTACCAGATCGTCTACACCGGCAGCGAGGAGAACGGCATGCCGGCCTGGGGCGAGCTCCTGTCCGCCGAAGACCTTTACCGTGTCACCGCCTACGTGATGACTTTCCACAATACCTTCCATCCGGAGGGCAAAGAAGCTCAGGGTGAAAAAGTGGTGAATGAGTAGGTCAAAATTCGAACTCGATCCGGAGCGCCTCGCCACCACCGACGAGCACGGGAATCGAGTTTATATTTACCCCGAGGACGTGAAGGGGCGCTGGAAAGAAAGGCGCCAGTACGCCTACTGGGGACTGATCCTGCTCTACCTCGTTTTGCCGTGGTTCATGGTGAATGGCAGGCCGGCGCTCCTGATTGATGTCTTCGGACGCGAGTTCACCGTCCTGGGGTTCACTCTCCACGGGATGGAGCCTTTGGTGTTCTTCACGCTGCTGGCGGCGGGGTTGTTCGCCATCGCTTTTCTGACGAGCTACCTTGGCCGCGTGTGGTGCGGCTGGGCGTGTCCGCAGACAGTTTTTATTCAAGCGATCTTTCTCACCATCGAGCGGTGGGTGGAGGGCAAGGCGCGCGCGCGCGAGGCCCTCGATGCGGCGC
>DAIPJL010000046.1:0-18152 GCA_036770305.1 Bacteriovoracaceae bacterium | reverse complement strand
GTGTAGAACTCGTCGCGGATGCCGCCGCCGTAGCGACGGAAGACGAACTCGAGCGTCGGGGCGTAGGAGATGTTGGCCATGGCGTAGCGGCCCATGTCCCAGCGCTTGCCGGCTTCCGCGGAGAAGACCATGTTGAGGCCCGACTCGTCGTCGCTGCCCATGTCCATGCGCTGCCACTCGACGCCGAGCTGGGCGCCGACGAACATCGAGTTCTTGATGTCCTGGGCGTCGTGGTTCAGGATCACGCCGCCGCTGAGAGCGAAGATGGAGTTCGTCGTGTCTTTGCCCTGGTCGACGTGCTCGCGCTGGTAGCGCGCCACGCCCTTGAACATGGTGTTGGGGTACTCTTTGATGGTCTGCGCGAAGTTGGCGTTGAGATTGAACTCGTTGGCGTCACGGTCTTTCACGTCTTTGCGGCCAGAGTCACTCTTGAAGTTCAGGCCCCCGGAGTAGCCAAGCTGGAAAGCGTCGACGGAGACGATGCGGCTTTGGGCACGAGCGGCGGCCACGCAGAGAAGGGCAACGAAGAGCACGAGAAGCTTCACGCAGAAATCCTTTGAGTAATGATATTACCCAAAGTGTGGTGCTGCTTCGTTTGCTACGCAAGCTTGACGCCTTGCTTCCGCAGCCCTTGTGGTATTTTCGTCAAGTTTCTGACGTGTGTTAATCATCATCCACTTGGACCTCAGCACCGTATGGGCCGAGGTAATGACTCGAGCGCGTCGCGAGCAAGGAAGTGAGGATGATTTCTGAAACTTTATTTCTTTCCACCACTTAAAAAAAAGAATGAGCTGATACTCGAGTGCATAATTCCCGAAATAGAAGATCGCTCTTCGCGTTGGATTTGAGAGAGAATAGGAGGGATAGATAAATGGATTCTCCCGAATGCGCGAGGCCAGGGCCAGGGGCTCTTCCTTGAAATCAGCGATCAGCTGATCCGCAGGCCTCCCCTCGTCTTTTCGTGCAGAAATTGTTGTGCGTGAGTTTGTCGGATCATTCACCAGAGGCTTTCTTGCCACGATTTTTTTCCGCACCTTCGCAGAAATCTCGTCGAAGAGCGCCTCAAATCCACTGGCTGTTTCAGTTTTGACCGATCGTCCCTCTCTCACCTCGAGCATCGCAAGTAGGTTCCGCTGGAGCGAGGTGAGTGCGGAAAGTGCGTGCGTTTGTTCCCATGTGTACTCCTTCACAGCAAGGCACACAAATGCGTACGCATCTGCAATAAAACATGAGGGTGTGAAAAATGCGGATTTACTAGGTATCGATCGGCGCGAGCCAGACGTCGATCACCTGGCCCGTCTGCGGGCCATCGCCGCCTTCGAACTCGAAGACGCTCTTTTCTTTGGCGATGGCGCGTTCGGCGAAGCGCAGCTGGTCGCGCTTCGTGTAGCGCAGGTCGATGGACTTGATTTTCTTCTGCTTCAGCGAGGTGAGCTCCTCGGGCTGAGCGACGCCGTCGCCGTTCTCGTCGCGCCACAGGGCGAGCTTGCTGAAGATCGCGTCGCTGCTGTCGATCTTGCCGTCTTTGTTTTTGTCGTGGGCCTTGAGCGCTTCGAAGCCGTTCTCGAACTCATCGGTCTGCCCGAAGAGTTGTTTGTAGGAAGTGATGCCCTTCGCTCCTGTCTCGCTCATCACCAGGAAGTGGCCCGGAGCCCCGCGCTCGGGCCAGTAGACGCGCGCGCCCTCTTTGTTACCGTAGAGGGGGAAGTCGGAGATGCCGCTGAACTCTGGGAGCTCACCGTCGAAGAAGAACATGAGCGGCGAGTAGTAGCCGCCGCAGAAGCCGTCCTGGCCCGGGAACTTCACCTTCACGGTGAGCGTCTTGCCGGCGTTGGCCTCGTCGAAGGTGGCGCTCTCGACGATGGCGGCGAGCTGGCGGCCGCCCTGGAAGAACTCGAGCTGGTAGTCGGGAGACTTCTGGTTGATGACCTTCCCGTGGCGCACCACCTGCGCCTGCGGCATGGCCTGGAGGCTGCCGGTGATCGGGAGGCGGATGTCGTTGGTGTGGGCGATCATCTCGAGGAGCGGCGCCGCGGCGTCGTTGAGCTGGGCGGCGGTCCGCGCGGCGTAGTTGGGCGTGCGGCTTGCGAAGTGGCAAGACACGATGTCCTCGCGCTTGGCGCCGGGACTGCGGCCCGAGCCACTGAACTTGTAGACGCAGGAGATCTTCTTTTCGGTGGCGTTGCTGTCCGAGGTCGTCGCGTTCAGCTGGGCGGTGTAGTAGGTGCAGTAGTCGCCGGAGGTCGTGCAGGCGGTGCGGTTGGTGTTCTTCTCCACCTCCCAGTTCGGGATGGTGTAGGAGACGGTGCGAGCGTTCTCCGGGTCCGTGCACTGGATGAAGCGGATGCTGCCGCCGGCGCCCGGGTTGGTGACCGCGCAGTCGGACCGCGAACCGACGGAGGGATAGGTCACCTGCGCCGGGAAACTCACGCTGATCTTGTCGCGCTTGCTGCTCGCGTCCGGGTTGATGAGGGTGATCTGCGCGCGGAGCGCTTCGTGCGGATTGAGCTGCCGGCTGGCCGAGTAGCTGCGCAAGTTGGTACCGAAGCAGAAGGGCTTGAGGCGCACCTCGAGGGCGCAGTTGCTCCCGCAGCTGGCCTTGCGGTCGTCGCCCACGGGCGGCGGGTTCGTCACGGCGGCGCCGCCGGGGGTGACGAGGTACTGCGCGAGTGCGCCGGTGGAGAAGGCGAAGCACGCCCCGAGGAGAGCGAGGTGGGAGCGACGGATGCGGGACATAGGACCTCCGAGGTATAGTGCTATTTTAATTCGAATCCTTGCGCGCGAGCTGGAGCTTGAACTCTAAGTTGGGATAAGAAATATTCTCCCTCGTGAAATCGATCGCTTGGACCCCCGAGCCCAAGATCTGGGCGCGGTCGAAGCTGATCTGATTGCCAACAATTGTACTCGTCGAGCGCATCAGAAGGTTCTTGTGCGGAGGGGCGTCCGCCGAGGGACGCTCGAGGTGGTAGCGGATGACCTGCACCGGTGCGAAGGTGACGTTGTTGTTGAGGCCCGGGAGGTACGGGAGTTTCTCGATGAGTTCCTTCGTGGAGGTCGCTTCGATGCTCTGGACGGTGCTGCTCGTGCAGCTCTCGCGCTGACACAGACGGTAGCTCGTTTTCAGGAGGTCCGCGTGCATGCGCACGGTGACGGGCGCGAGGTCGCGCGTGGTCGCGCTCACCACGCCGAGCATCGCCAGCGGTCGCTCGGTGGCGTGGTTGCAGGTGCCCGGTGTGGTGCACTTCGTCGCGCACGTGGCGCCGCCGCCTCCGTGTGCCATCGCGGCACAGTCGAAGAAGGCGTTCAGCGAACTGACCATGATGAGGCGACCCTTGTCCCACGCCGACTCGGGCCGCGCCGGCGTCTTGGCGATGGTCAGGTCCGGGTTCGCGGCGTGGGGATTGAAGGCCTGGAACTCGCCGCCGACGATCATCGCCCGCGGCGACGCCTGGGTGCGCAGCTGCTCCAGCGGCAGGCCTTTGTTGATGATCAAGAAAAAGGGCTTCGAGCGCACCTGGCCCCGCGGAATGGTCATGGTGATCTTGCGCTTGCAGCGCTCCGGCTCACCGCCGGCCGGCAGACAGAGTTCGCTGCGCGAGTAGGAGAAGAAGGGCTTCCCGGTGTCGTCGAGGAGGTGGAGGTGGCCGAAGCTCGGGAGCGCCACGGCGAGGTCGTTGATCATCACCTTCGAACCGCCGAGCCGAGCGATGGTGTCGCTGATGTTCTCATTGAAGCTGTCGAGCTGGCGCTCGGTCTTGCTCGCGAACTGCATGATCCCCAGCGCCAGCGCGCCGAAGAGCGCGACGGAGATGGTGACCTCGACCATCGTCATGCCCCGCTGGCTCCTCATGGGCCCCTCACGATGAACTCGAACTGCTTGAAGCGGCCCTCGAGCGCCGTCTCGTGGGTCACGCGCACGGTGACGCGGTAGAGGCCCAGGAGCGTCATCCCGCCGACCTTGTAGGGCGTCACCACGTAGCCCACCCGGCCCTTGCACTTGTCCTGCGGCGCCGGGGTGTAGATGCCGGCGCGGCCCCAGCAGCTCTTGAGGAGCGCGTTCACGTCCTCGAGGCGCGTGGGCCTAAGGAACTCGTCGGGCTGGAAGTCGATCTTCTCCATCGCCACGTTGATGCGGATGGATTCGATGAGGTTCGTCACCATCGTGTCGAGGGCGAGCGACTCGTCGACGTCTTTCTTCGAGTCCGTGATGATGCTAAACCCGTTCAGGACGAAGTAGACCCCGACGCCGAGCAGGCCCATGCTGATCATGATCTCGAGGATTCCGAAGCCGCGCTGCGAGCGTTTCATTTCACCACGTCCTGGCGGGAGTCTTCGCGCACGATCCACCGGAGCCGGCGCTTCACCTTCTGCGAGGTCATGACGTCCGAGGGCCGCGCGAGGCCGATCTCCGGGTCGACGGTGGTCCAGGTGAAGTTGTTCGGGCCGTTGTTCACCAGGTCCACGGCGCTGCACTGGTTCATCGCCGCCGCGAGGGCCGGCGTGCGCATGAAGTCGCGCCAGTTCAACTGCGTCGAGACGCCCCCGCAGCCGGCCTTCAGGTCGTGGTAGATGAGCGGCGCCGAGCGCGCGTCCCAGACCGTCTGCCAGATCACCGGAGCGAGGCGGTTGTTGTTCACCAGGTTCTTCACGATGAAGGTGCCGATCATGTAGAGCGGCTGCGTCCGGCCGTTCTGGATCTCGAGGGTCTCGCAGACGTAGAAGCCGTAGACGTGGGTCCGGTCCGGCGGCACCACACAGCGGTTCACGATGGACTTGCTCGTGCTCGCCGAGTGCCCTTCGCGGAAAGCGCCGGTGGCGCTGAAGATGATGAGCGGGAGCTGGGAGTGGTCGATGTTGTCGACGATCGCACCGGCCTGGGTGTTGGCGTAGTTCCAGGCGAAGGCCGTGCTCTCGGACATGTCGAGGTCCCAGTCCGCGACACCGACCCCCTCCGGACAGTCGACCTCGAGGATCTCGTCGCGCGGCCTAGTCGGGTTCAGGCGGTTGGTCAGCAGGCGCAGATCGTTGTCGGCGTTCACCCAGCTGCCGGGGTGATTGAGGCTTAGGAGATTTCCGCTGAGATTGATGCGAAAGTCAAAGTCCCGGATGCGCGTCGATGAGTAGTGCTCGACTTTAAGGTTCACGCGGAGGTTCCCCGTCACATAGGGGGCCAGCCGCGCCCACTTCGGAGTCACTTCGAAGCTCAGCGTTTTTATATTCAGCACCGACTTCATGGCACCCGTGTCCGGGTCCGGCAGCTGCGGTGGATCCGTGACGTTCAGTCTGAGTTCTGCTTCGCCCCCGAAGGCGGTGTCGTTGCGGACACCCTGGAGGAAGGTGCGCAGCGCGGTTTTTGCGTTGTCATAGCGCGTGATCGAGTTGCCGTTACCGCAGTTGTTATCGCAGTTTTGGGTGTAACCAAAGTCGACGCAGCCGGAGCCGGCACGGTTGTCGCAAGAGTTCTTGAGTCGCTGAGCTGCGTCTAAGTAGTTCCGAACTTCAGACTCTCGCTGAAGGAGATGGCCCATCGGCACCACGTCGCGGTAGTTCGATGCTTTGTCATCGTTGAGGCGAGTGAGCATGTCACCGATCACCTCGGGCACCAGGCCCGCGTCCTGGGCGTTGAGGCGAAAGGTAAACCCCGCGCCGGCGCCCAGAGTTCCGCTAAAGGTGTTCCCGTTGGTGTCACTGATTTCTACAGTGGCAAACTCCCGTGCTGTGGCGGGGATCGGATCGGGCCTGGTGAGCAAGTTGAAATAGCTCCCGGCGTTGTCTCCGCGGATTACGCGCGGAGCTTGGTCGCGCTGACGAAAGATATTCTTGCGCGTGAGTCCGATGCGAAAGTTCGCCGACCCAGACCCGTTGGCACCCAATTGGTAGGCCAGGATCGAGCCCGCAGTGTAGTGCGGGTTCACATAAATCTCAGTGAACTCGATGCACTGCTCGAGCTTGTCCACCCCCGTCGGCGTGCTGCCGCCGCCGAAGAGGTAGCGCATGCCCTTGTCCTCCGTCGGGTCGAGCGTCAGGCCCCCGAGGAAGCCGCGGAAGTTTTCGTAGCGGTCCTGGCGCGTCTTGCGCGGCTCCCCGCGCTCGTCGAAGGTGAAGAGGACGCCGTTGTTAGTTTTCAATTTCCCCGTTTCATTGGGGTCCTTGAACCCGAGGGTGACGGGCTCGTAGAACACGCTGGTGGTCGCCTTCGGAGCGTTCGTCGGCGGGAGCCGCAGGTCGCCCGCGACGTACACCGGCGCGTTGTACTCGTGGAAGAGGTTCGTACTGAGGTCTCCCTTCACGATCAGGCCATAGGTGTTCAGCGCTCGCGGATAAAAACTGTAGAAGGCCTTCGACTGGACGAGCTTGAACTCGCTGCAGCTCGTGGAGAGAAACGAGCTCTTCAGCCGCGCCCGCACCTCGACCTCGATGCGCTTCTCGTCGCCGACGGGCAAGTTGTTGGTGTCGTTCGACTCGGCCACGCGGATGAAGAGGCCATCGAGGCAGCGCCGGGCCCCCTTGAGGACGAGGCTCAGCGGATGGCCCTCGGTGAGCGATGCGAGGGTGGGCTCGCCGACGAAGAAGTTCATCTCCCGGCGCCGGACGTCGTGCGCGTTGAGCTGCACGGAGGTCACGCCGCGCGCGATCCGGTCGCGGTTGAGGCCCATGATGGTGTTCGCCGGCGACACGCCCGGAGGATTCACGCCGACGGTGTCTTCGGTCCACAGGAGACGCTCGAGGTTCCCGGGGTCTGTGACGATCGCTTCGAGCGGATCTCCCGGCCGGCAGGTTGACTCCGAAGGGAAGAGGTCCGTGTACACCACGGGCCGTGGCGTCCCCGCGATCGTCTCCGAGCCGCTGCCGAGGACGCGCAGGCACCAGCGCTCGCGCAGGGCGTTCACCATGTAGTCGTTGACGCCCGTGATGAGCGTCTTGTAGTTCAGGAAGGTCCCCATCTTGCGGCTCTCGTCGCGCAGGCGCGGAAGCTGCGTGATCACCGTGTAAGCCACCGCGCTCACGAGCACGGTGGTCGTGACGACGGTGAAGCTCAGCGACACGCCTCGCTGGTTCGTCACCAGCGAGCGGAGCGAGGATGGGAGGCGCGGTAATCTCACCTGATTATTCTATGGCCGATTTTGAAATCCATGGGACAATTTCTCTTGTCCCAAGGAGGAGCGCGTGGAAATACGCCTGAAGATGCGCCTGCTCACCGGCGAAGTTGTTGAGTACTCCGTTCGGAAATCACACTTCCTCATCGGCCGCGCGCGCGACTGCGACGTGGTCACGCCCTTCGACGGATTCTCCCGGCGGCACTGCGAGGTCGAGTTCACCACCGAGGGCATCTTCGTCACCGACCTCGGAAGCACCAACGGCGTCCTCATCGACGAGGAACGCATCCCGCCGCACGTCCGCACGCCCTACCTGCCCTCGCTCCTGCTCTCGATCGGCGGCGCCATCGAGGTGAGCTTCGAAGACCTGAGCGGCACCACGCTCGAGCTCGAAGCCGCGCCGGCGAACGTGCTCACGCTCCAGACCGCTGCCAGCGGCGGCGCCACGCGCAGCCTGCAGCTCCCGCGGAGCGCGCGCATGGCGAAGGCGGACTCGCGCCGACGGCTCCGGGGCCCCGTCAAGTCGAGCTGGGTGTTCGCCGTCGTCACGAGCCTGATCGTCATCCTCGCCGTGACCATCCTGAACCCGAAAGAAGAAAGCCTCGACTCGCTCGTGTTCCAGCAGCGCATGCAGAAGCGCGCCAACGACGGCTCGATCCCGACGACGGATTTCTAGCGGACCGAATTCAACGCGCGCACCAGGAAGTGCTGCGAGCCCTGGGGCGCGAGCTGGCCGATGACGTGCAGGCTCGGCACCGCGACCAGGAGCGCGTCGGCGAGCCGGGGCTCCGCGGGCCACTCGAAGTAGTCCTCGCTGGCGAGGATCCGCTCGTTCTGCGCGTTCGCTTCGAAGCCCGGAAAGACGCGCTCGAAGACGCGCTTCAGGAGCTTGATCTTGTCCGCCATCTCTTCGCTGGTCGGCTCCTCCGCGTGGAGCAGGATGAGCGCCCGCACCGGGTGCGCGTTGCTCGCTTCCTCCCAGGGGGCGACGTCGACGATGAAGTGGCCCCACTCGTGGGTCATGCTCTGCGGGACGAAGAGGGTCGCGGGCTCCGGGTAGATCTCGCGCTGGCACTCCCAGGCGAGCGCGATGGCCGCCTGTCGCTTGATGGAGTTGAACCACGCTCCGGCTTCGGGGGGCAGCGTCTGACCCTGGCCACTTGCCTTCAGCACCTGCCGCGAGGGCAGCGAGCACCACAGCTCCGAACAGGTCACCTCGCCGAGGTCATGGAAGAGCATCCACCACTCGTCGCGGTTGGCGAGATCGGTGGGAGTTTGTTTTTCTAGTTTCTCGAGCACGCGCACGTGCTGGTAGGCGTTGAGCACGTCGTCGAGCTGCTCCCAGTCGGCCGGGTCGAAGAAGGACGCCAGCTCGACTTCTTGGCGCGGTGGCAGGAAGAACTTCTCTCCGGCCAGCAGCTCCATGGGCTTCGCGCGGCTTCCGAACCGGTGCCACTGGCCTTCTTTGGCGAAGACCGCCTCCGCGCTGTAGCTGAGCGACTTGAGGTGCGGAAAGTCGTGCCCGAGGCTTAGCACCTCTGCCGGGTCGCGGTAGAGCGATGGGCCCGCGGCGTAGCTCGCGGCGAGCGACGCCTTGCTGAGGAGCCGCGGTGTGATGAGCCGGAGCTGCTCCGGGCCGGCGCTCTTCTTCAGGCGCATCAGCGTCAGCACCGCACTCAGATCTGCCCCCAGGATCACCTGAGAGATGTGCCGCCGTTCGGCTTTCGTCTTCGCGTCGTCGCGCTGGCGCTTAAAGGCCTTTAGTCCAAAACTCATGCCGTGAGTATGTCACACACGGCATTGCTTCGGGAAGCCTACTTGATGGCGAGGCGATCGCCCGGAAGGATTTCGCGCTTCTTGAGAATCGAGTTCGAGCGCACGAGGATGTCCATGGACACACCGGTGCGTCGCGAGATCTCCCACAGGGTATCGCCCTTCTTCACGACGTAAAACTTAGAAGGGTTCTTGATGCGCGGGCCACTCTCTTCGACGCTGCTGATGGCGCGGTAGTAGGACCGGCGCGCTTTGCGGAAGCGCTTCGGCACTTCGTAAAGGTCGGCGTACATGTGGTCGCGGCCACTCTGGTCCGCACGGAAGGGCAGGATCACCTCGACGCCTTTGCTGAGGCGCTGGCCCGCGAGCTCGGGGTTCAGGAAGCTGAGCACCGGCAGCGGCACCTTCGTCGCCTGCGACACCTGCTGGAGGTTCGTCTCTTTCGTCACGCCCCAGGTCTGGTAGCTCTTGCTTGCCGCGACGACGGACTTGTCCGCGAGGCCATCCCAGCGCGCCTTCGCCCCCACCGGAACGCGCAGCTGGTAGGTCGCGACCTGCGGCGGCGTCTGCCAGCGCAGGAGCTCGGGGTTGTAGCGCTGGAGCTCTTCGAAGGGAACCTCGAGCACCTTCGACATCTCGAAGAGATCGGTGTTGCCGGCCACCTCGAGGAGTTCGAAGTCCAGCGGCTGGTGGAAGGCGAGCGAGCTGAAGCCGAAGGCTTCGAGGTTCTTGCCGATGATGGCGAGGGCCATGATCTTCGGAACGTAGTTCTTCGTCTCGGGCTTGAGGTAGCGGCCATTGGTGAGCTTCCAGAAGTCCCGCGTGCCGTAGCGCTTGATGGCGCGGCCGATCTTCCCTTCGCCGGCGTTGTAGCCGGCGGTGGCGAGCTCCCAGGAGCCGAACATGTCATGCAGATCTTTCAGGTAGGAAGCCGCGGCGACCGAAGCCTTCAGCGGATCCCGGCGCTCGTCGAGCCACCAGGTCTGGTTCAGGCCATAGCGGCGGCCCGTGAAGCTCATGAACTGCCAGGGGCCCATCGCCGAGGCGTGGGACTTGGCGATGTTCTGGAACCCCGACTCCGCCATCGCGAGGTAGATGAGGTCGCGCGGCAGGCCGTTGTCGTTGAGGATCTTCGAGAGCACCGGGGCGTAGCGGCCACCGCGCTCGGCGTAGCGCGTGAACCAGTCGCGGCCTCGGCCCGTGAAGTAGCTGACCCACTTCGCGACCGCCGGGTTCCACACCACGGGGATGTCGAAGTGGCGGTTCTTGAGGTTGAGGTGCTCCGCGCCCTGCAGCTCGAACACGCGCAGCGGTGAGGCGAAGGTGCCGTGATGCGCGCTGCCGACGATGCAGCCCTCGCAGTTGGCGACTTCGCTATCGATGATGGGCTGGACCCGCGCTCCAGGAGCGTACTCTGCCGAGCCGTCGGCGGTGGTCCAGTTCGAATTCTTTTTTTCGGGTCCGGTGGCACAGGCCCCGAGGAGGAGGAGTGCGGCGAGGGGGAGTGTAGCGAAGGTCGTAGTCATCGGTGTCATCCTTTCCGGCCAAAATCAATCGGCGCGCTCCATCCTGGGAGCTGAAGGTGCAGTATACCTTAGGCTTGACGGCACTTTCTTCTGCAAAATTTAGCTTTAAAGCCAGTCTTTATCATGGCCGTGAATCCGCATGTTTGTCGAATGATTCCGTGCGTTTTGAGGCAGCTTTTGCCAGTCTTTTTTTGCCGCAATTCCCGAGCGAAAAACTCGCACCGCAGCTCGTGCTATCATGGAGCGGTGAAACTAGCACATTTGTGTTTAATTTTTTCTCTCGTCTCGCTGCCACTCGCTGCCAAAGTGGACCCCAAAAACTACGACTTCAGCACCGACACGCTGAAGGATTTTTTTCCGGGAACGGCGCTCTCAGAGCTGGAAAAGAAATACGGCAAGGCGGAGGTCCTGCGCGAACGCACGGACCCGAAGCAGTACCGCTTCTGGGTATCGCAGCTGCGCTACAAGTTCCCGGTGATCGTCCAGAGCGATGGCCAGGTGGTGCTCGACATGTTCGCGCGTCTCCCCTCTTACTTTCTTCACGACATCTTCCACCAGTCGCTCATCAGCCGCTGGGGAAAGCAGAATTTCTACAAGCGCGTGGACGAAGAAGCCTTCTACCGCTGGGAGACTCCGGAGCACGTCATGTTCTACAGCGCCAGCTGCACCATCACCTGCTTTCCCATCTACTTCTCCGTGGCCCCCGCAGCGGAGAAACGCAGCGGCGGCTTCACTCCGCTGCACGACGCCCTAACGACGCGCCAGTAGCGGATTGGGGACGTTGGCGCGCTTCGCCCACAGGAAGATGCCGACCGCGATGAGCAGCATGAAGAAGCAGAGGATCTGCCCCATGGTCAGGCCCCCGAGGTAGTACCCGAGCTGCGCATCGGGCTCGCGGAAAAACTCCACGATGAAGCGGAAGCTCCCGTAGCCGACCAAGAAGACGGTGCTCACGACGCCGTAGTGCTTCTGGCGACGGTAAAGCACGGCGAGGATCAGCGCGAGCACGATGCCCTCGAGGATTCCTTCGTAGAGCTGCGAAGCGTGGCGCGGCACCGGGCCACCGCCGGGGAAGACGATGCCCACGGCGGAGTCCGTCACGCGACCGTAGAGTTCTCCGTTGATGAAGTTCCCCATGCGGCCGAAGAAAAGTCCCGGGCCTCCGGCCACCGCCAGGCAGTCGGCGATCTGGAAGAAGTGCACCTTGTGCCTCTTCGCGAACCACGCCGTCGCCAGACACATCCCGAAGAGCGCGCCGTGGAACGACAGGCCGCCCTTCCAGACGTGGAAGATCTCGTCGAGGTGGTTCCCGTAGTAGTCCCAGTTGTAGATGAACACGTAGAAGGTGCGCGCCCCGAGGAACATGCCGACGATGAGCGCAGTGACGTAGCGGTCGATCGCCTCTTTCGGGAGAGGCCAGAAGCCGTTTTTCGCGAGGCGGCCGAGGATGAAGGACCCGACGGCGAAGCCGAGCACGTACATCAGGCCATACCACCGAACTTCGAGCGGGCCAAGGCTGAAGATGACGGGGTCGATCCAGGATGAAGTTGTCATGAGACTATGCTAGGCGCTTAAGAGGCCTTCGGCAACTCGCCGCTGTTGTGCAAGGGCCCGCTCCACTCGCCGGCGACGCGCGCCCCGAGCACCAGTGCCGTGCGCTTCAGGCCCGGCGGGAGCGCCTCGTGCGACAGGTGAGTGTTCGCCGTCGAGAGGAAGCTCACGAGTTCCTCCGGAGACATGCGCAGGCCCTGCGTGCCCGCCTTGTCCGCGCGGTAGATCTTGAAGTGGCCCTCGATGCGCGCGACGCCCGCAGACGCGAAGAGGAAGCCCTTCTGCGCGTCGATGAAGACGACCTCTCCGAAGGACTGCTGCTGCCGCATGACGACGATCCCTTGATCCGTGGTGATGCCCCAGAGGCCCAGGACGCCAAAGGGCGCGAGCGCCCAGGAGAGAGACCGGTTGAGCATCACGCGCAACCCCATGAGTTCTTCGGTCGTCTCGAGGTTGCTCACGATGCCGAGTTCCCACATGGGCCTGGAGGGGGAGAAGACCATCATGCCGATGCGCCGATAGGTGTACACCTGGGCGCCAGCCGCGTACGTGAGCGACTCGGCTCCGTGCACGTCGAGCGAGTCCCCGAGGCAGACCTGCCGAGCGACGCGTGCGGATGCCTGCGAAAGCGAGATGACCCGCGCCCCGGCCCGGGTCAGCGCCGCCGTCTTCTGTTCTTTCTCGGTGAGCTCCGTGAACCCCAGATCCGTTAGCAGCTTCACCAGCCGCCCTTCCATCATCTCCGCGGGCATGCGAAGAAACACGGGGTATCCGTGGGTCTTTTGCCATTGGAAGTAGTGGTTGGCCTGAGCGCTGGCGGACATGGTCCTGTCTCCTTCCTTGGGCTCATCGGATTTCTCCGGACGGAAGTTGAATTTTTAGACAGTTCCCGAGCGGGCCGCCCAGTCTTTCGACAATGCCGGCACCAACTATCCGAAACTCCAGAGCCAGGTGCTGGCCGGGGATTTGCTTATCAAAGGCCTATGGAAAAGCTCGACCAACTCCTCCGGCACAAATCTTCACCTCCCTCCGTGGAGAACGAGCGCGACTACGAGCGCTTCGCGCAGCCCCTCTCCGGTCAGCTCCTCCGCTCGCTCGAGCTCAACGTCCACTACGACGACGCCCTCGGGATGTGGCTGAAGACCACCATCCACGGCGAAGAGCGCCAGATCCTCGACGTCACCGGCGGCTACGGAGCGAACCTTCTTGGCCACAAGAATCCGCACATGCTTCAGACGGCGGTGAATCACCTCGCCACCGGCGAATCGTCGCTCACGCAGGCCTCCGAGCGCCGCCGCAGCGGCACGCTGGCGCGCAGACTCAGCGAACTCCTCACGCAGGAGACCGGCGAAGGCCCCTGGTTCACGACGCTCACCAACTCCGGGACAGAAGCCGTGGACGCGGCCCTGAAGCACTGCCTGATCGCCTACGGAGCCCGACAGGAGGAGCGCCGGCAAGAGCTGCAGAAAGGCGCCAACGAGGCCCTGCTCTATCTTAATGAGCTCGGCGAGACTCAACGCGCGGCGATCATCAAAGACTGGCGCTACCGCCTCACCCAGTACTGCCACGATCTGAAGGCCCCGCAGGAGCGCGTCAGCTGGCTCTTGCACATGGCCTCGCAGTCGCTGGACGCTGCGGAACTCCTCGACCTCCTCTCTGAGTTCAACCAGCGCCAACTGGCGGAGCGGCCGATCACCTTCTCCCTCGAGCGCGCCTACCACGGCAAGACGCTGGGCTCTCTCTCGCTCACGCACAACCCGAAGTACCGCCACCCGTTCTACGTCGGTGAAGAATCGAACCGCTTCCTCCCTTGCTACGCCGACGACACCACCCTGGGCGCGATCTTCGGCGCCGAACAGCTCGAACTCATCGAGATCGGCTTGCACCAGATCGGCCTGTACTTCGGCCGCAGATCGATCAGCCGCGCTGCCGGAGTTTTCGTGGAGCCGATCCAGGGGGAAGCGGGGGTGCACGCCATCGCCGCCGACTACCTCGCGCTTCTCAAAAAATACTCTCTGCAGGAATCATTCCTGCTGGTCTTCGACGAAATCCAGGCGGGCCTCTATCGCACGGGGAAACTCGCCTCCGGCAGCCACGCCCACGTGACGGCCGACGTCTACTGCTTTTCGAAAACCCTCGGCGCGGGCCTCGCGAAGATCGGCGCGACCTGCTTCCACCACAAAAAGTACTGCGACGACTTCGGCTACCTGCATGCCTCGACCTTCGCGGAAGACGGCTACTCCTCGCGCATCGCCATCGAGGCGCTGCGGCTCGCCTCGGACGCCGAGACGCTTGATCGCGGGATGCGCGCTGGCGCAAAGCTCCAGCAGGCCCTGCAAGATCTCGCCGAGCGCTTTCCGAACCAGATCAAAGAGGTTCGCGGCAAAGGCCTGATGCTAGCGATCGAACTCAGCGAGAAGCTGCGCGACCTGGCTTTCGAGTTCGCCATCTTCCACGAGTCCGACATGCTCGGCTACCTCGTGGCCTCGGCGCTCTTGCACCATGAGTCGATCCGGGTGACGCCCTCGCTGTCCAGCAACGCGACCCTGCGCGTGCAACCCTCGATCTACTTGAGCGACAGCGAAATCAATTTCCTTCTCCGTGGCCTCGAGCGCGTCCTCTTGCGCCTCCAGGCGGCGGACTTCGCCTACTTCTTCCAGCACCTCTACCCGCACGCGCCGCTTTCGAGTGAACGGGGCCGTGACCTCACCACCACCTACGCTCCCAGTGGCCGACCGCTCTCGGTGTTCCTCTGCCACCTCATCGATGCGAAGCACATCAAGCGCGTCACCCCGGCCTTCGCGCCGGTGGCCGACGAAGACCTCGAAGCTCGCCTCGCCCTCATGCGCCGGGCGATGGAGTTCGGCGTCTACCATGCGCAGACGCTGACGAACGAGCAGGGCGAGATGATCGACGTCATCCTCCTGGGTCTTCCGATGACGTCCATCGAACTCAAGCGCGCCTTCCTCGGCAAAGGCCGCCGCGACATCATCGCGAAAGTCCAGCGCGGCGTGGACCTCGCCGCGGAACTCGGCGCCAACACCGTAGGCCTCGGCCAATTCACCTCCATCGTTTCCGGCAACGGCCTCTACCTCGACGCCCGCGGCATGAACCTCACCACGGGGAATGCCTACACCATTCAACTCGCCATCGAAGCGGCGGAGCGCGAGGCCGCCAAGAAATCCATCGACCTCTCCACCGCGAGCGTAGGCCTCGTCGGCGCCGCCGGGAACATCGTCTCGGTCGCGGCGATGCTGATGGCCGACAAGGCCCAGCGCCTTGTCCTCGTGCACCACACGCCAGCCGCCGCAAGCCCGAAGCTCCTGCGCGTCGTCCGCGAGCTGATCGAAACGACGCTCGCAGACTCGAGCGATTCGCGCTTCGCCACGACGCTCGCCGAGCGGCTCGTGCTTGGGGTTCCGGCGACCGATGAAGACCTCGCCCTCTGGCTGGAGAAAAACCAGGACCTCCTCTGCGTGACGCACGACCTCGCCCAACTCAACACCTGTTCCGTCGTGATCACCGGCGCCAGCAGCGGGCAGGGCTTCCTGCGTCCCGAGCACTTCGCACCGGACGCTGTCGTGGTTGACGTCGCGGTGCCGGCCAACATCAAACCGGAAGTGCTTGAGGAACTCAAGCGCACGCGCCGAGACCTTTCCTATCTTCTCGGCGGCGTCGCCAAACTCCCCGGCGACCAGTCCCTCGTCACTCCCCTTTTCCCGCTGGACACCAACGAGAGTTTCGCGTGCATGGCGGAGACCTTCGCCATGGGCTTCCTCGGCAAGGAGCGCCTGCTCCACACCGGCAACATCACGAAGGCGATGGTCCAGCGCGCGCGCGACATCGCACGAGCGCAGGGCTTCGGCCTCGGGTCGACGAAAGTTAAAAATTCGCTTTGAGTCGCTGCAGCTTGTGTGACGTGTGGCGGGGCTGCACATAGACGATGTAAAGATGCCGGTCTTTGGGATTTTCACAATAGAATACTGCGTTTCCATCTACGACAAGTTTCGAGAAGAGCGGATTACTTTCTACCACTGCTCCCGCGAGAGGATTCCGTGAAAGGACGGTCTCCGTCTGCTGCACGATGTTCCTGACAGTTTCGATGGCAAGGTCAACGCCAAAGTTTGGAGCAATGTGCTCTCGAATGAGGTCCAAATCCTCTTCGGATTTTGGGGTCCACCTAACCATACTTTTCTCGGAGTTTTTTCTCTTTCGCTTTCATTTTGTTCATGAGCTCTTTGGTGGCAACACCCTCGCCGCGCAGCGCCTGAGCGTAACCGATCGCAAGGTTCTTATGCAGTTCAATTTCTTCTTCGAGGGCTTCGATTTTCTCAACCGGAACAAGGGCCACTGCGCCGCCACTCTTGTGAGTAATGATCTGAGATTCTCCGCCTAGGACTTCATCGAAGGTTTCAAACAAACTGCTACGTAGCTCAGTGATCGTTTTGCGTTTGAGTATTTTCATAAACAGGCTCCTTACTGCAAGTGTACATCATAATGTACACCTTCGCCAGTACACCCTCCAAGTCACCTGAATTGAATGGACAAATCCGCGATTTTTACAAATCTTTGCCAAAAAGCGCATAGCCCGAGAGGACTTCGCGCTGGTCCGGCGCGTAGCTCTTGAGGGCCGGGCTATCTTCGGCGGTGTAGCAGATCAGCAGGTGCGGCACGCTCAGCGCCACCGGCAGCGTCATCTTCATCGCGACGAGGCTCTGGATGCCTTGGTACTCGCGGCCATCCGGTGCGGGCAACCGACCGACGTACATGATGAGCAGGCGCGAGAAGTTCAGCTTGATGCGCAGCCAGGTCCACAGCCGCACGAGTTTCATGGGGAGAATTTTGCTGAGGCGCTCGTGCTGCAGCAGAAGGGCCTGCGGGTCCATGAAATTGATGCAGAAGGCGACGGGGTTGCCGGCGTCTTCGAGGATGAACGCGAAGAGCGGGCTGATGATGTGGCGGAAGCTGCCGTAGAGTTTCTTGAAGGCCTCCAGGGAAATGCGCTCGAACTCCGGCATGGCGGAGAACGCCTCGTGGAAGAGTCGGTGGATGACAACCATCTCTTGCTCGAAGTTGTTCATGTCGATGCCGCGGATGCGAAGTCGTTGTTCGGGCCGCTTCGCCTTCCGGATTTCACCGTAGTTCCGTTTGCTACGAAAGAAGCGAATGCGAAAGGTCTCCCACGTTTTTAGTGGACGCATCCCGAGGCGCTGGAAGTGCGCGAGGTAGTAGCTCGGCTGCTGGGGCTCGCCGTAGAAAGGTTTTGCTTTGGAGAAGGTGCGCCAGCGGTAGCCGACGAAGAAGTGGAAGTTGATGGGGCCCTTGAGGAGCTTTGCTCCTTTCTGGCGAGCGAAACTCTCGACGTGCTGCCAGAGCAGGTCAACCGCAGCGGCAGCATCGTCGAACTCCAGGAAGCCAACCTTGGCGATCTCGGGGCGCTGGCGATTGATGCTCACCAAGCCTCGCGCCACAAGTTTTTGATCTTGGTGAACGCTGAACGCACGCCAGTCTTCGTCGGGGAAATCGGCTTTGTTCTTCAGGAGCAGCGCGAAGTCGGCGATCGACTCTGCCAGGACGGTTTTCGCCTTGAGCCGCGCGTGCAGCAAGCACCAGTCCTGGAAAAAGGCTTCATCCCAGCTGGCGACACAGCGGATCTCAAGGCCCACGGTGCACCTGAAGCTTGAAGACGGTATTGGTCGTGGGCCTTAAGGTAATCCCCGCTTCGACTCCTTGTTCGGTTTCATTCTCAATCTGCCAGCGGTAGTGCGTGACGAGGTGCCGGAGGATGAGTTTCGCCTCGACCATGGCAAACATCTTGCCAATGCACATGCGAGGCCCCAGGCCGAAGGGAAGGTACGCCCCAGCGGGGAACTTCTCTTTCGTCTCCCCGAAGAAGCGCTCGGGCCGAAACCGGGTGGGCCGGTGCCAGAACTTCTCCGAGCGCTGGACGAAGTAGGGCATCAGAAAGCAGATGTCGCCCGGCTTCACCAGCACTCCGTTGACCTCGACTGCCTCCTTCGCCTGGCGCATGAAGGCCCACACCGGAGGCCAGAGGCGCATGGCCTCTTCGATGACGGCGCCACATTCCTCATCGCTCGCCTGCGTGAGGCGCTGCTGCCAGTCGGGGTGCTGCGCGAGAAGAATCATCGTCCAGGCCATGGTGTTGGTGATGGTTTCGTGGCCCGCCATGAGGATCGTGATGATC
>DAIPJL010000263.1:0-2562 GCA_036770305.1 Bacteriovoracaceae bacterium | reverse complement strand
CGTGTAGAGTGACACCAAGGTGGTGAGGCACGGGATGACCATGGCAGAACCGACCGCGAGGAAGAAGAGGCCCAGGTACAAGAGAGCGACGGAGGAGGTGTAGCCGATGAGCAAGAGGCCCGGGATGATGCTCACCAGGCCCTGCAGCGCCATCTTCCCTTCTCCGACGCTGTTGGCCTTGCGGCGCACGTAGCCGCCCTGGACCATGGCGATCCAGAAGCCGATGAAGACGAACATCTTGGCGTTGTCCAGCGGGGTGAAGCCGAAGCGCTCCACCGCCACGAAGGTCAGCGTGAACTCCATGCCGGCGAAGGCGGTGATGAAGAAGAAGTAGGCGATGTTGGTGGTGCTCACACCGGGGAAGGGCAGTTTTTGGAAAAGTTTGAACGGGTTCGCCGTGCGCGACAGGCCCTCGCCCTTGCCGCGCTTCTGCGGCGGCAGGGTCTCGGGGAACTTCCAGGTGACGAGCACGAAGTTCACCAACGACAGGCCGCCGGCGATGAGCGCCGCCAGCGAGAAGGGATTCACTCCCAGCGCCTGCCACTCGGGGTAGCGCGCCGAGAGGTCCACCAGCGCCGAAAGGCCGCCGAGCGCAGGGCCGATGATGAAGCCCAGCGCGAAGGCGATGCCGATGACGGCCATGCCCTTGGAGCGGTTCTTTTGGTCGGTGATGTCGGCCACCACCGCAGACGCAATCGAGAGGTTCCCGCTCATCAGACCGCCGATCGCACGGCCTGCGATCAAGAGGGTGAAGGAGCCGGCGAAGAACCACAGGCCGTAGCTCAGGGCGAGGCCCAGGATCGAGATGATCAGCACGGGCCGGCGGCCGATCTTGTCCGAGATCGAGCCCCACATTGGAGCAGCAATAAATTGCAGGAGTGAGTAGAGCGCCCCGAGGATGCCGCCGAAGAGCACCACCGAGCTCGCCGAGTTGGCAAGCGCCGCTTCACCGCCGAGGGCCTGCAGGTCTCCCACGAGGCCGAAGATGGCGCGCAGGAAGACGTTGTCGGCGTCGGTGGCGAGGTAGTGCTTCGCCAGGGCCGGGAACATCGGGAAGATGATGGAGAAGCCGACGAGGTCGAGGAACATGGTAAGGAACATGAGCTTGAGCACGCCCTTGGACTTTTTGCTGAGCGGTTCGGGGCGTTGGGTTTTGAGGTCGGCCATGTGCTGCTCCAGATCTTTTTTGATGTCGATGGTGTGGTAGAGGGCCTCGCGCTCCTGGAAGCTTCCGTTGGCCGTGACGTTGATGAAGTGCGCGTAGTCTTTGATCCACGCCGGGTCGGCGTTGAGGCACGGGATCGCCGTGAGCTTTCCGCCGTGCTCTTCGACGAGCTCGCGCAGCTCGTGGCCGATCTCGTCGGTGGTCTCGAGGCAGTCGACGACGAAGCTCGGGCAGTACACCGCCACGTGCTTCTTGCCCTCTTCCTTCACCATGCGCTCGACGGTCTCGTCGGTGTAGGGGCCCAGCCAGATCTCCGAGCCGAAGCGCGACTGGAAGAGCATGCGCACCGGGAAGTCGACGGCGCCCAGGCCACGCTCGATGAGCCGGAAGGTCTCGAGGCAGTGGCGGAAGTAGAGGTCGCCCTTGTCGAGCACCCGCCGCAGCGGAATGCCGTGGAAGGAGATCACCAGCACGTCGGGCCGGTTGTTCGCGAGGCCTTGCTGGATCAGGCGCACCGAGTGGTCGATGAAGCACTTGGCGCGGTGGTAGGAGTCGACCACGGTGAAGCCCGGGATGTTGACCCGGCCCTTGAACTCGGCGCCCAGGCCATCGACGACGGAGGCGATGGTGGATTCGGCGTACTGGGGAAACTGCGGGAAGACGATGACTTTCTGGGCGCGGGTCTCCACCGGCTCCTTCTCCCACTCGTCGAGGATGTGGTGAGGCCGCGGATCGGCCAGCAGGAAGCAGTGGTTCACCTCGAGGTTCGGGGCGAGGTGCGGCCGCACGCCGTCGGCAACCAGTTTGGTGGTCTTGACCAAAGGAAAGCCGTCACCTTCCCAGATGCGGGCGTAGAGCCTGGCCGAGCGTTTGGGACGAAAGGGGAGCACGAAGAGGTAGAGGATGATGTTCCACAGCCAGCGCGGCAGGTCCACCACCCGCGGATCTGCGAGGAATTCCTTGAGGAAGCGGCGTACGTCGGAGACCGCCGGTGAGCGCGGCGATCCAAGCTGGCCGAGAATAATTTTCGTCTTGGTCATGGACTATCCCTAAGCGATTGAATTTCCCCTTTATTTCTGCCATAACGGGCCTGCCACTGGCCATTAGACACGAGGTAAATATGAAGAAATCTGGCCCCCGCAGTGCTCAGGAACTCAAAGGCGTCACGCTCCTCGGGCAGACCCACACCGACTACCCGAGCACCTACGCTCCGGAGGTGCTGGAGAGCTTCCCCAACAAGCACCCGAAGACGGACAACTGGACCACCTTCGTGTGCACCGAGTTCACCAGCCTCTGTCCGAAGACGGGCCAGCCGGACTTCGCGCGCATCTACATCAACTACATCGCCGACAAGCTCATGGTGGAGTCGAAGTCCCTCAAGCTCTACCTCTTTAGCT
>DAIPJL010000045.1:0-18212 GCA_036770305.1 Bacteriovoracaceae bacterium | reverse complement strand
TCCTGGGGCTGCGCGAAGAACTCCGCCGTCAGCTTCTTGAACTTCGGCAGCACGTCCGGGTCCGAGAGGTAATCCCTCGCCATCGCGTCCGAGGCCCTGAAGCCGACGACGATCCGCAGCTCCCCGTCGACGAGCACCGGCTTTTCGAGGTAGTCCCCGAGCTCGAGGTTCGCGCGGATGGTGGGGGCGTCGTGCAGGGCTTCGATCAAGTCAGCGATCCTCGCGTTAAGCTCTGGAGTTTTTTTTTCCGGGAGCGCGTCAGGAGATGCCTGGTGGGGGCTCGCACCGATGAGGGAGGCGTCGGGCCGGAGCATCTGCCGGCGGCGCGCGAGTTTGTGGAGAGAGATCTCGACCACTTTCTCGGGCGAGAGGCTTCCCAGCGCCCACTGCGCGTCCTTCGCAAATGTCTCGTAGACCCAGAAGAGCTCGGAGTAACTCAGGCCCGCGAGTGCCTGCGACGGCAAGAGCTGACGACGGTACACTTCTTCCGGAGCGTCCACCAGTTGGATGACCTCGTAGAAGCGCTCGAGGAGCTGGTCCACCACTCGCTTGAGGTCGAGGTTTTCGTCGATGAGCTGTCGCAACACTTGTCCGGCTTCTAGCGGTTTTTCGGTGAGCACTTTGGCGACGATGTCACCGATGGCCCCCGAGCGCGCCAGCCCGAGAGAGTGGAAGAAGACTTCCTCCGAAATCGGAGCTCCGCCCGCGAGGCTCAGGATCTGGTCCAGGAGCGAGAGCATGTCCCGCACCGAGCCCTTGGCGTACTGCGCGAGCTTCCGCGCCAGGTCGGGAGATGTGAACTGGATCCCCTCCGCCGCCGACACCTTCGCGAGGTGCGAGGCCAAGATCTCCACCGGAACATTCTTAAAGTCGAAGCGCTGGCAGCGGGAGAGCACCGTGCCAAGGATCTTGTGCACGTCGGTTGTCGCAAAGAAGAAGATGGCGTGCGCCGGCGGCTCCTCGAGCGTCTTCAGAAGAGCATTGAAAGCGCTGTTCGAGAGCATGTGCACTTCGTCGATGACGTAGATCTTGTGCGCGCCTCGCGCCGGAAGGTACTGGACGTTGTCGATGAGCTCGCGGACGTTGTCGACCCCCGTGTGAGAGGCGCCGTCGATTTCCAGGTAGTCGAGGGAGTTTCCGAGGTCGATGTCTTTGCAAGATCCGCAGAGGCCACAGGGGTCGAACTCGGCGGTAGGATTCTCGCAGCGGATGGCCTTCGCGAAGAGGCGGGCGATCGACGTCTTTCCCACTCCACGCGTGCCCGTGAAGAGGTAGGCGTGCGCAAGCTTCTTGGTCCGCAGTGCGTTCTGCAGCGACCGCGTGACGTGCTCCTGGCCGACGACGTCGGCGAAGCGCTTGGGGCGCCATTTTCTTGCGAGGACCTGATAAGACATTACGTCTCCATGCACAGGGGGCTCTTAGGGAAGCGCCAAAATAGGGGAGGGCCCCTTGAGCGTCAATGCGCACACGCACAACAAAACAGAGAAAAATCGACGATGTAAGGAAATTTAAGAGCGGAAATTTTATTGAGATGAACGGCCTGGAACCAAACACAACTCAACAGACTGCTACCGTTGCTTCGTTCCCGACCTGGCGGAGTTGGCAGCGATGAGCTCATCTGGCCCAGACCGTCTGACATCCTAGGTTTACTCGTATCGGATGTCAAAGTGACACGATGCAATTTTAAGAAATGGCGGAGATGGTGGGATTCGAACCCACGAACGGAGTTACCCGTTACACGCTTTCCAAGCGTGCTCCTTCAACCACTCGGACACATCTCCGCTGAAGGAAGAACGAACAAAATAAGAAGCAGTAGTAATTAACATGGGACGGAAAGCGCGTCTAGAGTATTACGCCGGACGTTAATTTTGTGAGGGTCGCCGTTCCTTGAAAAACTGAGACAAAGAGCGCGAACAATCGTAGTGCATCACGCCACCCATGACCGCAAAACGATGATTGAGTCGAAGATCTTTGTGCATTCGATAGCCGAGGCTTAGTGCACCAGCTTTGTTGTCGTAAGCGCCAAAAATGACTTCAGGGATGCGCGCCTGGCCAATTGCTGCGAGGCACATGGTACAGGGCTCGAGCGTGACATAAAGACGGCAGCCGCTCAAACGCCAGTCGCCGAGTTTTTGGGTCGCTTCTTGGATCGCCAGAATCTCCGCATGGCCGCAAGGATTGTTGTGCGACTCTTTCAAGTTGTGTGCCTTCGCGAGCACGTCACCGCCAGGCCCCACGATCACGGCGCCCACCGGGACCTCGAGCTTGCGCCAAGCCTCGTTGGCCTCGTCGAGGGCCATGCGCATGAACCAAAGGTGCTCCCGCATGGGTTCACTTAAGGGTGTCGAACTTGCTGCGGATTTTGAGTTTTTTAGTTTCATTCCAGTAGTTGGTGAGAAGCTTCAGCCGCTGGCGGTGCTCCAGGTCTTCGGTGTCAAAGCGCACGCCGTAGATGAAGGCGCGCCCGAGGATCGGTTCCTTGCGGCTGACGATTTCCGCGCGGATGCTGAAGCGCTGGTTCATGACGTCCGTGGTGACCTTCACGAAGCCTCCGACCGGAACGGCGTGGAACATCACCAGGCACCCCGCGCGTCGGCGCAGATCCGTCAGCCGCGCCCGGTGTCCCGTCTCTCCGTCTTCAACCCAGACACGGATGTCGGGCCTGAAGCGGAAGTCGTACTCCCACCACTGCACCATCGGGTAGTAGAGCGGCGACGAGATCTGCCAGCCCGCCAGTGCCAGGAGCCCGAGGGCCGCGAGGTACCACGTGCTCGTCATCGGGTTCTGCAGGATGAAGGTGTTGCGAGAGAAGCCGATGAGGTAGAAGAACATCAGAATGATGGTGATGCTCCAGAAAGTGTTGAGCAGGTTCCGTAGCGCCTTGAAGTGGAAGTTCAGCGTCGCAACGAGCAGCGCGAACTGCGCGAGGAAAGTGAGATTCAGCACGAAGCGGCCGGCGAGGGATTCCCCCATGAACCCCATGACGGCGCAGAAGGCCTGCAGCAAGCAGAGCCATTTCACGCGCTGGTAGGTGTCTGTGAGCTGGTGGCGTAGTTTCATCTTCACTCGGTTCTATGTTTGAGTATATCAGCGAGAGTGAGTCCCTTCACCAGGATCAATTCTTTCCCGTCCGGTGAGCGCACCGGCTCGCCCTGGAAGCGCCGCCGATCTTTCGTCACCCAGCAGACCGGGCCCTCCGGGATGGTCTTCTGGAACTGCCAGAGGTCAAACTGGTTTGCTCGGGAACGCACGTTGAGCGCCGGTACCTCGCGCCGCAGATAGAAGCTCAACTTCGACGCCACCTGGTAGGTGTTCGCGACGAGGTGGCAGTCCGCGCTCAGCTCTTCCACCCGCTGCGCCCAGGCGCGCCAGCCGGCGACCTCGCGGCCTCGCTTGAGGCCGTGCCACTCGGGCGGGGCCACCATGACCAGTCGTGCGACGAATGTCACGGACGCCGAGAGCAGGGCCAGTCGGCGCACCCAGGCTCCGAGCAGGTAGGGCTGCGAGGTCAGCAGCATGACCATCGGCGGCGCCATGACGATCAACCAGTTCGCCTCGAGTTTTTTGTTGAGCGTGGAGAGCGCAAAGAAGACCAGCGCGAAGAAGACGGTACCACGGAGAACCTTTTCGAACTCCGACGACGCCCTAAGCCGGAGAATCTCGCTCCACAGCAGGGGCCCAGCGAAGCCACCGGCGAACACGAGCTGGAGCGCGAGGTACTGCACGGGCTGCCGCCAGCCGGGCGAGACCGTCGGTCGTTGAAAGAAGTGGAAGCGCAGCGAGACGAAGTCGTGCTGGTACTGCCAGAGGAGGTGCGGCAGGAAGAGGGCAAGACCCACGAGCGTCGCGAGCCAGAAAGTTCTCCGTCTCAGTAGTCCCGGGACCGCGACCAGCGCGCCGGCGATCAGCAGCACGCCGTGGTACTTCGCGTAGAGCAGGAGCGCGCTTGCGCCGCCAACGAGGAGCGCGCTAAGCACCGTGTCCGCCCCGAGGGATCGCCGAAGCGCGAGGAGCCAAAGAAACGCGGCCACCACAAAAGCTCCGTCCGGGAGCGCGAAGACTCCGGCGAAGGCCAGGAGCGGAAAGGCGTGGAAGCTCAGCCACACCTGCCAGCGGCGCTCGCGCGGAAGTGCCCGAGCGAGCGCCCACGCGATGCCCTGAGTGGCGAGGACAAAGCCGAGGCGCACGCCGAGCTCACCCGGGACCCAGCTCGTCGCCGCGATCATCAGGCCAACGAGCGGCGGGTGATCGAAGAATCCCCAGTCCAAGTGCCTCGCGTAGAGCCAGTAGTAGGCTTCGTCGTGAGCGAGCTCGAGCGCGACAGCGCAGAGGAGGTTCCCCCCGAGGAGTAGCCAGGGCAACAACTTGTCAACAAATCGGTCGCGTGGAATCATGGTGCCGGTATCTTCGCAAAAGGATTCTCTCTTGTCTGGCCAGCCGCGCTCCCTCGTCATCATTCCCACCTACAACGAGCGCGGCAACGTGCTCAAGATGATCGAAGCCGTCGGGACGAGCGCGCCCGGGGTCGAGCTGCTCATCATCGACGACGGCTCTCCCGACGGCACGGCGAGCGTGGTGAAAGAGCAGCAGCGCACGAAGAGCTTCCTGCACCTCTCCGAGCGCGCCGGGAAGCTGGGCCTCGGCACCGCCTACATCCACGGCTTCAAGTGGGCACTCACCAAGGGCTTCGACAAGGTCATCACCATGGACTGCGACTTCTCCCACGACCCCGCGGCGCTGCCGGAGTTCGTGCGCGCGCTGGACACCCACGACCTCGTCGTCGGCTCGCGCTACACCGGCGGCATCCGCATCATGAACTGGCCCATGCAGCGCCTGCTGCTCTCCTACGGCGCATCGGTCTACACGCGGCTCATCACCGGCATCCCCTTCATGGACCCCACCGGCGGCTTCAACGGCTACTCCGCGAAAGCGCTGCGCGCCCTCGACCTCGACCGCGTGTTCTCCGTCGGCTACGCCTTCCAGATCGAACTCAAGTTCAAGGTCTGGAGCAAGGGGCTCGTGTGCCGCGAGCTCCCGATCGTCTTCTGGGAGCGCACCGAAGGCGCGTCGAAGATGGGCAAGAACATCATCTTCGAAGCCGTGGTGAACGTGCTCAAGCTACGGCTCAAGAAAATCTTGGGAACGCTCTAAGTGCTAGCGCTCGGCGAGCTCGAACGGAGCATCTTCTTCGCGCTTCACGGCTTCAACCTCCGCGGGCTCAACGAAGTCATGATCTTTCTTTCGGGGCCGCTGCCGTGGGTCCCGCTCCTCGCGTTCCTCGTCTGGCGGATCCACGCGCAGACGCGGGCCCTGCGGAGCACCCTGCTCCTCATCGTGCTCGCCCTTGCCCTGCTGGCGATGGTCGACACCAGCACCTCGTACTTTTTCAAGAACCTCGTCGGCCGGCTCCGCCCGTGCCGCATGCCTGAGCTGAAAGCATCGCTCGCGCAGTTTGGCCAGAAGTGCGGCGGCCGCTGGGGCTTCTTCTCGTCACACGCGGCGAACGCCGCGGCCCTCGCCGTGTTCTTCCTACCCTTCGCGGCGCTGACTCCGTGGCAGAAACGAAGCGTGCTCCTGACCGTAGGCCTCGTGAGCTACAGTCGAATCTACCTCGGCGTCCACCTCCCCCTCGACATCCTCGCGGGCCTCCTCTGGGGGTCGGCGCTCGCCGTCAGCTGGGTCGCCGTTGCGCGCTCGGCACTCAGGGCGCGAGCCGCATCCGCTTCCACACCTCGCCAGTGAGCTGGTAGGCGATGCGATCGTGCAGGCGACTTCTTCGCCCCTGCCAGAACTCCCAGTAGGTCGGCGCGATCATCAGGCCACCCCAGTTCGCGGGCCGCGGCACCGGCGTGCCGGGCGGGTACTGCTCCTCCGCCAGCTGGAAGCTCCGCTCGAGCACTGCGCGGTCGCGCACAACTTGCCCCTGCGGAGACGCGAGCGCACCGATCTGACTATCGTGCGGCCGAGAAGCGAAGTAAGCATCCGACATGTCCGCCGGGGCACGGCGGATGGTACCTTCTACCCGCACCTGTCTCTGGAGCGGCAACCACAGGAAGGTTGCAGCTGCGTGCCCTGCGCTCTCGAGCTCCTTACCCTTGGGCGAATCATAGTTCGTGTAGAACACCAGCTCTCCCCCGACGAGTCCCTTCAGGAGCACAACCCGCCCCCGCGGTCTCCCGCCGCTCACCGTCGAAAGCGTGAACGCATTCGGCTCATCACACTCACTGGTGAGCGCCTCTTTAAGCCAGCGCTGGAACATATCCATAGGATCCGCCGGACAATCGGCCTCATCCAGTCGACCAAGGGCGTAGTTTTTTCTTAGGTTTTCAAGCTCTTGCAGACTTAAACTCATGGCCATTTCCTTTCTACCTAGTAGCTTGGGACTCGCAGCTAATGTGGTTATAATAAATGAATATTACTTTCGGAGTCTTCTATGAAAGCCCTTCTGGCGACAATGTTCTTCATAAGCTTTTCCGCCACCTCGCACGCTCGCTGTGTGGTGGAGATTCTCTCGAGAAACGGCGACCCGATGGGCTACATCTTTCAAGAAAAAGAGTGCAGTCCGGCCATGACCAAGTGCCGCGCCCAACTCGGCAGGCTAAACCTCGCCGGAGCTCGCTGCGAAATCACCATGCACATTCCTGGCAGATAACCCCTATCGCCAAGCCCCTGTTTTCACTCAGCTTAATCCGGACTCTATAAGCTTCACCATGGCCGCTTGAAGTGCAAATCTAAGTTTGCTATAATGCGCGAGAACTGTCCGCGTTAAGATCGGTGTCATAAGACTTCTTCTTTGCGGCCCCATGCCTAAATTAGGAGGACTTATGGGTAAGAAATTGTACGTCGGAAACCTTCCATTCTCAGTCAACGACAACACACTCCGCGAGAAATTCGCTTCCATCGGAAGTGTTGATTCTGCGAAAGTGATCACTGACCGTGACACTGGCCGCTCAAAGGGCTTCGGCTTCGTTGAGATGTCTTCAGACGACGAAGCACAAGCTGCTATCTCGAAGTTTGACGGCACTGACTTCGAAGGTCGCGCGATGACCGTTAACGAAGCTAAGCCAATGGCTCCTCGTGAGAACCGTGGCTTCGGCGGCGGCGGTGACCGTGGCGATCGCGGTGGTTTCGGCGGCGGCCGCGGCCGTTACTAAGAACTAGACTCGTCTACGACTTAAGAGGGGCCATCGCAAGATGGCCCTTTTTTTTATGACCCAACTTATCCCTGAGATCAAACCGCAACAGTCGCTGGAACTCCTCAAGGAGCTCCACATTCTCACGCGCGACGGAAAGCTTAACCAGGACACGCGCCGCAAGCTCAAGCAGGTCTACCATCTCTACCAGTTCATCGAACCGCTCCTGACCCCCGAGAGCACGCTGGTCGACATGGGCGCGGGGAAGTCTTACCTCGGCTTCATCCTCTTCGATCTCTTTTTCAAAGAAAAAAGATCCGGCGCCGTCATCGGCATCGAAAGCCGCCGAGAGCTGGTGAAAAAATCCGAAGCCCTCGCGAAGAAGCTCACCTTCACAGGCATGCGCTTCCTCCCGCACACCGTCGCCGAGGCGATGGACACGACCGACATCCCCGCCGAGGTCGACGTGGTCACCGCCCTGCACGCGTGTGACACCGCCACCGACGACGCCATCAGCTTCGCCCTCAAGCGCAAGGCGAAGCACCTCGTCCTCGTGCCCTGCTGCCAGGCCGAAGTGGCGTCGCACCTGAGAAAACTCAAGGGCCCGAGCCTCGCCACCAACGTGCTCACGGAGATCTGGCGTCACCCGCTGCACACGCGCGAGTTCGGTAGCCACATCACCAACGTCCTCCGCTGCCTCAAGCTCGAGGCCCACGGCTACCAGGTGCGCGTGACCGAGCTCGTTGGGTGGGAACACTCGATGAAGAACGAGCTGATCATTGCCACCTTTAAGGATCTCCCCCGGCGCCATCCGCAGGAGCGGCTAGAGAAGATGCTGCAGGAGCTCAACCTCGAGGACCTCAAGTTTCGCTTCGCTGAATAGAGTGGGATGAAAGGAAAGTGGCGCAACCGTAGGGATTTGAACCCCAAACCTTCTGATCCGTAGTCAGATGCTCTATCCAATTGAGCTACGGCTGCGCAGAAAAGAGCTTTGATTTTTAAACAATTCCGAAGAGATTTGCAAGAATCATCTCGGCCAACGCGCCGCCAACACAGTTTATTCCTGTACTCATAAGAAATTGTGAAGGTTTCTTTAATAATATGCACAAAGCGCTTAAAAACTAGGATAGTATTATTTCAGATTTAAGATCATTTCTGGATCATTGATGACGTCCGTTTATATTTGCGATGACGATACTTCCTTCCGAAATACCCTAAAAAATCTTATCACCTCCGACAAACGGCTCACCCTCACGGGTGAAGGCACTGACGGAGCCCAAGGCCTTCGAGAGATCGCAAAACTCGCACCTGCCATCTGCTTCATCGATCTTCTCATGCCACACATGGACGGAGTGGATCTCATTACGCAGCTGCGGAAGAAGGGTGTTTCGACCAAGATCATCGTCGTGTCTCAGACCTACGAAGAGAGCTGGATCGATCGGCTGATTCCATTGAACATTTCGGCCTTCGTGATGAAGACGGACGACGTCGCGCACCTGCACCAGGCGATCACGAGTGTCCTCGGCGGCGACACCTACTTCTCACCGCGCTTCGGAAGCGTGCTCTACAAGAAACTTGGTCAGCGCTACCAGCAACGTTCCGTCGAAATCGAGAGCCATGGCCTGACACCGAAAGAACTCGTGGTGGCCGAGCTCGTCTCCCAGGGGAAGACGGTCCGGGAGATCGCCGAACACCTCAGCTGCTCGGAGAACACCGTTAAAACGCACAAGCTCAACCTGATGCGCAAGCTCGACGCGAAGAACTCGTCCGAGGTGACATCCTGGTACCTCACCAAGATCCAGGCGTAGTCTACTTTTGGATCTCGGCTTTTAGAACCGTATCCCTCACCGTGCCACGCCTCCCGCCGATTAAATAGAAATGAGTGTTGAGCAATAAGCCCACCGTATCTTCCACCTCATAGGGCAAGCTCAGCGATGATTGTTGAAAACTTCCCAACTCGTTATTCGTAATGTCGGCTTCGTCTACGGAGGTTAGAAATCCGCTGAGACCCACGCCCCCCATCACGTAGAGCTTGCCATTGAGAACGGCTACAACCAATCGGTTGCGTTCTTCTGAGAGGTCTACCGGTGCAGCCGCAAATGCGGAGATCGTTCCGTCCGAATTTATCGTGCACCTCTCGATCGACTTTAACGAAACACCGTCTTCGCCGCCGATCACGTACAAATTCTGGCCCAGCACCGCTGCGGCGTGAGTCCGGCGACGCTCAACGAGTTGCTCGGAGATGAGTTGGAAGTCTCCGGTGAGCGCTCCGTTCGTATCAAATGCTGCGCGTTCGACCGTTGAACTCTCTGACCCATTGACCCGACCACCGATGATGTGGATGTAGTTACCTGTGACGACGGCTGCTGCGTAAGCCCTAGAATCCGTTAGCTTCTCAGATATCGTTACGAAATTTCCGGTGAGACCGTCCTTGTCACACGGAGCACGTGCGATGCTATCGAATGTCGAGATGGTATCGCGGCCCCCGATGACGTAGATGTAGTTTTTGATTTTGACCAGGCTGGCGTTCATCCGAGGAATGTCGAGTTCGAAAGGCGAAAGTGCGAAATTCAGCGTCCCGTCAGTTGTGATCGTCGCCTCGTAGATGGCCTTCGTCGCTACCGTGGGTGTGTGGCCCCCGATCAGATAGACCTTGTTGCCGATCCTCACGCTGACCGAGGAGTGAAGCGCGACGGGTAGTGCTGGCCCTGCCACAAACGACGTTAACTCACCGTCCGGCCTTCCTTCAACGGTGGAAGTATTCAAAGACGACCCAGTCTCGCCGCCGCAACCCACGAGAGCCGCTATAAGAAGTGCAAAGATCGCAGAACGCGTAACGACCGACATGATAGCCTCCGGGTTTAGTTTATTCTTCGGCACAATTCGAGTTTGCTCCATCGGCCTAAAGCATGAGGAAGGTCGCTGGCGTCATTTCTTCGGGTGAGTCGACATCGAGTCTCTGATGATTGTTGAGATGAATTAACGACCCGCACTTTAGTTATACTTAGATACTCACCGAATACGTTGACTGAAATCTACATACGCGACTACCCCTATAGGAGCCCATATGAATCGTCCTATCGTATTTTCTCTAAGCCTGCTCTCGCTGATTAGTAGCTGTGGCGGTCCTACCGGCGGGAACATAAGTGCTAGCAGCACTGGACCCCTAAGAATATTCGTCACTCAGAACTTGTACAACGGAAACCTCGGCGGCAAATCCGGTGCTGACACGAAATGCATGAATGATCCTAATACGCCTCCCACCGGAACCTTCAAGGCTCTGATTAGCACCTCCTCGAGCCGTCGCGCATGTAACCTGGCGGACTGTACGACCACCTCTGTCGGTCGCGTCGATTGGCCGCTCCGAGCGGACACCACATACTACCGACTCGACCAAACGACCGTGATTGGCACAACCACCACGAACGCAGTGTTTGGCTTTAACCTCTCGGCGCCTATCGATGATACCTATGCTGAAATCTGGACTGGCTTAAGTCACGAATTTGCATACGACTCCACCTACAACTGCCTCGACTGGACTGATGGTTCTTCAGGGCCTGCCGGAAGGCTTGGGATCTCAGACGCTGTAAGTGGTGACGCAGTCGCCGACACAACCTCCAATTGTGATGAACAAGTGCCTATCTACTGTGTTGAGCAGTAAACCGAGCGCACGGGCCTCTACTCCACCTGTTCGGCGAGGGACATCGCCTCGGCGATGATCGTGTCGAGCTGGTGGTCGGTGATGAGGCGGGTTATCGATGAGGTGTATTTCTCACGCTGGATCGAGTACTTGATCAGGTGTGGCGCGAGACTAACGCCGTCGGGGCGGACACCGTCGGCGCGCATCTCCGCCCGCTTCTGGCGAAACTCCTGGTAGTTTTCGTTGCGGTTCAGCGACAGGATATAGGACCGGAAGCTATCGGCCCTGGTCGCGAAGTGCGCGAGCTTCTTCGAGGGCGTGTCACAGACGCGAAGGCCCGAGTAGGCATAAATGCCAGCGACGTTATTGCATTTTTCCCAGACCACCGACGAGCCCCATCCGGTTTCTTTAGCTGCCTGGACCATGACGAGCTCCAGTGGAATAGTGTCTACGCGGAGGCGGAGCTCCTCCGCGCTCTGGGCGTTGTAGCGCGACTTGAGTTGCTCGAGGTACTCGCGATCTTCCCCGGACGGGTCGGCGGTCTCGAGGATTCGCAAGAGCCGCTCGCGCTCGAGCTCGACGTCATCCTGGGCCTCGAGGATGTCCGGAAGGATTTCTTTCAGGAAGCGCACCTTATTCGCGTAGGAGCCCGGTGCGGAGTTAATTCCTTCGATGGCGCGGGTGAGTTCTTCGAGCATCCGCGTGTTGTCGCGACCCAAGGGAAAGGCGTCCGCGAAACTGCAGTCCGGGACAGCATCCTGGGCGTGCACAGACGCCAACTTGAAGAGCGCGAAAAAAATAACGAAGAGAGATCTCCACATCACCTATATATCGGCGCCTGCGGGATATAGATGAGGTGTAACGCCAAATTGTCAGTACATCACCTACGCTTCCGAGCAGTTGTGACACTTGGTCGCATGTCTCCGACTAGTTCAGTTGACTACCAAAGAGTTTGAAATTCCTCCCTCTTTCCAGTCTCTGACTTCTTGTTATTTTTTCACAACACATACTTTGGGGTGAGCACCTTGTCTTTGTTTTTGCCGAAAACTAATTCGTTACTTTGGAAGTTATAACCTTTGAAACACCTGGGGCAAATGTGAAACAAGTAGCTTGGTTTTTTTTAGTTTCATCACTCATTTTCAGCGGCTGCAGCAAGTCCTCGCTGAGTAGCAGTGGGAGCTCAACAAAAGTATTGAGAATCTTTGTGTCGGAGCGCACATCGAACGGAAATATCGGTGGAGTTTCGAACGCCGACGCGAAATGCATGACTAGTGATAATTATCCCGGGAGCGGAACATTCAAGGCCCTCATCGGACATTCCTCCCAACGACTGGCGTGTGATGTCAGTGAAGATTGTTCGACCTCAGAGGTCGGAAGAATCGACTGGCCTCTGAAAAAAAACACCCCCTACTACCGGCTTGATGGGGTCACCAGAATTGCCACAACAAATGCCCTCGGACTTTTTGAGTTCGATCTTGCTGCCTCCATTTCCGATGACAGTGCAGCCGTTTGGACAGGGCTGAATAGTGATTTTTCAATCAACACTGGATTCAATTGTACTGACTGGTCTGATTCAGGCGGTGCTCCCAGCCAAGGAGTTACGGGCGAATCCGACTCAGTAGAAGACATTAGCTTTGACTCGAACTCAACTGAGTGCAGCGACACGGCGCACTTTTACTGTGTTGAGCAATAAGATGGCGGAGACGGTGAGATTCGAACTCACGGGACCGGTTAGGGTCCGCACCCTTAGCAAGGGTGTGGTTTAGGCCACTCACCCACGTCTCCAAGAGATCAGAAAATTTAGATGGCGGAGGACGAGGGATTCGAACCCCCGGACGGCGTTAACCGTCGACAGTTTTCAAAACTGTTGCCTTAAACCACTCGACCAGTCCTCCGCGAGCGAGCACTCAATATAAGAGAATCTGCCTCTTATTTCAACGGGGAAAGAACCTTCACGCCGCCCATATAGGGCCAAATGGCAGCCGGAAGTGCAACGCTTCCGTCCGCCTGCTGGAAGTTTTCCAAAATGGCGAGGAGCGTCCGGCCAACCGCAAGGCCGGAGCCATTCAGGGTGTGAGCGAACTCCAACTTGCCCTGTGCGTTACGGAAGCGAATATTGGCACGTCTGGCCTGGAAGTCGCCACAATTCGAGATCGAAGAAATCTCACGGTACTTCTCTTGGCTCGGCAGCCAGACCTCCAAATCCGTAGTCTTTTGAGAGGCAAAGCCCGTGTCACCGGAGCAAAGCTGGACGGCGCGGTAAGGGAGCTCGAGCCTCTCCAGGATGTCGCAGGCACTGTTGACCATCTCCTTGTGCACTTCGTCCGACTGCTGGGGAGTCGTGATGCACACCATCTCCACTTTGTTGAACTGGTGCATGCGGATGAGACCCTTCACGTCGCGGCCGTGGGAGCCGGCCTCGGAGCGGAAGCACGGACTGTAGGCGGTGAAGCGGAAGGGGAGCTCTTTCTCTTCGATGTTAGCGTCGCGCTTGATGTTCGTGACGGTCACCTCGGAGGTCGGAATGAGGTACCACTCCGTGTCCTCGAGCTTGAAGAGCTGGTCCTTAAACTTCGGCAGATTCCCTGTCCCCACGAGGCTGCGCTCGTGGGCAATGAAAGGCGGGAGGATCTCCTCGTAGTTCTTCGCGAGGTGGTAGTCGAGCATGAAGTTGATGAGCGCGCGCTCGAGGCGCGCGAGGTGGCCCTTCAGGAACACGAAGCGGGCGCCGGTGACCTTCGCGCCGGCCTCGAAGTCGAGCAGCCCGAGCTTCTCGCCGATGTCGGCGTGATCGAGTGCTTTGAACTCGAATTTCCGCGGCGTGCCCCAGCGACGGTACTCGACGTTCTCCGTCTCGTCTTTGCCAACCGGTACACTGGCGTCGAGCTGATTCGGAATCGTAAGCAGAAGTGCGGTTTGCTGAGCTTGGACGTCGACCAGCTCCTGCTCGTCGTCGGCCATCTCTTTCTTTAGCTGGGCGACCCGCTCCATCAACGCAGTTGCGTCCTGCTTGTTCTTCTTGAGCTCGCCGATTTCGCGAGAGAGTTTATTGGCTTCGGCTTTCTTCGTTTCCACGGAGGTCGTCAGTGTCTTGCGCCGCGAGTTGTAGCCGAGGACCTCGTCGATGGCCGCCGGATCGGCGTTGCGCGCAGCCAGTCCCGCGCGGAAGTGCTGAGGGTGTTCTTCGAGGCGCTTGATGTCTAGCATGGCTTACTCCAGCAGTCTGATGTGTTGCTCGATCTGCGCCTTGTCCGGCGCGTCCGGAAGCAACTTAAGATACAATTGGTAACTTTCGATGGCCAGTGGGCCCTGGCCCATCATGCGGTAAACGTCTCCAAGTTTCCGGTGCACCGTGGGCTCGGAGATCCCGCGCATCTCGGAGATGGCGCGTTTGTACAGGTCGACCGAGATGTCGATCTGCCCCCGCTTCGCAGCAATGTCGGCGAGGCCCCGCAGTGCTCCGTAGGAGCGCGCGTTAATCTTGAGCGCCTTCTTGTACTCGTTGTCTGCGCCGATGTAGTCTTCCTTCTTAAATAGGATGTCCCCGACGAGGTTGATCCCTTCCTCGTACTCGCCATTCATCTTCATGTCCTCCCGTACGTCGAGCAGGGCCTGGTCTGGGTTACCAACGTAGAGTTCGATCTGCGCTTTGTAGAACCCAACGCGCGGGTAGGTCGGGAGCTTGTCGCGGATTCGCACGAACCACTGGGCGGCCTCTTTGTAGCGCTTGAGTTGCATGAGGATTTTTCCGAGGTCCATCATCGCGGAGAGCTCTCCCGGCTCGAGCTTGAGGAGCTCCTCCGTGTACGTGATGGCTTCCTCGAAGCGCTCGTCGAGGACCGAGGCTCGCACAAGGAAGCGGTAGACCCGCGGATCCCGGATCGAAAGCGACTCGATCTCTTTCTTCGTATCGAGGAACTGCTGGTTCTTTCCGGCGCGGTGGTAGTAGATGGCGATCTCTCCGAGCACCGCCGGGTGCTTCGGAAACTGGCTGAGTAGGCCAAAGAGGTACTCGACGGCTTTTTCCGCCCCCTCCATCTCATAGACGATCTCCGCGTAGGCGAGCTTGTACTCGATGTAGGTCGGGTTCAGCTCCATGGCGCGGAAGAGGTAGTTCTTCGCCTGCGCGAAGCGCTTCGCGCGAATGTAGAGCTTGGCGAGGGCAAACAGGTTGCTGTCCTCGATGGGATTGAGCGTGATCGCCTTCTGGAGCCAGAGGATGGACTGGTTGATGTCGCCGAGGCGGTCGTAGAGCCGGGAGCTGAGCGAAGCGTAGCGCCAGTCCTCTTTGAGGTCTGTCATGGCCAGCTGGCTCACGAGTCGCTTCGCATCTACTAGCTTGTAGTTTTGCACGTAGGCTTCGAGCAGCGCGAAGCTAATCGCCGCGTCGTTCGGCGACGCCTGCTTCAGGCTCTCGAGCGTTTGCAGCGCATCCTTCGTCATCCCGAGGCGCATCTGGATCTGCGCGAGGCCCAGCTCGGCGCGGACGTACCCGGAGCGCAGGCCGTAGGCCTCGAGGGCCTTCAGGAGACCCGTCTCGAAGTCGTAGCGCAGCTGCGCCTCCTGAGATTCCTTGTAGAGCTCACGCGCCTTGATCTGCTTGATGAGCTTCGACGCCGCATCGTTTGCCCCTGGGTCGATCTCACGGATGTTCGTGAGGCTATCCCGAAGAGTCTCGGAGTCATTAAACGTGAGCGCCTCGGCGAACTTCGCCGCGGCTTCGAGTGGTTTGTTCGACGCTGCCAACAGGATTCCTTCGAACTCGAGGTACTTGCTGTAGTAGACCCGGGAGCTTTCGGCGCCGAGCGCGAGGATCTGTCGGAGCGTCTCGCGCAGTGCCTTGAGGTCGAGCGCTTCGACCTCGAACTCCCCGCGGGCGATGAGCAGCGGCACCGACTTCGGATGCTCCTGGAGAGCGACCTTCAGGATCTCCTGCGCCTTCTCCGGGTAGTTCTTGTAGCGGTAGTACTTGATGAGCGCGAGGTTCACCTCGATCCCACGTCGGTCAGTTTTGACGAGTGAGGCGGCGACTTCGTCGGCGCGCTTCTCTTTGTCGTTCTCGCACAGGCTAATGAGGTAGGCTGCGAAGAGCTCGCGGGTTGGATTGTTCGCGCCGGACTTCACGAACCGATCCATGACGTCGAAGGAGGCGGCGCGCTTGTCGAAGGTTCGGTAGAAGTACGCTGCCCCGAGCGCGACGTCCGGGTCGATGTCCTGGACCATGCGATAGGCCTGGATCAGCTTGAAAATCGTATTCCCGTCCCGCTCCTTCTCCGATGAGTGCGGGAGCAGCCAGCCGTAGAGCCGGATCATCTTGTTCCGTGCCGCTAGCATGTCCACGTCGTTCTCAAAGGCGATCCGGTAGCGCTTTGCCGCGCCCGCGACCCCGAGGTAGTTCTCGTTCGAAAGTAGCACCTTCGCTTCGGCGACGTTCTGTTCGGCGAGCTGCGTGTCTTTCTTGTCGAAGGCCAGTGGGTACTTGATCTCCGGATCGACCGGGACGATCTTCGGAGCGCTGACCGGTTTCTTCTCTTCCGGAAAGAGGACCGCCGCGACGACGAGGAGGGCGAGCGCCAGCAGCACCACCTTCTTTCGTTTGTCCTTGCTTTCCAGCTCTTCTTGCTCGCGCTCTTCAGCGGCGACGCGCGCAGCGGCCTCCGCCTGGCGCTTTTGCGCCTCCTCCGCGCGGAGGCGCTGCTGGAGCTCTTCGACCTCCGCGAGCTCGACCTCCGCCTTCTTGGCTTCCGACTTCACGACGGACTTCAGCTCCGCGAGGGACGCAACCTGCGTCTTGTCCTCGTTGTAGTCCACGCGGTTTTTCTGCTCCTCTTCGCGCCGGAGCCGCGACTCCTCCTCGAACTTCTGACGGAAGAGCTCCTGGCGCTTCCTCTGCTCTTCCTGCTGCTTGCGCCAGACCTGCGCGGCCGGAGTGACGATCGTTCTCCCCTCCGATTCTGCGGCCTCTTCCTGCGGAGCACGCTGCGTCGTGCGGACGATGGTCTTCTCCGTCTCGGTGTCTTCCGTCGTCGCGGGAATGTCGAGCACGATGCTTGCCGCTTTCTCCGGAACCTCCGGCTCATGCTTCCGGTAGTCGAACTCGACGAACTTCGCGGGGTCGGGAGCTGCGGCCGCGGCCGCCGGTGTGGCGACTTCGAGCGCGAGGCCCGCTTCATCTTCTACGTCCGGGGCCTCGCTCGGTGGCCCCTTCTTTTCCAGCTCGGGCTTGAACGCCGAGAGATCCGCGACGAAGGTGCCGTCGACAGGAACCTGCGTGGGGTCTTGGTCACTCCAGAAGTCGAAGGAAGAGAGTTTCAACCAGTCGCCGGCCGGGTAGTCCTGACAGTCCTCACCACCAAGCACGTGACCCTTGCTTCTCATTTCGAGAATTTGCTGCGCGTGAAATGGGCCCACAACGCGCCCGGAGCTTAGGCGCACACGATACTTAGCCATAGCTCCTATTATAGCGTCATTCGACCCGGCCCGGAGAAATTCAGTAACCCGATCAAAGCGCTCCGGTTACTGAAGATACGCATCGAGCACGACCTTGTCGAAGGCCAGCAGCCCGAAGTTCACGTACGCGAAGATTAGCACCCAGCCGATGGCGCTCCTGCCCCGGAGCGCCCGGACGAGGGTGGGGAAGGAGGCGAGGTAGAGCACGAGCAGGAGAGCGGCGATGATTTCTCCGGCCCAGATCGGTCTCACCTGAAGGAAGAGATTCTCCACGACGAAGTACTGGAAAATGAGCATGATCCGAAGGAGGGCGAACTTGTGGTAGTCCGAGTTCGGGGAATACTCCCGGTACGCCAGGAGCAGCAAGAATTCGCCGGCGAGCATCGCCAGCCAAAGGCTCAGCTCATGGCTCACGGTGATCGTCGGAAGCACCACCCAGAGCAGGGGAACCATCCACCAATCCTCCCAACTCCGTGTCCGAAGGACGAGCAGGAGCACCGTCAGCGCAAATCCGACGTGGTAGACGTACTCCCTCCAGCCGAAGACGCCCTCGGGGTTTAAGAGCAGGGCACAGGCAGGCAGCGCCAGCATGACCAGGTCGCCGAAGCCACGGCACAGGCTCCGGCCAGCGACGTCCGCGAGCACGGTCTGAGTCTTGAGGCCAACCGCCAGGACGAAGATCAGAATCAACGCCGAGAGACTTACCAATCTCTTCTCCTTTTTCGCAGGACGAAGGAGAGGATAACGGCGAAACTCATCACCAGCACGAGGATGGCTACGAAGCTTATCCTCTCTCGTGCGGTGGCGCCGAACATCGGCTGGTGGGACGCGGTGACGACCACCGACTGAAGCCACACGAGGATGGCGAGGTACATGCAAAAAAGATTTCGCCGCGCGAAGAGGCACACGAGGGCAAAGAGCGACGGAACAAAGAGCAAGAGATCAGGGCTTATCATAGAGCCTCCTTCCGACCAGCCAGAGCACCACGA
>DAIPJL010000044.1:0-18291 GCA_036770305.1 Bacteriovoracaceae bacterium | reverse complement strand
GTCCCGTTGGTCTGCTCAGACTGGTAGGCGTAGCGCTGGTAGCCACAGGTGATACCATTGAGCTGCTGGCACGTGCCGGTGTTCACGATCGAGTAGGCCTTCACGTAGCCCGCGCCGGCCTCGACCTTCGACTGCAGCAGGCGCGCATGGTACTCCTGCACCGACTTCGGAGACTGGTCTTCCTCATCGGAGATGTACACCACTACGAAGTACGCGTCCGGGCGCATCCAGCTCTGCTGGTAGCGATTCAGGAAGGACTCCGAAGCCTGCAAGCCGCGCTCGTAGCCAGAACCACGAACTCCAACCTGGATCAGGCGCTGGAAGTCCGACACGAACTGAGCTTCGTTGGCCTGCGCCGCTGCGGAAGTGAGGACCGAGAGCGAGTTGCCGACCGCCCAGCCGCCGCCCTGGCTAGAGGTGTCGGTGGTGGTGATCGCCATCTTGAAGTCAACGTTCTGGGTGATGAAGTCGTTGATGAACACCCGGAAGTTCGAAGCGAGCGATGCTTGCTCGTCGTCCATCGAACCCGAGTTGTCCATTACCCACAGGATGTCGAGCTTACGCGCTTCTTCGGAGTTCTGTGTGAAGTTCTCGTCGGCCCACTGGTACGTAATACCAGTCGTGCCGCCAGTCGAACCACCGTTCGAACCACCAGCGGTGTCACCGACTGTTCCACCAGATGTTCCGCCGGTAGTGCCACCGTTCGCAGACCCCGTGGTGGTGCAGCCGCCGGCGTTGCCGTTGTCGGAGTTATTGCCTTGGTTCCCTGGGCCAGTGTTTCCGACACCGTCTCCCATGTTACCGCCGTTGAATCCGCCGGTCGTCGCAGGGTTCTGAACGCAAGGATCACTGCCACCGGTAGAACCACCTGCGGTGCCACCAGTAGAATCGCCGCCAGTCGAGCCACCGGCCGTTTGACCAGTTGATCCGCCAGTTGCTGAACCATCTGTCGATCCGCCAGTTGCTGAACCATCTGTCGATCCGCCAGTTGCTGAACCATCTGTGGAACCGCCAACGGTAGAGCCACCGTTGACACCGCCGTCAAGCTCCACGTCGGGCTTGAAGGGGTTCTCGAGGTACTCTTTCTCGTAGAACTCTTCTTTCTGACAGCCTACTAGCACTAAACTCGAACACAAAAACAGGACACGGAAACGTTGCTCAAAGGTGGTCGTCTTCATGACGCTACTCCTATAGAGCGCACCTAGACTTAGGATCTACCTTGTCACTCATGGTGACTAAAACCTAGTCTTGCGGTATTCCTCAACCTTGGGTTCAACTGACGTGCAACCTGAACATACGTGCCACATCAAGGTCGAAGGACGATATATGCTTGCAGTGTAGGGCCACTGGTGCAGGCGCCTCAAGGGGCCATTCAGATTCCTCAAAGAACTCATCAATTTCAGTGGGTTGTATTACGATCTGTTTAATATATTCATCCTCCCCCTGTAGTGAATTTCGACAATTTTCTGCGTACTTCTGTGGGCACACCCCCGAGACAATAAGTTCTCTTGTGAGTAAACTCCCCGCCATGCTGACCCCTCACCTCACCTCCAGCGACGGCACGGCGAAGTTCCTCTTCGGACTCCAGGATCAGCGCTTTGTGGAGAGCGTGCTCGTGCCCTTCGCCAACCGCGATGCGGTCTGTCTCTCGTCACAGGTGGGCTGTGCGATGAAGTGCAGCTTCTGCCACACGGGCCTGATGGGACTGACGCGCTCGCTGAGCGCGGAAGAGATGATCCAACAGTACCAAGCGGTGCGAGACTGGCTCCGCCAAACGCGGCCCGAGCGGCCGGCGCCGAACATCGTCTTCATGGGCCAGGGCGAGCCGCTGCACAACTTCGCCGCGCTGAAGGACGCCGTGCGGTGGTTCACCGATCCTCACAAGGGCAAGCTCGGGCCGCGCCAAATCACCGTCTCGACGGCCGGCCATCTACCGGGCATCGAGCGCTTCAACGAGCTCGGTGGCGTGAACTTCGCCCTCTCGCTGCACTCCCCCTTCGACGACGAGCGCTCGCGGCTCATCCCGCTGAATCAGCGCTGGCCCCTGGAGGTGATCTTCGCGGCGATCAAGAACATCAAGCTGCGCTCGCAGCAGTTCATCAACTGCGAGTACCTCGTCATCAAGGGCCTCAACCACAGCGCCGCCCACGCCCGCGCGCTCGCCGAGCGCCTGGCGGGTACCCCCGCGATCGTGAACCTGATTCCCTTCAACAGCTTCCCCGGTGCGCCGTGGGAGACGCCGTCGGAGGAGGAAGTGGAAGGCTTCAAGCGCGAGCTGGTGGCGCAGCGGCTGCGCGTCTTCCGGCGCACCACCAAGGGCGCCGAGATCCTGGCCGCCTGTGGCCAGCTGAACACCAAGGAGCTGCACGCATGAAAGACCGTTTCCACGGCATCGGCCGCACCTACGGCATGCGCGCGCTGCCGGCGCTCGCGGAGAGCTCCGTCATGGTGATCGGCGTCGGCGGCGTCGGCTCCTGGGCCGCGGAAGCGCTGGCGCGCACGGGCGTCGGTGCCCTGACCTTGGTGGACCTGGACGACATCTGCGTCTCCAACATCAACCGCCAGGTGCTGGCGCTCAACTCCACCGTGGGCCAGCTCAAGGTCGAGGCGCTCGGCAAGCGCCTGCTCGACATCCACCCCGAGCTGCGGCTCAAGACCGACGCCTCCTTCATGGGCCCGAAGAACATGAGCGCGCTCCTGGCGCAGAAACCGACGGTGATCGTGGACTGCACCGACGACGCCCAGAACAAGTGCCTGCTGGCGGCCAGCTGCCGCGAGCAGGGCCAGCTGCTCGTCACGGTGGGGGCCTCCGGTGGCCGGCGCGATCCGTCGCGCGTCACCTCCAGCGATCTTTCGCTGACGCGCAACGACCGCCTGCTCTACCGCGTGCGCAAACTTCTGCGCCAGGACTACGCTTTTCCGCGCGAGCACGAGGGCGAGTTCGGCATCGCCTGCGTCTACTCCAACGAGCGGCCCGTGTACCCGACCGAGGACGGCTGCCTCTCCTACGAGCCCCAGGCGCCGGGCCAGGGGATGGACTGCGCCAGTGGCTACGGCTCGGTGAGCTTCGTCACCGGAACTTTTGGTTTCCACGCCGCCGCGCTGGCGGTTAAACTGATCCTCGAGAGACGCCAGATCCCCTGGGTCTAAAGGAGCCGTCCATGTTCGCGATCCAGTTGCTCGCCACCACCGCTACCACGGCCTCGGTGCTGACTCTCCTCTACGTCGCCATGAGCGTCTGCGTGATCCGCCAGCGCTGGAAAGCGCGCGCCGCCTTCGGCGCCGGCCAGGACCCCGCCTCGCCGCTCTCGCGCATGATCCGCGTCCACGGTAACTTCGCCGAGTACGTGCCGCTCTTTCTCATCCTTCTCGCGGCGGCCGAGCTCAACCAGCTCGCCCCTCTGCTGCTGAAGCTTTCCGCAGGGGCCTTCGCCGTGGGCCGCGTTTCCCACTGGATCGGCATGTTCGCCCCCAAGACGCCGAACCCCTACCGGGGGCTCGGCATGGCGCTGACCTTCATCCCGCTGGTGACCCTCGCGCTAGCGCTGCTGGTGCGCCTCTTCGGCTAGACTGCGATGCGCGCGTTCTGGGAGTTCCTGAGGGCGGTAGCGCGCGACGCGCGCATCCCGAAGCGCGACAAGCTGCTGGCCTCGCTGCTCCTGTTGCTGGTGGTCTCGCCCCTGGACCTCATCCCCGACTGGCTACCCGTGCTGGGCCAGCTCGACGACCTCGCCTACCTCGCGCTGCTCGCCGACTTCGCGGCAAACCACTTGGCCCGCGAGATCTGGCTGTCGCACTGGCCCTTCTCGCTCAAGGCCTTCGCGCTTCCGCTGCGCTTCCTGCAGCTGCTCGCTATCCCGGCGCCGCGGGCCCTGCGCCGCAAGCTCTGGCGCTACCGGCCGCCGGTGCACTAGCGCTTCGGGAGTTGGATGCGAAAGATCGTTGGCCGCTGGCTCTTGAGCTGCAGCGAACCGCCGTGGGCCATGATGATGCCGTGAGCGATCGAAAGGCCTAGGCCCATGCCCTGTCCGGGCTCTTTCGTCGTGAAGAATGGTGTCATCATCTGGCGCGCAACTTCGTCGCTGATGCCCTGACCCCGGTCTTCGACCTCGATGACGGCCCAGGTGCCTTCGGCGAAGGAGCGCACACTCACCGTCCCCTGTCCGCTGACGGAGGCTTCGATGGCGTTGCGGAGCACATGACCGATCGCCTCGCGGAGGGCCTGGGCATCCACGCGCACGGTGATCTTCTGCATCTCCCAGCGGATGGTCACGGGTCGCGGCGAAAGTGAGAGGGCCTGTGCCTGAATCTCTTCGAGGATGTCCTTGAGGTTGACCTCCTGGAGACGCAGCAGGTGGTGCTCACGGGCGAAGCTGCGCATGTCCTGCACCACCTGGCCGACGCGCTCGACGGCGTTCTTGAGCTTCGCGAGGTCTAGTGTGAGGTCTTCCTTGCGCTGGGCCTTCTGCTCCATGATCATGATGCGGCCCGAGATGATGGCCAGGGGATTGTTGATCTCGTGGGCAACGCCGCGGGCAAGCTGCCCCAGGGCCTCCTGGCGGTGCTCGACGCTGTCTTCCTGCTGGTGCTCGATGCGCGTGAGCACGTCGGAGAGCATGAGGTTCGAGCGGCGGGCCTCCAGCTGCTCGACCACCAGCCGACTCAGGGCCCGCAGAGCTTCGCGCTGACCCTCGCTGAGCTCGCGGGGTTTCTGGTCGATCACGCAGAGGGTCCCGAGGGGAAGTCCCTCCGGTGTCATGAGTTGAGCGCCGGCGTAGAAGCGGATGCTCGCCTCCTCGGTGACGGCGGGGTTGTCACGGAAACGATCGTCCTCCAGCGTGTCTTTCACCTCCATGAGGTCGAGCTCGAGGATGGCGTGGCCGCAGAAGGAGATCTCCCGCGAGGTCTGCGCCGCATCGAGATTGATCTTCGACTTGAACCACTGGCGATCACTGTCGACGAGACTGATCACCGCCGTGGGCACCTGGCAGATCTGCGCCGCCAGGAGCACGATGTCGTCGTAGATCTTCTCCGGCAGCGTATCGAGGACACGGTAGCTCCGCAGCTTCTGGAGGCGTTCGGATTCACGGGGGTGGAGCGCAGGTGCTTTCATAGGAGAATTTTCCCCTAGAAGCGGCCCAGAATTGAATTATAAAAAAAAGTTCATGGCCGGACGCTCATCGAAAGCGCTTTCACTCAAGAATAACTCGTGCAACCGATGAAATTCTTTGGTCTTATCCCCCATGAGCTCGGCCAGGGCCCCTGCGTACTCTAAGTCTATGGATTCTAGTCCGCGGGCCACTTTCTCCTGCATTTCTAGCCACTCTTCCTGGCCCTGGAGCCAGCTCGCCTTACGGATCAGCTCGGCCTCGGTGAAATCCGGGTAGAACTCCTCGCGGCACTTCACTCGCCACAGGCGCTCTTTCTCGCGCTTGCCGACCCACAGAGAAACGTAGCGGTTGTAGCGCTCCTCCCCCGGGTAAACGCGCTCGAACCAGGCGCGAGCGTACTCGAGCCACTCTCTCCCCTGCGGCGCGAGCGCTAGCTTCTTCGAGTCGCGCGCCTCCAGGCGAGCGAAGTGCTGGCCCAGGCGCTCGGCCACCGGAGGGGTCAGCCCGTTTTGGGGATTGATGGTGTCGGCGTGGGCCGCTTGGGTCTGGATCTCGTCGCTGAAGGTGAGCTTCTCGGCCCCCGCGCGGAAGAACCCCGCGCCCGAGTAGAGCGCCGTGCACACCGCGAAGAAGCAGAGACAGGTGACCCAGAAGCGAGTGTCTAAGTAGCGCATAAAAAAATCTTCGCGCTCTCGGCGTGTGCTGGCAAGCACAAGACGATGGTGTAAAAGAGTCGGAATTGCTACACTCCCCCCATGCTCCTCGACTGGTCCCCGCTGCGCGAATTCCCCCTCTACCGTCGCCTCTTCCTGGCGCAGCTGGTGTCGTTCTTCGGCAGCCAGATCACCTACGTGGCACTTCCCTTTCAGCTCTACACCCTCACCGGCTCCACTCTGAAGGTTGGCCTTCTGGGCCTCTTCCAGCTCGCTCCGCTCCTGCTCGTGGGGCTCATGGGAGGCGCGGTGGCCGATCGCTTCGACCGCCGCCTGGTGTGCCTCGTGAGCGAGGCACTGCTCGCTTCGCTGAATCTGCTCCTCATCCTGCTCAACACCACCGAGGGCATCACCGAATCTTGGATCTACGCCATCGGCGCCCTGGGCAGTGGGCTGAACGCCTTCCACCGCCCGGCCTTCAGCTCCCTGGTGCCACAAGTCGTGACCCGCGAAGCGATGCCCCGGGTGTCACCGCTCAACTCTTTTCCGACCTCTTTCGGCATGATCACTGGCCCTGCCGTCGGAGGCCTCCTCATCGCAGGCCTCGGCATCCAGTGGACCTACGCGGTGGATTTTCTCACCTACGTTTTTGCCATGGTGATGATGTTCTCGCTGCCGAAGCTCCCCGCGCAGCACGCGGCCCAGAGGCGTATCTCCTGGGGTATGATCCGCGAGGGCCTGAGCTACGCGTGGTCGCGCAAGGATCTGCTCGGCACCTACCTCGTGGACATCTTCGCCATGACGCTGGCCTTCCCCAATCCGCTCTTCCCACTGCTGGCCAAGAGCGGGGCCGGAGAGGAGAAGCTTGGGTGGTACTACTCCGCCATCGCCTGCGGGGCGATGCTCGCGACGCTCACCAGTCGCTGGACCATTCGGGTGGTTCACCATGGCCGCATGATCGCCCTCGGCGCCAGTGGCTGGGGCCTCGGGATCTTGCTCTTTGGTCTTAACATCAAGAGCTACTTCCTCTCGCTGGCCTTCCTCGCCTTCGCCGGCTGGAGCGACATGATCAGCGGCATCTTCCGGCAGACCATCTGGAACCAGACCATTCCGCAGGAACGACGCGGGAGACTGGCGAGCATCGAGATGCTCAGCTACGTCTCGGGGCCCTTGCTGGGGAACTCGCTGATGGGGCTGCTGGCGGATCGCTTCGGCCCCGAGGCCGCCCTGAGCGCCGGCGGCGGGGTGGCGATGGTGAGCTGCCTCGCGCTGGCGCTGGTGCTCAAATCCTTCTGGAACTACCGAGCGACACCCGCATGATGCCCCTCGCGGAATGGCTCGAGCACACGGTGATCGCACTGGACCTGTGTCCGTTCGCGCACAGGCCCTGGCGAGAAAAGAAGATCCGCACAGTCGAGTCCGGGGCCCAGTCACCCTTTGAGGCACAAGAGGCGCTGGCACTCGAACTGGAAAAGCTTCACGTGACACCGAACCTGAGCACGACGCTCCTCGGCTTCCCCGACTGGGACATCGACTTCTTCGCTTTCCTCGATTTTTTTTATGACATGGAAGGCTTGCTCGAAGAACTCGAGCTCGACCGTGAGTTCCAGTTGGTGTGCTTCCACCCGGAGTTTCTGCTGGACGGCTTTCCCGAGGAGAGCTTCGCCCACTGGGCCAACTCCTCCCCGATGCCCGTGATCCATCTTCTCCGGCGCAGCGATTTCACCCAGGCGCTCGGACTCCCCGACGCGCGCGCCATCTCCCAGCGCAACGAAGAGCGCATCGCCCGGCTCGACGGGGCCAGCAGGCAAAAGAAATTCCCCTGGAAGCTCAGTCCCTAATTTCTAAGAACACTCGCTGCGCGCCGCTGAGCGCGCGCGCGCCCTCCTGCAGGCCCTGCTTGGCCTCACGGCTCAGGCCCGCGCGGCCACTGAGAAGCACCGCCAGCTCCTGGTGGTCGATCTTCCAGGCCGCGAGCTGGATGTCTTTCAGGCCATGCTCCAGGGCGAGCTGCTGGATTTTCTCCTGGGTCGAGAGCGGTACCCGGGCGTCCAAGAGGTCGTCGCTCGCCTCGCGGATGAGGCCATAGGCCCAGCGAGCGATCATGAGTGCCCCCAGGATTCCGATGAGCGGATCGACCCAGGTGATCCCCTTCCACCAAACCAGCGCGAGACCGATGAGGGCGAGCACGGAGGTGAGGGCATCGGCCAAGACGTGCGCGTAGGCCCCGGCGAGGTTCAGGTCCTTGCCGTGATGGCCATGGCAATCGTGATGGTCGTGGGGGTGGTGATGGTGAGCGTGCCCATCGGCGCCGTGGAGGATGTACGCGCAGAGCACGTTCACCACCAGGCCGAGGAGTGCGACGACGCCGGCCTCGAAGACGTGGATCTCGCGAGGCTCAAAAAAACGCTCCACGGATTCGAAGACCATCCAGCCGGCGGTGAACAAGAGCATGACGGCGCTGGTGAAGCCGCCGAGGCTCAGAATTTTTCCACCGCCGAAAACGAAGCGTGTCCGGAAGCTCGCGCGTTCGATGAGGTGGTAGCCCACCCAGGTCACGCTCAGCGCTGCCACGTGGCCCGCCATGTGCCAGCCATCGGCCAGGAGGGCCATCGAACCGGTGACGTGGCCAGCGGCGATCTCGGCGATCATCGCGAAGGTCGTCACCCAGATCACCCAGAGGGTGCGCGTCTTATTCTTCTGGTGCGCGTGCGGCTTAGAGTTCGTCATATTTCTTCGCGCTCCCGCGCGCCTTCTCCACCGGGTACTTGGCCGCGTTGAGTTGCATTTTTTCTCGAATCGCCTCCGCGAGGTCCACTCCCAAGACGTCGCACAGGCGAAAGAGGTAGACCGCCACGTCGGCCAGCTCGTGGCGAACCGCCGGAGCCTTCTCGCTTCCCATCACGCCGCTGGCCTCGTCGGGGGTGAGCCACTGAAAGATTTCCAACAGTTCACTCGACTCCACACTCAGGGCCATGGCGAGGTTCTTCGGGGTGTGAAATCTCTGCCAATCTCTGTCTGAGGCAAAACGTCGGATTTCATTCTGAATAGACGCTAAATCCACAAAAACCTCCCGATGGGGCCTGAACGCCGTGGCACATGGGTGTACTATAGCAAAGTATGCACGAGAATGACGTCATCCTTTTTTTCGACGGTGTCTGCGGGCTCTGCAACGGGCTGGTCGACTGGCTCCTGCCGCGGGATCACCGTCACCGCCTGAAGTACGCCACGCTCCAGGGGACGACCTCGGCGCAGCTGCTGCCGCCCGCTCTCGCGCAGGACCTCGATACCGTCGTGGTGTGGTACCGGGGAAAGATCCTCACGCGCTCGGACGCCATCCTCACCTGCCTCGGTGAACTCGGGGGCCTGTGGGGCCTGCTGCGCTTCCTCAAGCTGATTCCGCGGCCCGTGCGCGACGCCGCCTACGTGGTGATCGCCAAGTACCGCTACCGCCTCTTCGGCCAGAGCACCACCTGCCGCATGCCCTTGCCGGGTGAGCGCCTGCGTTTCCTCGACTAAGTCCAACCGCTTCATAGAAAAGGATTTTTATGCGCAAGCTCCAAAGTTCCATCGCCCTCGCCGTGGCGCTCTTCTGCCACCCGATCTTCGCCGCCAGCGTCTCGGTGGCCGTCAAGCTCTCCCCCGCGGGAGACTTCAAGGCCAGCTCCAGTAAGGCGCGCGGCTTCGTCGATAAGAAAGGCGACGAGTACAGCGCCGGCGAACTCAGCGTCTCCGTCGGAAGCCTCGAAACCGGCATCGAGCTGCGCGACAAGCACTTCCGCGAGCGCCTCGGAGGCCCGGACGCGAAGATTCTCGTGAAAGACGCCAAGGGCAAGGGCGGCAAGGGCACCGGCAGCATCACGGTAAACAAGGTCACCAAACCCTTCAGCTTCACCTACGCTGAAGCCGGTGGCCAGGTGGACGCCAAGTTCTCTCTCAAACCCTCCGACTTCAACATCAAAGACGTGAAGTACCTCGGCGTCGGCGTCGAGGACAAGGTCGAGGTGAGCGCGAAGTTCCCGGTGCGCTAGTCGAGCTGGTAGCTCGCTCCGATGGTCCACAGGAGCGAGCCGTCGACCTGGCCCATGCTTGTCAAGAGCTGCGTCTTCTTCGCGAGCTGCCAGCGCCCGTCGACGGACACACCAAAGGGCACCGCGCGCCGGGACTGCACGGTGACGCCGCTGGGCTCGGTGTAGTCGACGGTCCGGAGTAAGACCGGAACGCCGATCCCCAGTCCCGCTTCTTTCTCCGAGAAGAGCCACCAGTAGGTCGGCTTGAAGTACAGGCCCTTCGAGGACACGTCCTGCTGGAAGTAGCGCGCGGTGTTCTTCGCGCCGACGTTCCCGGAGGTCACGAAGGCGCAGGCGTCGAGGGCCCACTCACTCTCGTAGTTCCCCCACGCGACGGTCCCCCCGGCGCAGAAGCCGCGCTGGGGCGAGCTGATCTTCTCCTCGCCGCCGGCGTCCTTCAGGAGCGCCAGTTCCTGGTAGCTGAGGTAGTTCACCAGCACGCGCCAGGAGGTGTGGTTGCGCGCCTTGAGGCGCTCCTTGCGAGCGCTCTCCACAAGGGCCAGGCGCTCTTCAGTCTTGTCGATGTTCACCTCGAAGGCCTCGGCGGCGCCGAGGTAGTAGCGCGCGCGGCGGAAGTTCGTCACGTCCTCCGCAGTCTCCTCTCCCGTGTGGTGCTTGAGGTAGAGCTGCGAGTAGAAACTTCCCAGGAAGTAGTAGGCCTTCAGCAGCTGCGGGCTCACGCGCGGCATTTTCTTCTTGCGGTCCCTGAGCCACAGCTCGAGAGCCCGGTGGTCGCGGCCGTAGCGCTGGGTGACCAGGGCCTCGAGCTTCGCGATCTTCTTCTCGATGAGGAAGCGGCGGTTATCCGCCAGCGCCGCGAGCGAAGCGCACGAGAGGAGGAAGACCAGCAGGAGGCGAGCTAGAGCCATAGGTGCACCTGTGCGAGGGCCTGCCAGGAATCCTCCGCGGCCGTGCTTTCGCTGAAGAGGCGCCGGTTGATGAGGTCGAGGCGGACCTCCCACTTCTGGCGCGGGAACCACTGGATCCCAGGCCCGACGCCGAAGCTTTCTTCTTCGACGCTCGTGTCGCGGCGGTAGTAGTCGAAGGTCCCCGTGACCCAGAAACCTCGCAGGGCGAGAAGGTGCGTCTGCAGGAGCCCGTAGCGCGAGGTCGTCGCGGCGCCGGCCTCGGGTTCGCGTTTGATCTGGCCCAGCTCCGCCATCACCGAGTGCCCTTTCCCGAAACCGATGCGGTCGTGGATGGCCATCACCGTGCGCGTGTCCGCGGTGGTGGCCGAGCGCATGAAGGAGGCGCCGAGGCGCTGGCGCTCGGTGACGCCCCACTCGAAGTTTCCGGAGAAACCCTTGTCGCGCAGGTCTTCATCCTGCTCGTTGAGATCGCCGACGAAGTAGTGGAGCGCGCCCTCGAGCTTCTCGCCCACCCAGTGCACCAGTGCACCGTGCACCTGATCGAACTGCGCCACGCGCGTGGCCCGGCGAGAGGAAAGATTGTGATCCGGGATGCGCAGGCCAAAGGCCTTGTCCATCTTCCCGACGTAGACGCCGAGCTGCTGGGTCGGCCGCCAGCCGAGGTAGTGCTCGCGCGAGTAGGACTTCGACTCCAGGAGGTTCTGGGATTCCGCCGCCACCAGAGGCTTCGTGCCGAGCATGAAGCTCGCGACGTACTGGTCCCGCGCGCCACCCTTGAGCGTGATGGCGGCATCGAGCTGCATGTTGATCCAGCGGCGCTGGCGCTCACCGGTGAAGGCGTTGCTCTCGAGCCCGAGGCCCCGGTAGCCGATGAAGGGCCTGAGCCAGGAGTTCTTCTCCGGGTCGATGCCCGGGAAAGCCGAGTTCTTCACCAGCGCTTCTTCCGAGGTGTCCTCGTCAACGCCCCAGCGGCCGGCGATGGCGGTGGCGGCGACGCCGCGGCCGTAGTCGTTGATCGGGCCATTGCCGAGGGGGTTGTAGTGACAGGTCAGGCACGAGGTGTACTGCAGGCCAATGTACTGCGGATAGGCCCAGCTGTGCGGAGTGTAGCAGAAGGCCGCGAGGAAAACGCTCAGGCCCGGGCCCAGTCGCCGGGCGATGGTCTCGAGGCGCTTGAGCATGTCTCCCTCCCGCAGCCGCAGCTCCTGGCGGCCCCCCGTGCGCTGCTCGACGAGGTAGTTCTCGAAGGCCACCAGGGGCCCGAAGAGGCGGTGCGAGAACCACAGCGCGATGACGGAGCAGAGGGCGAGGAAAAGCAGCGCGAGGCTGAGGTAGAGCGCGACGAACTGGCGCAACAGATCGAGCTGCGGGCCAGGCGCAAGGCCCGTCAGCAGGTGGCGCACGAAGGCCACGCACACCAGTCCCAGCAGCACCTCCACCGCCAGCACCACCGAACAAAAGCGCAGGATGAAACCCAGCTGCTCCCGGGGCGCGTGCCAGACGCGCCGGCGCTGCTCCCCGGGGTACCACAGCGAGGACTCGCGCTTGAGCAGCCACCAGGCGACCACCAGCGTTCCCACCCAGAGGTAGGCGTCGGCCAGGTTGAAGGCCACCCTCTCGCCACTGACCCACGGGAAGGTGATCCAGTCGAGGGTCCAGCCGCGCCAGAGCTTGTCCACCACGTTACCCATGATGCCCGCGAGGATGAAGACGATGCCGAGCTTCATGCCGTAGACGCGCGGATGGAGAAAGAGCATGAGAGCGACGTAGACGACGAAGAGGAACCCGCAGAGTGACGAGAGCCCCAGCAAGAGCAGGTGACGGGGTAAATCCGACAGGTGCCCGAGCATGACCCCCGGGTTCGCCCAGTACTGACCACTGGCGAAGGCCAAAGACTTGCTTAAGGCATCAAGCCCCAGCAAGGCGAGCAGCAGGCCCTGCGCGAAAATTTCCCTCTTCTTCATCAGTTAAGCATAAAAGTTGGCCTTCCTTTGTGTCAAAGGCGCCGTTCCTGAGCAAAACACTCTTTTCTTATTTTCTTAACAACTCTCGCCGATAGGGAGCCATTAGGAGACGCCTATGATGCGTAAGCTATTGCTGATTTCCCTCACTGGATTGCTCACACTCCCTGCCCTCGCGGGCCGTGAAGAGCGCCACCGCGCGTGGATCATCCACAACCGCGTGGCGGGCGTGCCGCCGACCCCGCAGCTGCTCAACGACATGGAGGCGCAGCTCAACGCCAACAACACCGAGGGCGCCATCCAGCTGGCCATGCAGCACCCGAACTTCCTCAACGTGGTCGTGAAAAACTGGTTCAAGCCCTGGTCCAACCAAGCGCAGAACATGAACGTGCAGCTCAACGACTTCGTAGCGCTGGCGGTGGGCCTGATCCGCGACAACCTCCCCTTCGACGAGATCCTCTACGGCGACCACCTCTACGTCGCTCCCGAGGACCGACTGGCGACGCTCGGGATCACCAACGTTCCGGCCTTCGCGCGCAACAACAACAACCACTACCGCGAGCTGGAGAACCGCAGCCTCAACTGGGTCCAGGCCATCGAGCGTGTTCCCCAGTCACAGATGACCACCATCGCCGACACCGCCGGGGCCATCACCACGCGCGCCTTCGGTGAGGCCTACTTCCAAGCGGGCACGAACCGCCGCATGACCCGCTTCGTGTTCATGAACTTCCTGTGCCACGACTTCGAGCACGTGCACGACGTGAACGTGCCGGACTTCCGCGTCCGCCGCGACGTTGAGCGCAACCCCGGTGACGACTCGCGCACCTACCTCAGCAAGTGCGTCGGCTGCCACGCCGGCCAGGATGCCCTCGGCGGCGCCTGGGCCTACTTCGACTTCACCAACGGCCAGACGCAGTACACTCCGGGGCAGGTGCGGCCGAAGATGAACCAGAACGGCATCTTCTACCCCCAGGGCCACGTCACCGTCGACGACTCGTGGATCAACCTCTGGAACCGCAACCAGAACGCCCAGCGCCTCGGCTGGAGCAGCTCGGTGCCCAACAGCGGCAACGGCGCGCGCAGCCTCGGGCGCACGCTCGCCAAGAGCCGCGCCTTCGGCGAGTGCATGGTGGCCCGATCCTGGGAGCTCCTGTGCAACCGTAAGTTCAAGTCTCAGGAGCGCAGCGTGCGCGAGCAGCTCACGGCCGAGTTCATGGGCCCCATGAACTACAACATGCGCTCGCTCTTCGCCTCAACCCTCAACCGGTGTGTGTCCGATGAAAACTAACGTCAAACGCGAACTCTACCGCTGGTCGATCATCGTGCTCCTCGCGGCGATCCTCGTCGGCTTCACTCAGTGCATCGGCCAGAAGGCCTCCCTGCCTTCGGAGTACCACTCGACGGGCACGGTCCAAGTTCCGTCGCCGGGCCTCGAAGCCGAAAGGCCCGATATCGTCGAGGAAGCGCCGGACATCGGCGTCAAAGACTACGAGCGCACGCTGCACACCATGAGCCAGCTCACGGGCGTGCCGATCAGCGGGAACGTGCTGACGGCCTACAACGACCGCCTCAAGGCGCAGCTCCCCTACAACTCGCGCATCGAGGGGATCTCCGAGACGAACATCCTCGGCGCCGCCAAGCTCGCCAGCGAGTTCTGCGACGTGCTGCTGAACACGGCAGCGCTGCGCACCCAGATCTGGCCCGCGGCGACCTTCAACTTCGGCCAGAACTCGGCGACCTTCTGGGGTGCGAACTCTCCCACGCGGCCGCTCTTCATCCAGCTCATGCTCCAGCGCTTCTGGGGCGCCGACGTGCTGCCGCCGGAGGAGTACGCCGAGGGCCAGCAGGTGCTCGACGAGCTCGTGACCGCCATGACCACGGCGGTGGAGATCGACGGCGCCACCGTCGCCGCTCCGGCCAGTAACGCCACCACCACGCTCAACGTGGCCAAAACTCTTTGCACCTCGGCGCTCTCAAGCGCCCAGGTCATCCTCCAGTGAGGCGCCCATGAAGTTCCCCAAGAAGCCCATCAACAACGACCGTGACCACCGCCTGGTGAACCGCCGCGACTTCCTCGCGCAGGGGCTCCTGGCCTCGGCCGCCTCACTCATTCTCCCCTTCAACGTCCAGGCGCAAGACGCCTGCGACCTCTCGAGCATCGCCGGCGTCGAGAACCCGATGATCCCGGTGATCGTGCTCGACCTCGCCGGTGGCTCGAACATCGCCGGCGGCAACGTGCTGGTGGGGGGGAGTGAAGGCCAGCTCAACTTCCTCTCCGACGCGGGCTACCGGACCCTGGGCCTGCTGCCCAGCGAACTCCCCTCGCTCGCCGGGATGGTCGAGGACATCACCGGCAACCGGACGAGCCCCACTGGTCTGTTGTTCCACGCCCAGTCGGGCATCCTCGCGGGCCTCAAGGCCACGGCGGCCATGGAAACGCGCCAGAACACCGACGGCATCATCTTCTGCGCCACCTCCGACGACGACACCGGCAACAACCCGCACAACCCGATGTACTGGTTCCACAAGGCCGGCGCCCGCGGCTCCGTCGCGCAGCTCATCGGGACCAACAACTCGACCTCCGGTGGCAACTCGATGGCACCGGCGAGCTCCATCGACCTCGCCGTCTCTCCGCTGGTCATCCAGCGGCCGGCCGACGCGCTCAACCTCGTCGGCATGGGTGCGCGTTCGCGCGCCTTCGCCGGCGCCCGCGAGTCCTTCATCCTGCGCGCCCTCGACGCCCTCTCCGAGTCGCGCATCAAGCAGCTCTCCCGGCGCCACATGCCCGACTACGTCAAAGACCTGCTGCTGTGTAAGCTCAGCAAGTCCCAGGCGCTGCTGCAGAACTTCACCCCGGCGAACCTCGACCCCGCCCAGGACCCCGCGGTGCTGGCGACCTTCAACAACCTCGGCGACGGCACGCAACAGCGCACGGCTTCGGTGGCGAAGATGGTGCTCGACGGCTACGCGGCCACGGGGACGATCACCATCGGCGGCTACGACTACCACGACGGCACCCGCACGCTCGGTGACCAGCGCGATCGCCAGACCGGCGAGATCCTGGGCCGCATCCTCCAGCTGGCGGCGCTCAAGCGCAAACCCGTGGTGGTCTACGTCTACACCGACGGCGGCGTCGGCACCAACAACGAACTTGATCCGGTGAGTGGCCGCCTGGTGTGGTCCGGGGACTCGGGCAACCGCTCGGCGACGCTCATGATGGTCTACAACCCGACCGGCAGGCCTGGCCTCACGTCGAACAACCGCCAGGTCGGCCACTACCGCACCGGCGGCAGCGTCGAGACGGCGGCGTCTCCCATGAGCAACTCGGTGAACAACCTCGCGAAGGCGGCGGTGCTCAACTACCTCGCGCTCCACGGCAAGGAAGGCGAGCTCGAGAGCGTCGTGGGCGACAACCCCTTCCAGGGCACCATGAACCGGCATCTGCTCTTCCGCAGGATCGCATGAAGTACCTCGTCCTCCTGCTCCTCGGCGCGCTCAGCGCGCTCTACACCCAGTGCGGGAAGCCCTTCGCGACGAAGGGTGACCTGATCTACTCGGTGGACGGCGTCTTCGTTCCCGTGGCCGGCGCCGACGTCGAGACCTCGCTGCGCGCCTTCGAAGAAACGGTGTACCCGATCACGCGCCAGCGCTGCGCTAGCTGCCACGCCTCGGGCCAGCAGCCGGAGCACGCTTCGACGAGCGTGACCACCGCGCACAACTCGCTGCTCGCACAGTACAAGATCAACTTCACCAACCCGGCCAGCTCGCGCATGGTCGCCAAGCTGCGCGACGAGAACCACAACTGCTGGGGCAGCTGCGCCGCCGCCGCCACGGAGATGCAGCGGGCGATCGAGCAGTGGGCGCAGCGCCTCGAGCGCGCCGGCGCCGAAGTTCCCGGGACCAACGATGATTTCACTCTCGTGACTGCGCAGTCGCGGCCCATCGCCGCCGAGCGCCAGCTCGTCACCGACGGCACGACTCGCTACCAGGCGCAGGCCTTCGCGGCGATGCTCACGGCGCCGATGATCCGCGCCACGAGCACGCAGACCTACGTCACCGTCCCGCCCAACGGTATGAACCGCACGCTCGCCAACAACGCCGCCGACGCCGGCATCGCCAGCTTCACCTTCAGCGCCACCGCCGCGGCCACCAACGGCGCGCTCTGGGGCCTGGTGAAGGCCGAGGCCCCCAACGAAGACTCCTTCCACGTGCGTCTGAACACCGGCAACTTCGTCGACTGGCAGATCCCCGCCACCGGCGGCGAGTTCCGCTGGGTGCGCGTGACGACGGGCGCAAACCGCACGAGCGTGAACTACAACGTGCTCGCCGGCACCAACACGGTGACGGTGCGCGAACGCAAAGACGGCACACAGCTCGCCACTCTCATGTGGGTGAACGACCAGAACTTCGTGCCCGCGGGCCTCGGCACCGCCGGCCGCATCAACCTCGTCTTCCCCCTCGACCAGCTCCTCGCCGGAGCTCCCGTCAGCAGCGTCTCCCAGAGCTCCCAGGAGGCCTTCCGCGACACCGTCTACGCGCTCACGCGCCAGCGCTGCGTGAACTGCCACGACGACCAGCGCCCGCGCCACGCCAGCCCGAACCTGGCCCTCGCCCACGACGAAACTCTCGCAAGGCCCGCGGTGAACCTCGCGAACCCGAGCGCCTCCCTGCTCGTCACGAAGCTCCAGCAGCGCCACAACTGCTGGTCCGGCAACTGCGCGAGCGACGCCCAGCAGATGCTGGCCGCCGTCCAGAGCTGGGGCGCGCGGCTGAGCGGCCAGAACGCCGGCGTGCGCATCGAGGTGATGCTCGAAGACTACGACGCCTTTAGCTACCGGCTCTCGAACCTTCGGCTCGTCACCAGCGGCGCACCGGTGTACATCAAGAACATCCGCGTGCTGGTGAACAACCAGTACAACCCGCAGCACTCGAACTTCACCTACGTCGACCAAGTGGTGATGCCGGGAACCAGCGGAGAGCTGCTGCCCTCCAGCATGATCATCCTCAAGGACCGCGGCGAGGCCAATGACCGCATCTCGCTGGCCTTCGAGGTGCTCGAGCTACGGTGAGATGCCCTCGATCGGAAGGCCGGCTTCTTTAAGACCGTCGAAGGCCCCGAGGCTCTGGGCCCGGATGTTGCGCGCGCGAAAGAGCCGCAGCGCCTTTCCCGAGCGGTTCCCGGATGAGCAGTAGATGTAGTAGTGCTTCCGGGGATCGAGCTTCTCCATGCGCTCCTCGAAGTCGTCGCGCAGGAAATCGATGTTCTGCGCGCCTCTGAGGCGAGAGGTGTAGAACTCCTCCGGAGTGCGCACGTCGAGGAGCACGACGTCCGGCGCTGCGAGCTTCTGCTTGAGGGCCTCGAGCTCCGGCGAAGGCCTGGGCTTTTCCACCGGGGCCCCAGGCCTGGGCCGCGCCAGCGCCTTCGGCCCTGCCTTCATCTCCGACACCGGCGCCGGGCCCGCACAAGAAACCAGGGTGACCAGCAGAAGGATGAGCGCGGCGGGCGAAAGGCGTGAGAATCGCATGGTCCATTCCTTTGGAGTTTGCTACATTTTAGTTTATCGACCGAGGCCGGGCCAGATTTTAATGCAACTGCCACAGCTCCCCATCACTCCTCACCTCGAGGC
>DAIPJL010000043.1:0-18294 GCA_036770305.1 Bacteriovoracaceae bacterium | reverse complement strand
CGGTAGCGCACACCGAGCAGAAGCCCCGGCTCCTCTTGCACCACGCGAACGGTGTCGATCGGAATGACATAGAGGGCGGGCAAGCGCGCGGTGAGGTTGAGCTCGGTATTCCCGACCTCGAGCAGGCCCAGCACGTGGTAGCTGCAGTTCTCGGTGAAAAACTTATAGTCGAAGTGCGTCTGCCCGAGCTCCCACATGTGCAGCACCATGCGGTCGATCTGCGCCTGAGTGAAATTGAGTTTGTACTCCCAGAGGTCGCGCGACTCGAAGTCGTTGTACTCGCGGACCTTGTAGTAGTAGGGAACCGCGGTGAAGGTTCCCGGGAAAAGGCCCAGCATGGACTTCGTCGCGTAGACGAGCACGTTGCTGGTGTCCATGACGGCGGCGTAGTTGATGCCGTAGTCGAGTAGCTCGGCTTGGTCGGTGTCGTCGCTTCGGTGCGGCGCCGAGTTCAGCCGCAGGAAAGTATGCCCGAAGGCCGAAGCAGGAGAATCGATGAAGTAGGAGGAAAAGATCAGGCTCACAGAGCGAGCGCTCACCTTCTCGATGAAGCCCCTGAGGCCCGGGCACTCGGTGCGCGGATCGCGTTTCACCAGAAAATGGTCCTTGAGCCACTCGAAGCGCAGAGGGAAGCGACAGATGGCAGACGCATCCGTCAGTGCATCCTCGCGAGAACTCTTGTCCAAGGCTGCGAAGGTCGCCGCTAACTCCGCGACGGGGTCCGTCTTCCCCGCCGGCGAAAAATAAAAGGCTTCGCCGTCGGCCTGGCCCTCGACGCCCAAGAATCCCGTCTTGTAGTGAAGCATGTTGCGCCAGAGCGGCGCCGCTGCGAGCTGAGCGAAGTCGATCGACTTGGCAGCTTGTCCGAAAGAGCTAAACGAAAAAAAAGCGCCCAGGATAAACCCAGGCGCCGAAGAAGCGAGACGAATTCTCAAATTAGAGAGAAGTGCCGCAAGTCATGGCCGCAACGCCATTGATCTTCGTTGCAACTTCGTTAGAAGTTACGTCAGCAGATGTGTAGATCATGCCGTAGTTTGACTTGAGAGCGCGGCCGAAAGCGGCGGCGTCTGCGCAGCCGTAAACTTTCGAAAGGCCAGAGATAGTTTCGCCGTTACCTTTCGCGATGTCGTTCGCGAGCGCCATGCGGTTCGCTTCGATGTACGCCTCAACCTGAGCAGTCTTGCCCGGAGTCGGAGAATCACAGTTCAGAGTACCTGAAGAGATCGCGAAGGTCTGGTTCCCGGACGTGCCGTTGGTAGTCGCAGCAAGAACTTGCTTCCACCAGGTGTTGTCTTTTTCGAAGATCATAGAGCCGAGACCGCAACCAGATGCGCCGTACTGGGCAGCGGAAGCTGAAACTGAAACGAGAGCGAGCGCGATGAGGACGAACTTTTTCATTCTATCTCCAAAAGTTAAAGGAGCAGCTCATCTGCTCCCCTTAATGATCAATGTCACTTATGTTGCAAGCGAAGGCCAAAATGGACAAGAGGAAAATACAGGCTTAAGCGTAGCTAAAGGATGTCGGGAGGACTTCCCTCTAGATTACGCCAAGCAAAACAGAGCTACACCCATCTTGACCAAAAGAGTTCTGATTAATGTTTAATCATCACTGCTCTGCTGAACCCATCGACTAATTGATTCCGAAGGCCTTCAGCGTGAGATAGGTCAGGCGCAGGCGCTTGTCGGCACCCTCGTCCATCGCGAGCAAGAGCGCCTCGAGCTCGTCGGCCAAGCCGAGGTCGCAGACGAACTTGTCGGCTTCGACCTCCGCCATGAGCGGGTCTTTGTCGGCCGTCGGGTCGAGCTCGTAGAGCACGAGGGCGATCTCGTGGGCGACGAAGGCGACGGCCTCGCGCGAGCCTTTCTTGAGGAGCTTCTGGAACTCGGGGAAGACCACGACGGTGTTGTTGAGCTGGTAGCGGTGCGCGCCCTCGCTCCGGAAGACCTCCGACGGGACGAACACGAGGGGCTGGCGCAGCAGCGTCGTGACGAGCGCCGACGGGAGCAGCGAAAGGCACTGGTGGAAGACGGCAGCGGCCTGCGCGTGCTGCGTGATCCACGCGTGCTCGGGCTGCTCGAAGAAGAACTTCACGAAATCTTCGCGCTTCACACGCGGCGAGTTCTCCGTAGGCCGACGATACTTCTGGAATAGATTGAGCATGAGCACCTCTTGGGTCTCTCATCGGCGGGTGAAAAAAAAACTAAGGGGTGGTATCATCATTTTCATGAGTTATCTGATCGTTCTACTTGCCCTCGCGGGCCCGGCGCACGCCCAGCTAGTCCATCGCTGGACCAGCACCGGTAACTTGAGCGGCGAGTGCCACCAGGTCTCCGTCAGTGGGGCGCAGGACTTCGTGCAGAAGGTGAAGCCAGAAGACTGTAAGCCAGACGAGACTACTCTACTTTGGAGCGACGGGCGCTGCTACGAGATCGACTCCGCGACCAAGGGAAAGAGCTTCGCCCAGAAAGTCGAAAGCACCCGCTGCGCTCCCGAAGGTTCGCTCCACGCCTTCGACCCGGCCAGGCAGGAGTGCTTCCTCGTCGGGCCCGCGGGAACAGGCTTCAAGACAAAACTCGAGCTACGCGACTGCCGGCCCGAGGAGAGCGAGATCGAGCTGCACTTCGTGGCCAGTCCCAGTGGCCTCGGTGGCGAGTGCTTCGAACGCCATAAAACTGAGGGAGAAGCCCGCTGGAGAAAGCGGGTTGAGCTTCGGACGTGTCGGCCCGCGCAGACCCAGTTCGCCTGGAGGCCCACCGGCGAGCTGAGCGGTGACTGCTGGGAACTCTCTCTCGAGGGTGCCGCGAAGTATGTGGCGAAAATTGGCCCTTCTGCCTGTCGGCCAGAAAAAGTTCGTTTCGTCTTCAAGGCGAAAAACGAAAAGAGTGGCGACTGCTTCGAAGTCGACGCGGAGACCGAGGGCCAGCGCTACGCTGCGCGGGCCCCGCTCGAGCGCTGCCGTCCGGAGTAGCGCGCGTACTGTTTGTCCACCCCCATGATGTGACTCATGAGCCAGTTGCGCAGGAAGGCGACGAGCTTCTCGCGGTCTAGGCGCTGGTGGCGGATATCCGCGCCGAAGGTCTCCACCTGCGCCAGCAGGTTGCGGTGAATCTTCTGGTGCGGCTTGAGCTGCGGGTACTGGATCCCCTCGAGGTATTTTTCTTCGTGCGCGAAATGCTCCTTGGTGTAGGAGGCCATGGCCTGGAAGGCTTCCTCGACCGCAGGGCCATGGGCGGCGACCCCGAGGGCGTCCACCAGCGCGTTGATCCGATCGACGAGGATGTGGTGCTCGTGGTCCATCTCTTTGACGTGCAGAGTGAGACCCTCGTTCCACTCGAAGCGCTGGAGCTGGACCCTCAGCTCGAGGCCGAGGTCTCGGTGGAGCTCGTGGACGCAGGCGGCGAACTCCCCTGCCGACTGGTCGAAGGCCTGGGTGTGTTCGATGGTCTGCGAGGCGACGAGGCTGTTCTGCGAGGCCACCTGCTGGAGCGAGTTCAGGGACTCGTCGAGCATGCGCACCCCTTGCCCCTGCTCGGCGGCGGCGTTGCTGATCTGCTGGATCGACTGGACGATCGTCTGCACTCGTTCACCGAGGTTCCGGAAGAGTTCGTTGGCGGCCTCCGAGGCGCGCAGGGTATCCTGGCTGCGAGTCTCTGTGGCATCGAGGATGCGCTCGAGGCTGGTGCGCGTCTCGTCGACGGCCGCCTGCGCTTTCTGGACCGAGTCGTCGACGATGGCGCGGATCTCGCTGGAGGCCTTGCCGCTCATCTCGGCGAGGGCCCCGACCTCCTGGGCCACCACGGCGAAGCCCTTACCGTGCTCGCCGGCGCGCGCTGCTTCGACGGAGGCGTTGAAGGAAAGGAGCTTGGTCTGGAAGACGATCTCGTTGATCACCTGGGTCTTGGCCTCGATACTGCGGATGGCTTCGGTGACCTGAGCGAGGCCCTGGAGGCTCGCCTGGAGTTCGCTGCGGAAGCGGCTGACTTCTTCGTGGGCCTTTTTACCGGAGTCGAGCAGCTCGCGCATGCGGCCGGTGCCCTGGACCGAGAGCGATTTCAGTTCCTGGGACTGGGAATTGAGGTGGCCGGCGTTGTCGCTGGTCTGCTTGGTCATCGCCGTGATCTCGTGGCTCCCCTGCACCGTGGAGTCGATGTGACGCAGCTGCTCCTCGGAGGCCTTCGAGAGTTCCTGGCTCACGTTGAGGAACTGCTCGATGGACCCTTTCATGGTGGCGTTCACGGAGCTCAGCCGGGACAGGTGGGGCTTCACGCGCAGCCACTTGCGGAACACCCAGAGGTTCAGCGCGAGGGAGGAAAAAGCGATGAGGGCGAGACTGACCGTGAGAACCATGCGAGCTCCTTGAAGTTAAAAAACTTGTCGGAGCTTCGGGCGACTCAATTAAACCTGTTACGCGGATTTAACAAGCGCGAGCGTCACAAGGTAGCGGAATCCTACTGGGGATAAGATTCGTCAGTGTCCAGATTGATATTTATGGGTGAGGCGTACTGCTCCCCGATGGTGCTTAGCAATTCGGTCGGAATTTTGAGGGCCTTGTACTTCTTTCCGTTCGTCGTACGAATCCAAAACCCGTTCACGAGACGATCGGGCCCGGCGATGCGGATCGGCTTGAGCGAAACGATGTGGTCGAGGTTGAAGAGCATTTCGATCTCGGTTTCTGCCGTGCCGAGCTGCTCTTTCGGGTTGAGGATGGTGAACTTCGCAAATTTCATGTTTCGCCCTTTGGAGCCCCCATCATATCGAGGCGGGAGAGGCGGCGGTACGATGACTGAAGTTTTTACTCGGTGAGGCGGCGGCAGGTGGCTAGAAACACAATCCGCAGTCTGGGCACTGCCCGAGGCCCGTCGAAAACTGCGTTCCGCAGGCGGGGCAGGTGGCCTCTTCCTTCGAGGGATCGAAGACCGCCGAGACGCGCTGCCAGTCGACGTCGAGGCCAGCGGTAAGCTTCTCGTACTGGGTCCGCAGCACTTCCTGCACCTCGGCGATAGACTCCCGCGGGACCAGCACCTCGACGGTGACCGCGCAGCCCCGGGTGCAGGTCTTCTGATTGTGGTCGAGCTGCGCTTCGACGCCGCGCCCGTGGAGGGTGCGCTGGAGTGACTTCGCTTCTTCGAGCGGAAGGGTACCGAGGAGAATGAGTTCCATGGCGCAATTATAGCAGAAATCTTGTTCAAGACTCGCTTTTTCCTTTGCTATAGTCGAAGGGACTCAAGCAAGGACATCGTCGTGGCTCTCGCACTTGCAAAATTTGGTGGCACTAGCATGGCCAGCGCCGAGGTCGCCCTGCGCTCTGCCCAGGTTCTTCGGCAGCGGCCCGAGATCCGCATGTGCGTCATCTCCGCCACCAGCGGCACGACGAACGCGCTCCTGCGCATGGCCCAGCAGGCGAGCCGCGGCGAGTTCCCCCAGCTCGAGCTCGACGCCTTCGAGTCGCGCCACCAGAAGTTCATGGCCGAGCTCCAGGGCCCGCTCGAGCACGTCACCGGCTACTGCCTGCGCGTGAAGGAAATCCTCCACGGGATGCAGCTCTTGCGCGAGGTTTCCCCGTCCGCGCTCGACGACCTCCTGAGCCACGGCGAGCTCATCAGCTCGCGGCTCTTCGAGCAGGCCCTGCACCACCATCGCCTGAACCCCGTGTGGGTCGATGCGCGTCACCTCATGAAGACGAACTCCGAGCACGGCCGCGCCAAGCCACTGCTCGACCTCATCAAGCAGCACGCCGAGAACGAGCTGCGGCCGCACTTCGCGCGCCACGTGGTGGTCACCCAAGGCTACATCGGCTCCGACCTCCAGGGGCGCACAACCACACTCGGCAAGGAAGGCTCCGACTACTCGACGGCGCTCTTCGCGGAGGCCCTCGAGGCGACGGAGATCCAGATCTGGAAGGACGTCCCCGGCGTCATGACGACCGACCCGCGCCTCTGCGAGAAGGCGCGCACGCTCGCGGCGATCTCGTTCGCCGAGGTCAGTGAGCTCACGCGCTTCGGAGCGAAAGTCATCCACCCGGACACCTTCCTGCCCGCCCAGCGCGCCGGCATCCCGGTGTACGTCGGCTACTCGCAGGATCCCACGGTGCGCGGCACGCGCATCGAAGCCGACGCGAAAACCCAGAAGGGCGTGCTCAAGGCCGTGAGCCTAAAGCGCGACCAGCGCTGGCTACGCGTGTCTCCGCCGGTGGGAGAAAGTAGCGACGACTTTCCCCTGCGCGTCTGGCAACTCCTCCAGCAGCACCGCATCTACCCCACCCTCTCGCTCACGAATGAAGGCCAGCTCGGTTTCATCGTCGACAAGCTCGCCAGCCTGAGCGAGGACTTCCTCCACGTGCTGCGCGGCTTCGCCCAGGTCGAGCTCACCGAAGGCGAACTCGTCGCGCTCATCGGCCACGGGGTCGCCGAGAGCGCGCAGCTCTACTCTGCGCTCGGCGCAGCCCTCGAACAGGAAAGGCCCTTCCTCATCACCGGCGGCGCCAGCCGCCACTCGCTCTGCCTTCTCGTCAATCCGGGCCAGGGCGAGGCACTGGTGCGCCGGCTGCACGCCGCGCACTTGGAGCAGGCATGAAGATCGCAGTCATCGGCAGCGGCAAGACCGGCGGCCACGTGCTCAAACTCACGCCGCCAGAAAACATCGTCGGCCCTTTCGGGCGCACGGCCCCCGTCACCGCCGAGAAGCTCCAGCGCTGTGACCTTGGAATCATCTTCGTTCCCGGCGAGGCCTTCCTCGAGATGGTCCCCGAACTCCTCAGGAGTAAGAAACCCATGGTGGTCGGCGCCACCGGCATGGAGATGCCCGCGGACCTCGACCAGCAGCTCAGGGCCGCCGGGGTGGCATGGGTGCACGCCACCAACTTCTCCCTCGGCGTCCAGCTCTTCCGCCAGCTCATCAAGACCGTCAACAAGCTCAAGCACTCGCTGCCGCGCTTCGACGCGCGGCTGCTCGACGTCCACCACACGAAGAAGCTCGACGCGCCCTCGGGCACGGCGAAGTCCCTAGCGAACTGGAGCGAGTTCCCGGTGACGATCGACGCCCGCCGCGAGGGCGACGTCGTCGGATTCCACGAGCTCACGCTCACCTTCCCGCAGGAGACCCTTCGCATCTCCCACGACGCCCACGACCGTGCGCTCTTCGCGCAGGGCGCGCTGGACGTCGCTCAACTTTGGATCACGCAACCCCTCGGCGCCGGGCTCTTTCCCCTCGAAGCGCTGATGGATCATTTGGAGGCACAATGAAATCCCAGGCCGAACTCAATAAGCACGTGGTGTGGACCGCGGTGGTGACACCGCTCACCGCAGACGCCAAGGTCGACTACCCGTCTCTCGAAGCACTGCTAAAAAAACAGGCCGACGCCGGAAACGGCATCGTGCTCCTGGGCTCCACCGCCGAGGCGCTCAACCTCTCCACCAAAGACAAGCAGGAGATCGTGAAGTTCGCCACGGGCCTGAGGCTCAAGACCAGCATGATCCTCGGCATCGGAGGCCACCAGCTCGACGAGCAGCTCGCCTGGCTGAAGTTCGGCGAAGAGCACGCCTTCGACGGCTACCTCTTGGTCACTCCGCTCTACGCGAAGCCGGGCCTGGTCGGTCAGACCAAATGGTTCGAGGCGCTCATGAACGCCAGCACGCGCCCCTGCATGCTCTACAACGTCCCGGGCCGCTCCGCCGTGGCGATGCACCCGGAGGTGCTGAGGCACCTCGCGGGCCACAAGAATCTGTGGTCGCTCAAAGAGGCCTCCGGCTCGGTTGAAAAGTACTCGCAGTTTCGCCAGGCGGCACCAAAGCTGACCATCTACTCCGGCGACGACGCGCTCCTGCCCTTCTTCGTCCCCATGGGCTGCGCCGGGGTCGTGAGCGTGGCCTCCAACGTCTGGCCCGCGGAGACCAAGCGCTACGCCGAACTCTCCCTCGCCCAGAAGTTCGAGCGCGTCTTTCCCCTCTGGGAGAAGGCCTCGAACTCGCTCTTCCTCGCTTCCAATCCGCTGCCGGTGAAGGCACTCCTGCACCACAAGGGGTGGATCAAAACGCCGGCCATGCAGGCGCCCTTGCACCACGACGACTTCAAGCAAGTGGCGGTGCTGGCGCAGATCGATCAGGAAGTCCAATCGTGGATGAAGGAGAACGCATGAGCTGGGAGCAACTTCTCACCGACCTTGAAAGTGGCAAAGTCCGCTCGGCCAATAAGATCGATGGCCAGTGGGTCGCCAACACCGCCGTGAAGGAAGGCATCCTCGCCGCCTTCAAAGCAGGCCAGCTCAAGGCCGAGGGCGGCTTCGTCGACAAGCACAACCTCTTCCCGCAGGAGTTCACCGTCGAGCGCGGCGTGCGGCTGGTCCCCGGCGGCTCGAGCGTGCGACGCGGCTCCTACGTCTCCAAGGGCGTGGTGATCATGCCTCCCGCCTACGTCAACGTCGGCGCCTACGTCGACGAGGGCACCATGGTCGACTCCCACGCCCTGGTCGGCTCCTGCGCCCAGATCGGCAAGCGCGTGCACCTCTCGGCCGGTGTGCAGATCGGCGGCGTGCTCGAGCCCGTCGGCATGCGGCCAGTGGTGATTGAAGACGACGTCTTCGTCGGCGCCGGCTCCATCATCGTCGAAGGGATTCTGGTGCGCGAGCGCGCCGTGATCGCTCCCGGCGTGATCCTCTCGAAGGCCGTGGAGGTCTACGACGTCGTCCACCAACGCGTCATCCCGCGCGGCGAAGGCATCCCGGCCGGAGCGGTGGTAGTGCCGGGCACGCGCGCCTTCTCCACCAGCAACGAGTTCATCACTCAGCGGGGCCTGATGCTCCAGTGCCCGGTCATCATCAAGTACCGCGACGAGAAGACCGACACCTCGCTGGTGCTCGAGGACGCGCTTCGCTGATGGAAAAGATCGCCTGGCAGGGGAAGTTCATCAAGGTGACCACCGAGGAGATGCTCGGGAGCACCTGGGAGCGCGCCTACATCCCGAACGGGCTGGTGATCTTTCCGGTCACCGATGAAGGAAAGATCCTGGTGATCCGTGAGAAGCGGCCCCACGAGACGCCCAACGTACGGCTTAAACCTGTGTCTGGCATGCTCGACGCGGGAGAAGCGCCGGAGGCGTGTGCCCAGCGCGAGCTGCAGGAAGAGATCGGCTTCAAGGCCATGACCCTGACCAGATTCTGGACCTACAAAACCTCCGGCACGGTGAACTCAGAGACGCACTTTTTTCTAGCCGAGAATCTGGTGAGCTCGAAGCTGCCGAACCCGGACGGCGAAGACACCATCGAAGCGATCATCGCCCTAACCCCTCAGGAGTTACAGGAGAAGATCCAGAGCGAGGAGATGCGCTGGGGAGTTAGCGTGATGGGCTGGTTTAAGCTTCAACAATGGTTGGGCGGCCAAAATCGCGAACTGTGACGAGAATCTGGGGCATTCCCATGATTTTTATTGGGAAATGTTGGCCCAACTTAAAGGGTGAGACTAGATTTCTAGTAGTTGGCCCTTAAGCTTCGGCGAGAGTTTCTTGGGCCTTATGATGCTTCTCATGCGCAAGACCTTACCTTTTATTAATCTCCAGAACACCATGAGCTTCTACGAGCGCCTGGGGTTTGAGACTCGCTCAGAAGAAAGCGGAGATAATTTGATCTTGGTCCTAGAGTGTCAGGATATTCATTTAATTCTAGTTCCAGAGACTGAACTCAATCCTTTTAAGAATCCTCATGTTCGTCTCGTGAATGTTGAAAACCTGCAAGTACTAGGAGAGCAATTTGTCTCGCGCTATCGCCCAGAGAATGCGGAATGTGCCGGCTGGGTGGAGTCGGTGAAAAACGGCGAGGTCCACATCGTGGACCCCAACGGAAACCTCATCATGCTATCGAGGAAGAGAGTGGCCTAGAGGTTGATGATGCACTCGTGGGCTTCTTCGATCACTTCACGATTGTTGATGGTGATCTTTGCCACGACGACGTACTGGCGGGTCTGATCCACGGCGATCGTGCGCAGCACCTCTTCAACACTCTGGGTGCGATCGCGCCCGTAGACTTTCTCCGTAGAGAGAAACTCGCGAGTGCCGGGGCGGAAGCGGAACTCCGAGGCATAAGGCACCACCCGCGAGAGCACGCCCTTGCGAGTCACGGCGGTCGCACGGACACCAGCGGCGACGTCTTCCACTTTTACAGAGCAGTAGGAACCTGCTTCGTCGACGCCCGAGTAGATCCCGACCGGGAGGACTTCTTTCATGGCGACGGTGGCGTCGAGGTAATTGGCCTGAGCTGCGAAGCTAACAAGAAGCAAAAGAGCGCTCAAGAATTTCATACACATCTCCTCAGGAAGGGGGCATTCGAAGTGCAGCTTACCTACCACGGGCCTTCACGCCCTGCCTGTAAAAAAGTAATTTTTACACCAGCTGACGTAGCATCCGGCGCAGGGGCTCGGCGGCGCCCCACAAGAGCTGATCACCGCAAGTGAAGGCATTCACGAAACCTTTCCCAAGGCTCATAGGACGCACTCTGCCCACAGCAATGTCCAGCGTACCGGAGACGGCCATGGGTGTGAGTTCGCGCAGGGAGAGGTCTCGGTCGTTGGCGACGAACTTCACCCACTGGTTATCGTTTTTGATCAGCGCTTCGATCTCCGCCAGCGGCAGATCCCGAGTGAGCTTGAGCGTCACCGCTTGCGAGTGGCAGCGCAGGGCCCCCACGCGCACGCAGGTGCCGTCGATGGGGATCTCGCGCGCGGGAGCGAGGATTTTATTGGCCTCGGCCTGGGCCTTCCACTCCTCTCGGCTCTGGCCCGAGGGCAGCGCCGAGTCGATCCAGGGCAAGAGGTTCGCGGCCAGGGGATGGCCGAAGGCCTCGCGCGGAAAATCACTGGAGCGCGCCAGCTCGCCGAGGCGCTTTTCCACTTCCAGGGCGCTGGCGCCCGCTTCCATCTCGCGCTTCACACCGCTGCTCAGGAAGTGCATCTGGGAGATCAGCTCAAGCATGTTCTTAGCACCAGCGCCGGAGGCCGCTTGGTAAGTGTGCGTCGTGGCCCACTCGACGTGGCCATTTCTAAAAAGACCACCCAGTGCGAGCAGCAAAAGCGAGACGGTGCAGTTGCCACCGATCCAGTCTTTGGTGCCCGCTTCGCGGGCGCGGTCGATGACCTGCTGGTTGACGGGGTCCAGAATGATGACGGCCTTCGGGTCCATGCGAAGTGCGCTGGCGGCGTCGATCCAGTGGCCCTGCCAGCCCAAGTCGCGCAGCTTAGGATGCAGCTCTTTGGTCCAGTCGCCCCCCTGGCAGGTGAGGATGATGTCCATCTCGGCGAGGGCCCTGGGGTCCATGGCATCCTTGAGCTTGCCGCCCAAGGGGTCAGCGGCGCCGGCCTGGGAGGTGGAGAAGAAGCTCGCCTGGCAGTGCCCGAGGTCCCCCTCGGCCCGCATGCGCTCCAGGAGCACGGAGCCCACCATGCCGCGCTGACCGACGATTCCTACTTTTTTCATACATCTGACTCCTTGCCCGTTGAGCGGCTTGCAAATTCTCGCGGCCCTCGTTAGTGTGAAGAAGACGCCGCAAAGAGGCGCGACCACGAGTAAGAACGGTGAGGAGACCAAACTCCATCGACCCGTTCCCAGGTACTGGTCGCCGAAACTTTCTCGATTTTGGCACCGAGAAAGTTGGTCTAGCAAGGTTGAATCCTTGGGACTGTCACTCTGGGTAAAACCGGGTGGAGAGCTTTGGGTGAGAACCGCTGGCCTCGCTTTTCCTCCCGGGCCGCCCTTCTCCCACCTCTCCTCCTGGTTTTCTCCCGAGACACATAGAACGATACAACTCTTGAAGGAGAGAGAAAGACCATGTCACAGCTCATCGTTTCGAAGTTCGGTGGAACCTCTATGGGAAGCGCGGAGGCCATGCATCGCAGCGCTGCCATCTCCAAGCGCCAGGGCTCCACGCTGGTCGTGGTGTCTGCCACCAGCGGTACCACCAACAAGCTCATCGAGCTCGCCCTCAGCGCCGAGCGCGGCGAGGCCGAGCACGCCGAACGATTGCTCTTCGAGATCGAAGAACGTCACCTCGCCATGGCGCGCGAACTCTCCATCAGCGAGTACACGAAAAGCGCCATCCTCGACATCATCCAGGAAATGAAGATGCTCACCAGTGGCATCCAGCTCATGCGCGAGTGCTCGGCGCGCGCCTTCGACCGCATGCAGTCCTTCGGGGAGCGCCTCTCTTCATTGCTCTTCACCGAGGCACTGGCGCAGACCTGGCCCGAGCGCTCCGTGAAGCACCTCGACGTGCGCACCGTGCTCGCCACCGACGCGCTCTACGGTAAGGCGACGCCCTTGATCGAGGAAACCGCGGCCCGCGCCCAGCGCATTCTCGGTGAAGCGCGCGGGGGGAAGACCACCTGGGTCACCCAGGGCTTCATCGGCGCCGACCCCCAGGGCCACACCACCACGCTGGGCCGCGGCGGCTCGGACTACTCGGCCTCGCTCCTGGCCGAGGCGATGGGCGCCGACGTGGTGGAGATCTGGACCGACGTCGACGGCATCGCCACCACCGACCCGCGCCTGCACGCCGGCGCGCGCGCTATCCGCGACATCACCTTCACCGAAGCGGCCGAGATGGCGGTGTTCGGCGCCAAGGTGCTGCACCCCACCACCGTGCTACCGGCCATGCGTAAGGACATCCCGGTCTTCGTCGGCAGTTCCTTCGAACCCGAGAAGGCCGGCACCTGGATCCGCCGCGAAGTCGCCGAGGCGCCGACCTTCCGCGCCGTCGCTTTGAAAAAAGATCAGGTGCTGGTGACCCTCTCGACGCCAAAAATGCTGAACACTCACGGCTTCCTGGCACGCGTCTTCAACGTCTTCGAAACCCATCGCGTGAGCGTGGATGCCATCACCACCTCGGAGATCTCCATTGCCATGACGGTGGACCGCCCGGTGCTCAAGCACGAGGGGCTCTTCAACGACCTGCGCGCGCTGGGCGAGGTCAGCTTCGAGGAGGGCCTTTCACTGGTGTCTCTCATCGGCAACACCATGAACCACCGGCCGGGACTGGCGGCGAAGATCTTCGGAGCGATCAGCGACATCAACGTGCGCATGATCTGCTTGGGGGCCTCGAAGCATAACCTGTGCCTGCTGGTGCAGGAGGCACAGGCCCCTGAGGTTGTCGCACGGCTGCACCGCAGCCTCATCGAAGCCTGACTAAGCCCCCGAAAAGACGTATGCCAAGCCAGACAATAGAAAAATAACTAAAACTATTGTTTGGCTTGCCGAACAACTCTATACTTGAAACTAAGCAGGTCATGGAATGACCTCAAGACAAGGAAGATTTGTGTACGTTTGTATCTGCATGGGAATCACCCAAAAACAACTCGAGGACGCGGTCTCTGCGCGCAAGGGCCAATCCAGCAAGGACGTCCTCCGCGCGCTCGGCGTGGGCGCCGACTGCGGCACCTGCGTGGAAGACGCCGTCAAACAGCTGTTGCAGACCTCGAACAAGAATCCGCAGCAGCGCCACTCCGACAAAACTTCTCCCGTCTCCCGCGAGTAGGACTTCCCTACCCTCCCATTTGATTCTATTCTGGCCCCATCACTATTTGTTTTCATTCTGAGGAGGCCCTATGAAAGGCTCAGCGAAGATCATCGAAGCACTCAACTCCGTGCTCACCAAAGAACTCACGGCCATCAACCAGTACTTCCTCCACGCGCGCATGCTGGAGAACTGGGGTCTCGCGAAGCTCGGCAAGCTCGAGTACGCCGCCTCCATCGACGAGATGAAGCACGCCGACATGGTCATCAAGCGCATCCTCTTCCTCGAGGGCCTGCCGAACCTACAGAAGCTCGGTAAGCTGCGCATCGGCCAGGACGTGAAGGAAGTAATTGCCGCTGACCTCGAGGTCGAGTACGAAGCCGTGCCGCACCTCAAGGATTGCATCAAGCTCGCCGAAACGGACAGAGACTACGTCACCCGCGACCTCTTCCTCTCGATCCTCGCTTCCGAGGAGAAGCACGTGGACTGGCTGGAAACGCAGCAGGAACTCATCAAGCGCGTTGGCCTCCAGAACTACATGCAATCGCAGATGGAGCCGGACAAGGGTGCCGACTAAACTCTGGGAGGTTCCGATGAAAATTTTGTTCTTTGTGTGTGCTCTTTCTCTCGTGGCCGTGGGTTGCCAGAAGAAAGAAGAAACGGCTCCAGCGGTCGAGGGCCATGACGTCGAGCACTCGCACGTCACCGAAGGCGCCGATCACGCGCACGACGACGCTCACCACGGCGACCACGACCACGCCGCGCACCACCCGGAGCACGCCGCGGAGTAAGTGCAGTTGCGATGAAGTTCCTGAGGCGCCCCAGTGGCGCCTCTTTTTTTTTGCGCGTAGAATCTCCCCATGCTGCGACTCTCTCTCTTCGCCCTCTCCCTCGTCTGGGCCTCGGCCACGGCCCTCGTCGACTTCGTCGTCGTTCGCACCGTGTTCCAGGAGGTCGGCGACTTCTTCACCGCCGGCCGCACGGGCCTGGCGCTCTTCACCAAGTTCAACTCCCTGGAGTTCGTGCTCGGCTCGACGCTCTTCGCTCTCAGCGTGCTGCTCGCCCGCCGCGACGCCCGCGCTCGTGGGTACGTGCTCATCAGCTTCCTGTGTCTCGCCGTCGCTGGCCTGTACCTCTTCTCCCTTACCCCCAAGCTCGCGCAATTGACGGCCACCTGGGAGTTCGCCGAACAGGCCGGTACCGTGCAGGTCGGCGGCGAGGACATCCAGGCCCTCCACCAGACCTACCACCGCCTCTACATTGGCCTCGACACCTTGAAACTCGCTCTGTTGAGCTTACAGTCGACGCTCTTGGGGATTTCCCTTTCGCGCGCGAAGCGCTAGATTGCCCCACCTATGAGCCTTGCCCCCCTGCCACCCGGTGGCCTCATCTTCGCTCCCATGGAGGGCGTCACCGACGCCGCCTACCGCGCTACCGTCGAGGAGCTCTTTCCTGAGTGGGACGTGCTCGCCACGGACTTCCTGCGCGTGCCGCGCTCGGGCCTCTATCCGCCCAAGCACCTGGTCGCGCACCAGGGGGCAGAAGTCCTGCGCACCCCGCGCCTCAACGCCAAGACCATGTTCCAGATCCTCACCTCCGAGGACGCGCTCACCGCGCAGATGGTGGAAGGCGTCGCGGCCATCGGCGTGGACTGGCTCGATCTGAACCTCGGTTGCCCCTCCAACACCGTCTGCAAAAACGGCGGCGGCTCGTTCCTGCTGAAGGATCTGCAGAAGCTCGAGCGCATCGTGAAGCTCGTGCGGACGCACTTCCCGCGCCGTTTCAGCTGTAAGGTGCGCGTGGGCTGGGCCGACGGCGCGAGCTTCCAGGACACCATCCGCCTGCTCAACGACTGCGGCGTCGAACTGATCACCGTCCATGGCCGCACCCGCGAGATGATGTACAAGGAGCCGGCGCGCTGGGACTGGATCGCCGAAGCCGTCAGGGTTTCGCGCGTGCCCATCGTCGGCAACGGCGACGTCTGGTCACCGGAGGACGCCCGGCGCATGCTCGAACACACCGGCTGCTACGCCGTCATGGTCGCGCGCGGCGCTCTGAAGACGCCCTGGTTCCCGCTGTGGATGAGCGGCGCGGTCGACGACGCGCCCCAGACGCGCCTGGAGCTCGCCCGCAGTTTCCTCAGCAGCTACTCCCAGCGCCTCATCGCGGGCGGCATCCGCGAGCACGGGCTAGTGAAGCAGATGAAGGGCATCACGCGCTACATCTTCGACGGCGTCGACGAGAGCGAGGCCCTGCGCCGGCGCGTGCTCCTCTCGCAGAACGCCCAGCAGCTCTTCTCCGCCTGCGGGTTCGAGCACACTTCTGCGTGAGCGGTGCAGCGTAGCTAGTCGTTGTTGAAGCCCGCCTCCAGCAGCCGGTCGAAGAGCAGCGACTGGACGTACTCCTCGCGGCGGTAGCTGTTGTAGAAGCACGGGTCCTGGTAGTTAATCGTCATCTGCACGGGGCGGCGGTGCGTGCGCATGATCTGGTAGAGCGGCAGCTCCCGGAACTTGTTCTGGCAGCGCCGGAAGAGCCACCAGTTGTGGCGGCGCAGGTAGTCCGAGTAGAGCGCGCAGACGTGGGCGCCGGTCTTTCCCTTCAGCACGCCGCCGAGGATCTGCGAGTCGTTGTTGAGGGCGTCGGCCACGAGGTCGACGATCTCCTTGCCGAAGCTCTTCTCGAAGCTCTGCTTAGTGGCCTCGAAGGCCTCCAGGCGGAAGGCCTGGCCCGAGGCGGAGAGCGCTTTGTAGAGGTTGAGCACGCGCACCTGGGCGCCGCGCTCGAGGATGTACGACGAGTACGGCACGTGGGCGTCGTTGCCGGCCTCCTCGAGGTCGCGGCCGAGGTAGAAGTGCTCGACGGCGCGGAAGGGCCGCGAGAAGCGCTCGAAGGCGATCTGCGGGATCATGAGTACGGTCTGCGAGGTGACCTGGGCGACGGAGCCGTAGCTGAACTCGGCGAACATCTCTTCGCCGAGCCGGTCGACGCGCACGATGAAGTCTTCGTAGGACTCGTCGTCTCCCTGGGCGACGTCGACGAAGGCGCGGATCTTCTGGAGCATGCGCCGCGTGGCCGTGAAGAGCGACTGGTACTGGCGTGGCAGCTCGCGCTTCAGCGTCGGGAACTCGGTGAGGAAGCGCTCGAGGAAGGCGAACTCGCGGCTGATGTTACGCGAGGAGAGCACGAGCTCGTCGCGCAGGTCCTTGAACGAGCGCTTCTCGCGGATCGTGGCGATCACCGTGGTGATGGTGAGCTTGAGGTTCTCGATCTGCACGAGCGTGCTCTCGTAGCGCTCGCGGATGCTCAGAGGCCGGTTGCCTTCGCCGGTGGTCTGGATCTCGATGCCTCGGTTCGACATGTCGTTGAGCCAGCGCGAGAGCACCTCGTCCGAGGACTGCGGCGAAGGGATGACGATCTCGTAGGGCCGGATGCGCACGGCGAAGAAGTAGCGGAAAATGAGATTCAGGTCGAGGGTCACCGCGCTTCCCATCTCGCCGACCTTCGTCATGATCTCGCGGATCTTGCCGAGCATCTGCTGCGAGCGCAGGAAACGGTCGTACTCGGCCTCGCGGCCCGCGCCGAAGCGGTTGTTGATGATCTCCTCGACGCGGTCGGTGTTGGCGACGCTCTCGGCGGCGCGCTTGAGCTCGCAGGCCTGGTTCGTCAGCGACTGGTAGGTGCAGGAGATGATCTGGTTGTTACGCTGAGCGATCATGCTCGTGAGCGCGCGCTTCACCGAGCTGTTCGAGAGAATCATGGCGATCTCGGTGCCGGCCTGGACGGTGGCGGCGATGGCCGGCGCGTAGAACTGGCCTGCGGCGACACCAATATACGAGGAGGCGTTCAGGAGCAGCGGCATCGCCTGGCGCCATCCACCAATCTTGTCCACGCAGGTGGCCGGCATCTGCGAAAGGTTCTGCACCAGCGACGAGATGTGGCCGAAGAGCTGCTGCTGGTTGCGCTGGAGCTCGGTGACCGTGGACGTGCGGTTGTAAAGCTCCATGTCGTAGTCGTTCTTCAAGAGCCCCTGCCGAAGCGTATCGATCTGCGACTGAAGGGTCGAGATGCGTGAAGCGTCGGTGGCGGGGTTCAGCAGCGAGAGTTCCGTCTGCAGCGAGACGAGGTAGTCGCCGTACATCTCGGCGTAGAGCTTGCGCGCCTGCTGGGCGCTGACGTCTTCGTTCACCAGCTTGAGCATGTTCTCGAGGCCCGCGCTGAGCGTGCGGTAGGCCGCCTGGCACTGGTTGTCGCCCTCGATGCGCGTTTCGATCTGCGACTTCACCAGTTCATGGAAGGACTCCATCGAAAACTCGTCGCGGTGGATGAAGCTACAGTTCTGCAGCAGGTTCGAGTACTTTAGCGTGTAGTGGCCTCCCCGCGCCTGCGCGGAGACGCAGACCACGGCGCTGATGAAGGCCAGAAGGAAGAGGCGAAGAAAGGACATGGCCCCGTATAGCCCAGATTTCACCGGCGGTGGGGGGGGGCGGTAAAAAAGACCTAGAACCACTCCCGCGCCAGGGCCACGCGCTCGCGCGCCGAGAGTCCTTTGGACGTGTTGGCCAGGACGTGCTGCAAGCGGGGCAGCAGGCCCTGCTGATTGGCGATCTGGATGCCGAGGCCCGGGCGAGCGTTGAGCTCGAGGATGATGGGCCCGTGGTCCGGGGTCAGGACGATGTCGACGCCGAGGTAGCCCAGCCCCACCATGTCGAAGGAGCGCGCCGCCAGCTCGAGGATCTCCTGCCAGTGCGGGATCTGGATTCCCCGCAGTTCACCGCCGGTGTCGGGATGGCGCTCGACGATGCGG
>DAIPJL010000042.1:0-18396 GCA_036770305.1 Bacteriovoracaceae bacterium | reverse complement strand
GTCCTTGTCCGAGGTAGTGCCGTTTTCGAAGTCCACCAGGTTGAAGCCGAGGGTCGAGCGCATGGCCGCAATGCCGGGGGCGTTCGGTGAAGACTCAACGAGATGGAATCTCAAATCTGAATCCGCCGGGCAGGAAGATGAGTCCTCGGTCACGAAGGAAAAGTCGACGGAGCTGTAGTGCCCGAGTACGTACTCGCGCGTCGCCTCGAGCCACACCATGTAGTCCTGCGGACCGGTGATGATGGCGGGAGACAAGGGATCCGAGGTGCAGGTGTTGGCGGAGTAGGTGAAGTTGACCAGCGGATGGGTCTCGATCTCGCGGCCCGCGCCCTTGGTGGCGATGAGCGACGCCGGAATCGCGACGGGCGAATAGCCGATGCGCGCACTGGTGGCCGTGGGTGTGGCCCCCGACGGAAAGGCGACAAAGGTGTTGGACACCAGGCGAGCGAGGGTGCCCGTGGCATCGCTGAGCTCGCCGATGAGACCACCGATGGTCGTGCTTGATCCTTCGGTAATGATGAACTTAAAATCTGCGCCCACCGCTGAGTCCGTTATGCTTCCCCCTGAGTGGTAACCTACCAGACCTCCGGTGCGGTGAACTGCCCATGACCAGTTTGGATTGTGCAGTTGCCAGTATCCTTCCGCGATGGAGCGTCGAATGTCTCCGAAGTTCCTTCCAACAATGCCACCGAGGTCAACTGTGTCAGGAGGATCAGTGTTGTCGTCCCAAGGGACAAAGCGTGTGGACGCTCGAACTTCCGAGACCAAGCCCCTCAGTGTACCTTCGACGAGATTCATCGCAACCACTCCGCCGACAATCCTTTGCGCTTCAATCTTAGCATCCACATAATTTCGAGCCACAACGCCGTAGTTGTTTGCGACAAGCGGCGCAACACGCTGTTTGCCTCGTAAGACTCCACCTACCACGCGCAGATCGCTGAGCGTGCCGTAGTTGGTCGCGACCATCGCCACGTCGTCTGTTCCGGCGAGCAGTCGCATGCCGTAGACGTTCAGGTTCTCGACCCGCGCCGTGCGGTTCGCGCTCGTGCCGAGCTGGCGGATAAGGTGGGAGACGGAGGTGCCACCGAAGCCGACGATGGCGTTGCCGTTACCGCGGAACTGACCGAGGAAAGGGTCGGCCCCCGTGGTAATAGGAGTGTCACCGGCGTAGACGTTTTGCAGCAGCGAGTACACGCGGCTGCGGGTCGTGGGTGAAGAGTCGATCTCGATCATCTGATCCCGATGGCAGATGGTGATCGGGTTGGTCGCCGTGCCACGACCAGCGACAATCTGCGCCGAAACGGACGCGGCGTTGGCGCTGAGGCCACAGGGGTGGTTCCCTTCAAATGCGAGTCGGGGTGTGTCGATGCCACCGGCGGCGCAGGCCCATGAAGGACTCCCGCAGAAGTTCGCGTTGAGCGCCGTCGTCGAGCTGCGGACGCTGGTGATGGGTGTGCCGGCGTTGCCGCCGTCGGAGTAATCCTGAAGCGCATAGGACGCCGTGACCGTTCCCGCGGAGCCCGCGATGGCGCCGACGGAGCAGTTCGACTGGCAGTCCGAGCTTAGGCTGCCGGAGAAGATGGAATCTGTGACCAGGGACGCCGTACCGACGATGCCACCGGCAGTGGTGTAATCAAACTCGTAGGCATGCACGGCCCCGTCGAAGCGAGCGTGGGTGACATTTGCCGAGGTTCCGCTGATGCCACCAACGACGGAGCGTCCCGTCACAAGAGCACTGGCGTAGGCGGCGTCAACCCGGCCTTCGCCTGCGATCCCGCCGACGACGGTGCTCGAACCTATGACTCTTCCGATGAAAGAAGCGCGCGTGGTGGTGACGGTGTCGGCACTGCCGACCACTCCGCCGCAGTAGCCGTTCTCGCACTCGACCTGGCCTGTTACTTTCAGATCGCTCAAGAGCGTCGAGCCCGTCGAGACTCCGACGAGGCCCCCGACGAAGCCTTCGCCCTCGACGTCGATTTTATTCGCTTCGATGAACTGGACGGCGACGCCGCTTCCCATGTTGCCGACGAGTGCGCCGACGCGTGAGTTCCCGCGAACCTGCACGTGCTCGAGCTTGAGGCCCGTGACGCTGGCGCCGGTCGCGAGTTTCGAGAAGAGGCCGACGTCGTCTTCTTTCGAGTCGTAGCGGAAGTAGGAGATCTTGCGGCCTAGGCCATGGAGCGAGCCGGTGAAGGGACTCGAGAGCGGAGCGCAGGTCGCCGCGCTATGGCCCAAGGGGACGAAGGTCGAGCCGTCTTCGAAGCACGACGAGGTCGTGTAGGGCGTGAGGCCCAGCGAGCCGGCCTTGAGCCAGGGGAGCAGGTTCAGGTCGCTGAGCAGAGCGACGTGAGCATTGGTGTGGGAGTTGTAGTTTTCCTGCCAATGCTTGAGCTGGGCGAGGTTACAGAGCGCGAAGGGGTGAGAACTCGAGCCGAGGCCGATGTCGTCGATGCGCATGGTTCCGCCGGCGGCCTGGCGAGCGGCGCAGACGCGCTCATCCGGAAAGGTGGCGAAGAGGCGCGGGAGCATGCCGGTGAAAGTCTGATCGACGCGCAGCTGTCCGTTGTCGATGCTCGCGACGAGTTCGCCCTTGCCAGGAGTACAGTCTGTCGAGTTGAAGGCTTCGACGGTGACGGGGACGAAGAAGCGCGGGCCGAGGAGCGGGAGCCGCAGCACGGCGGGACTATTCGGCGAGAGGCAGCCGGTGCCGAGCCACCCCTCACCGGCGGTGCTGGTGCCGGTGGCAAGCCGCGTGACTCCGCGGAGCCCAACGCGGAAAGAGCCGATGATCGCCTGGCGCGGGTCCACGAGGGAGCTTCCGAAGCTGCAGACACCGGTGTCGTTATCAAGTCCGGCCGCGTTCCGGCAGGCGTAGGTCTGGGTGGTGGGGAAGGCATCGGCTCCGGCGACAGGCGTCCCCGCCACGAGGGAGTCGACTTTCCCCGGCAGCGTCGTGCTAAAGCAGTTCGCGTTCGTGATGTTGAGGCCCACAGCGGTGGGGGCGCCGGCCAGCGCGACGGTTGCGCCGCCACAGCGAATCTTCCCTTCGAGGCCAGCGGAGTTGTCGTCCCACGACATGGCGAGGAAGTTCCAGGTGCCGTTCGGCAGTTCGATATCAACGGTGTCGGCGCCGCCGATCAGGACGCGCGCGAAGCGCTGTGTGCCGTTCTGACCAGTGATGAGGATCTTGTTTATCGGAACACCGCCGGCTTCGATCGCACCGAAACTCACTTTGAGTTTCGCCGGACTATGGCCCGGCTTCGAACATGCGACGAGGCTTGCGAGAATTACCAAGAAGAGGAGGTATTTCATAGGCATGTCATCGGTTCTTTGCTTCACAAAGATGAGTTTAGAGGAATGTCGTGCTAGCCCACGGAGCCACAGGAAACTAGGGACTTGGGACTGTGGTGTGAGGCGAAGTTCGCAAAAAGTGACAGAGTTTCTTGGCGCTACTAGCGCGGCAGGATGCTCTGCACGTCGAGGGCCGTGACCTGGGTCGTGCCGCTTTGCGGGTATCCGCCACCCGGGCCATAGTACATCTGGCTCGGGACCGCGGTGAGACGAACCGGGAAGACGTAACCGGCGCTCGTTTGCGTCGGGCGCACGGGCCACTGGCCAGCGTACATTGCCTGCAGCGCCTGGTAGGCCTGAGCGCTGGTGTTCTGGCCGAACTGGTAGTTGCGGCCGCCTGCGGAGATGTAGGGGTTGGCGTTGCCCGGGAAGATGATGCTCGCGTTGCTGGTCACCGGCGACCCGAGGTTATTGCTGAAGCTGCTTGCGCCTGAGCCGGAGCTAGAATTGTCACTCCCGCAGCTAGCGAGAGAGAGCAAAAGCACGAAGAAAATAATTTTCATAGAATTCTCCAATTCTGCTCTTATCGGTTTTTATTGAGGAGACTTTAATTGTCGGCTAAGATCGATGGCATCACCCCATAGTTTAACTGGATAAAACGGGGACTTCCTAAGTCTCTAATCCTGGTTCAAGTCCGGGTGGGGTGGCCACTTCGCAGGCAAAGGGACTGACGTGGAAATCTTCATCGACGCCGACGGCTGCCCCGTGAAAGAAGAGGTCTACCGAGTGGCGGGCCGCCACAAGTTGAAGGTCTGGGTGGTCGCCAACAAGCGCATGAATATCCCGCATCAGCTGAACATCGAGATGCGTGTCGTCTCCGGCGACCCGGACGCCGCTGACGACTGGATCGCCGCGCACATCAAGGAATCCGACCTGTGCGTGACCGCTGACATCCCCCTGGCCGATCGCTGCCTCAGGGCCGGGGCCCTGGCGCTCGATCCCCGCGGCAACGAGTGGACCGAAGATAACATCGGCGACGCCCTCGCCTCACGGGAAGTGATGAAGATGCTCCGGGAGATGGGTGAGGTTCGCGGCGGGCCCGCGCCGATGAGGGACCGCGACCGCTCGAACTTTCTCTCCGCTCTCGAAGCACTCATCCAAAAGCAGAGGCGTCGGGCTCTCTAGAGGCAGAAAAATTGCATTCGTTAAAAAATCTCCACATTTCCTAAGTACCCATTAAAATCAAGCCATGACTAACTCTCAAGGAGAATACATGAAGTTTCTTGCCCTCGCGCTCGCCCTGGCCTCGCTGCCTGCTTTTGCAGCACAAAACAGCAGCATCAACGATCTACAGTATGTTCCGAAGGCAGGGACACTTTACGGGGATACTACTCTCGGGGTTCTGCGCTACTCGAGCCGAGACTTCAATGGGACCGATGAGATCAAGACTTCTCTGACCGGCCAGATCCTCACCCAGCGCCTCGGTTACGGCGCGACGGAGCAGCTCTTCGTGTTCGGTGAGCTGGCGTACGTGAACACCAAATCGAAGTCAACGGGAGAGGACGAAACCGAGTCCACGGGCCTGGCGGACGTACGGCTGAATGCTCGCATGCGTCTCCTCGATGGGACGGAACGCTTTGACCTCCTCGCGCGTGTCAGCCTGAGTCCGGGAGATGCCATCGAAAAGTCCAACGGTGACTCGAACGCCTATTCCGGGGGCCACGGCCTCACGATCGGCGCAAGCTACGGCGTGAAAACGGGCCAGAGCCAGTGGGCATTTTCGGGGAGCCTCACGCACAACCTGAAAGCGACGACGGATGATAAATCCGCCGGTGAAAAGATCAAAACAGATGCGCACAACGAGCTCGACCTGGAAGCGGCGTACCTCGGTAGCGTTAGCGAGAATGTCTTCCTCAAGTCATCGGTGGCGGTGAACTTCGTGGAAGAGTATGAGGATAGCGACGACCTCGTCTCGACGGGGACAACACAGTACAAGCTCGGCCAGGAGCTCCAGTGGCGCATGAGCGAGAACCTGCTGGTGCGCGGAGGCTACGAGGCCATCCTCGGTGGCAGCGGCTACAACTACGTCTTCATGCTCTACAGCGCGGGTGTGAACTACCAGTTCTAAGTCTCCGGGCCCCCGTCCGGGGGCCCGACTTCCCTGATAAAGATCACCTCCCCCGGCCGCGCTTGTCCTCCGCGGCGCCCGAGAATCTACCGATAATGGGTCATGGGCCCTTACACCGATCAAGAGATGGAGCGCTGGATCCGCTTAGTCACGACCGAGTTCTACGAGCAGGTCTACCGGGACGAGTGGCTCAAGGATGTCTTCAAGGTCGTCGATCAGAAGTTCATCACCGAGCAACAGGTCGACTTCATGCTCCAGGCGATGAGCGGCATCAAACGCTACCGCGGCCGCAACCCGAGCGACGCGCATCCGCACATCTTCGTGAATGAAGAAATGTGGCGGTTGCGCGAGAAGTACCTGGTGCGGGCCTTCGAGAAGCTCGACTGCCCGGAGGACATCCGCCAGCGCTGGCTCAAGATCGACGAGGCCTTCAAGGCGAAGATCGTCATGACGGACCCCGCCCAGTGCCGGCGCCGTTTCACGCACGATGAGCTCGTGATCGTCCCGGATCCGCGCAAGCGCGCCGCCTGAGCGCTGCGGGTAGATTTTACACGACCCGCGAGGCCCCACGGGTCTCGTGCTAGCGTCGGCGAAACTATCCGAAGAGGTCGTATGAAACAGGTCACCCTTTTCTTGCTCCTGCTGGTGAGCTCACTGGCGAAGGCCGACATCCAGTGGCGCCAGGTCTACAGCTCCGGCGTCTGCGGCGTGTACCACCCGGAGAAAAAAGACATCGAGTGGCGCCAGGTGCTCCAGAGCGGTGTCGCCGGCGTGTACCATCCGATCGAGAAAAAGATCATCTGGCGGCAGGCCTACCAGAGCGGCGTGGCCGGAGTGTGGAACCCGCTGAAGCGGGAGATCGAGTGGCGCCAGGTCTACCAGAGCGGCGTGGCCGGCGTCTGGAACCCCGATAAGCAGATCGTCGAATGGCGCCAGGCCTTTCAGAGCGGCGTCGCCGGGGCCTACAATCCGCTCACACGCACCGTCGAGTGGCGCCAGGTGTACAGCTCGGGTGTCGCGGCGGCCTTCGACGCCAAGGCGGGGAGGGTGGTTTTCCGCCAGGCCTATCTGGGCGGTGTCGCCGCTGCGCTGCCGGAAGAAGGCGCCTCGAGCTGCAGCTGGATGATGGAGTTCAAGCGCTAGGTGCTCTTCGGACGCGTGCGCAGCGAGCGCAGTGCGCGCAAGATGAGGTACATCGCTAAGAGCAGCAAGCTCCCTGACGCCAGTGCATTGACCAGGGCCACGTCGAGCCCCTGGCTCGCACTCAGCTGCGCGCGGGTCATCTCGATCAGTGCCCAGAAGGTGATGGTGAGCACGAAGAGCATCGGGATGAGGGTGAAGGCGATGCGCTTCTTGTGCTGATAGAGCCACAGGGTGATCGCCATGAGGGAGAGCGCCGCCAGCAACTGGTTAGAGGCCCCGAAGAGCGTCCAGAACTTCGTCCACGAGCCTTCCTGCATGGTCGCGAGGATCACGGCGGGGATGGCCAGGGTGATGAGCGTGCCGAAGATGGCACCGAAGCGATTGCGCATCCCGGTGAGCTCTTGGATGAGGTAGCGGCCTAGGCGCGTGGAGACGTCGAGCGTGTCGAAGACGAAGGTGGAGAAGGCCATGGCACCGAAGGTGATGGCGAAGGGGAGCTTGTCTTTACCGATGATGAGGGTGAGGAACTCGCCGATGCCGCGGCCGTAGATGGTGCCGGGCTTAAGGCCCGTGACCGAGCTCGGTGCCATCACCATGATGACGGCCAGCGCGATGAGCGCCACGAAGCCCTCGGCCAGCATGGCACCGTAGCCCACGGCGTGGGTGTCGCATTCCTTGTCGATTTGTTTGGAGGTGGTGCCGGAGCACACCAGGCCGTGGAAGCCCGAGCAGGCGCCGCAGGCGATGGTGACGAAGAGGAAGGGGAAGATGCCTGCGAGGCTCGTGCCTTCTTTGAGGGCCGGCTGCTGGATGGTGAAGTCACCGAAGAAGATGCCGATCACGCCGATCGCCAGTGCCGAGTAGAGCACGAAGCCCCCGAGGTAGCCGCGCGGCTGTAAGAGCATCCACACTGGGATCACCGAAGCCACGGCACAGTAGGCGAGGATCAAGAGTGCCCAGGTGACGCCGTCGAAGATGAACCAGTGAGAAAAGTAGGTGCCGATCCAGCAGGTCAGGAAAGTCAGCGGCACAAAGACAAGCGTGATGAGCCACAGCGGTGGCCTAAGGTAGCGCTCAACAAAGCCCAGTACCACCGACAGGAGCATGTAGGCGATGCTCGCCCACGCGACCGCTCCACCGGGGTGAAAGTTTAACTCGACGCCTTGGAGCTCCTCGGGCCTTGAGACGAAACTCGCGGCGGTGATGTCGGTGAAGGCCACCACGATGTAGAGCAGGGCGATCCAGATGAAACCCATCATGGCCCGCCCGGCGTTTTTGCCCATCAGGCTTCCGCTGATCTCGGCGATGGAATTAGCGCCGTGGCGCACGGAGAGGGCGAGAGTGGCGAAGTCGTGGACCGCGCCGATGGTGACGACTCCCAGTGAGATCCATAAGAGACAGGGCAGCCAGCCGAATTGTTGGCAGGCGACGATAGGGCCTGCAATCGGGCCCGCGGCGGCGATGGCGGAGAAGTGCTGGGCAAAGAGGTAGAAGGGTTTCGTGGGGACGTAGTCGACACCGTCCTCCTGCGTGTGCGCGGGAGTAGGTCTGGTGTCGTCGAGGCCAAAGACGCGCGCCACCCAAGCGCCGTAGAGAAAGTAGGCGAGGGCCAGCAGAATGATGAAGAGTACGGCAATGAGGGCCAGGGACATTAGTTTTTCCCTTGCGGTTTCACGCAGGAGCCGCGGTATTTTTCATAGCCGTCTTGGCAGACCCACGAATGGCCATCATCGGTTAGGCGAGCGTTCTTGGGGACCTTGACCCGCTCGCACACGTCGCGCTTTTGCACGTAGCCGTGGTCGCACTCCCAGCCCCAGAGGTTCTTCACCGCGTGGGCGTTCTTCGGAATCTTCACCTGGGCCTCTGCGATGAGCGGCACAAGTTGCGTCAGGAGCACGAGCGCGAACAATCTCATGCACGGGCCTTGCGATAGAGAAAGAAGGCCAGTGCTAAGAGAGCAGAGACGGAGAGTGAGTCGACGAGAATTTCCGAAAGACCTTTGACGCCCCAGTCGATGCCGAGAGTGAGCATGAGGGCGACGAAGATGCCCATCAAGGATTCACCGGCCACCAGACCGGAACTCAAGAGGACACCGGGATCTTTTCCTTCTTCACGCTCGCCGCTCTTGCGATTAACTAACCAATGCACGATACCACCCAAAACCATTGGCGTGGCGAGGGTCACTGGCAGGTAGATACCTACGGCGATTGGCATGAGGTGCAGGCGGAAAGATTTTTTCTTGAGGAAAAGTTGATCGATGAGAATGACCGCCACACCAAGGCCCGCGCCGATCAAGAGCTTGTCCATGGGAAGTGTGCCGTCGCCGAAGATCGCTTTTGTGAGCGACGCGAAGAGGGTCGCCTGGGGCGCCTTGAGTTTGTCGCCGATACCGTAGGCCTGATGCAAGAGGGTCAGCGTCGGAGCGATCACGAAAGCGGGAATCACCACGCCGATCATCTGTGCGATCTGCTGGGCGCGTGGAGTGGCGCCGATGAGCGAGCCGGTTTTGAGATCCTGTGAACAGTCACCGGCCGAGCAAGCGGCACAGCACACAACGCCAGCAACCCCGAGGGTGGCGAGGATGGCCGATTGGCCGGTGAAGCCGAAGAGCAAGAAGAGTGCGGAGGTTCCGAGGAGCGCCGAGATGGTCATGCCGGAAACGGGGTTATTCGACGAGCCGACCAGGCCCACGACGTAGGAAGAGACGGCGACGAAGAGGAAGGAGGCGAGCACCATCGCGACGGTGGTGACGAGGGTCGCGCCGAAGCTGCCGATGAGCGAGTAGTAAAGGCCCGCCATGACCACCAGATTGAGCACGAGCATGCCGCCCATGAGCTGGGGAGAGATGTCGCGGCTGCCTTCCTTACTGGCACCCAGTGCTTTCACGCCGGAGACGAAGCTCCGGCGGACACTGAAGAGTGACCACAGGCCGCCGACCACCATGGCGCCGACGCCGATGTAGCGCACTTGCTTGGACCACAGAAACCACGCCACATCCAGTGCCGCGGCTTCTTCCATGCCGGCCGGTGTGCCCATCAAGGGGATGGCGATGCCCCACGCGAAGACTCCACCGAAAAGAACTAAGAGAGTGACCGGAAGACCGACGATGTAGCCCACTGCCAGGAGCGCAGGAGAGACGTCGCCGCCGATGAAAAGCGTTGATTTACCAGCGAAGAAGGCCTTCTCGACGGATCCTTTGAAAAGGCCCAGGGAAGCGGAGAAAAATTTAAACACCGCGGAGATGCCCAGGCCCTGGAGGATGGCGACCATCCCGCTCGAGTCTTTGGTCTCCGCACCGGCCTTGAGCACCTGCGCGCAGGCGACGCCTTCGGGGTAGATGAGATCCTTGTCTTCTTCGATGAGCACTTTGCGCAGAGGCACCATGAAGATGATGCCGAGCAGGCCGCCGCAGGCGGCGATCAAGGTGGTGGGCCAGAACTTGAACTCCGTCCACGCGCCCACGATCATCAGCGCTGGAACGGTGAAGATCACTCCGGCCGCCAGAGATTCACCGGCGCTCGCCATGGTTTGCACGATGTTGCTTTCGAGCACGGCATCGGGGCGCCGAAGAAGACGGTAGAAGCCCATCGCCAGAACTCCCGCAGGGATACTGGCCGAGACGGTCATGCCGGCGTAGAGGCCTAGGTAAACGGTGGCCGCCGTCATGGAAATTCCAATCAAAAGTCCCAGGCCCACGGAGGTGAGGGTAAGTTCGCGTTTCATGCACTTCCTTTGTGTGTAAGTCCCTATGATTGCATCAATCTTGAGAGACAAAATCAAGCAAAGAGCGGTCTCGACCGAGAAGAGTCGGGTAATGTTAGAACTTTTAAGGGAGAACCTTTCATGAAGCCACTTTTTTGGCGCTCCACCGGGCTAGGCCTAAGCCTTTTCTTCACGCTGCCAATCATGGCCGATGATCCAAGACCGCTGCTGCGAGACGTGATGGAGACCCTGCAGGTGTCCAACTGCGTGGCGAAGATGAGTAAAGTCGAAAAGGTCTTTGCTGGAATGACTCCCGAGGCCCACCTCAAAGAGCTGAGCGCGCAGAAAACCACGGAGCTGGGTCAGGAGATCTGGGATTTCAAACTGAAGGTCCACGAGAAGCTGCGCGAGTTCCATCGCGCCGATCGGCTCGAGCGCGACTGCGCCAACGCCTACCGCGGGGCCTTGCGAGCGGTGCGCTTCGCCGAAGACCTCGTCCAAGAACACCAGTTGCGCCACAACCCCGAGAAGACGCCCTTCCCAAGCTCCGCCTTCGCTGAGGGGAACCCCCACGTAAAGCGCAATCCAGCCTTTGGGAACTTCGATCTCAAGAAAGACCTTAAGAGCGGCGACGTGCTGCTGACCCGCGGGAACGCCTACACCTCGGCGGCCATCGCCTCGCTCGGCGAGTTCGACACCCAGTTCTCACACATGTCACTGGTGTACGTCGACCCGCAGGGCAAGATCTGGACGGTCGAAGCGCACATCGAGGTCGGCTCCTTCGTGCGACCGCTCGAGGACCACATCAAGGACAATAACTTCCGCACGATGATCTTCCGCTACGACGACCCGGTGCTCGCGGCGAAGGCCGCGGAGTTCGCCTTCCAGAAAGTCAAGGCCGCGTCCGATTCGAAGCGCGGCAACATCTTCTACGACTTCGGCTTCGACAACGAGGACCACCAGCAGCTCTTCTGCTCCGAGGTGGTGACCTGGGCCTTCAAAGAGATGTCGAAGGGGGCGGTGAAGCTCCCCATGTGGCAGAGCCGTCTGCTCCTGCGCAAGGAGAGCTTCGTGCGCGACATCGGCATCACCGCCAGCGAGTCCTTCGTGCCGGCGGACATCGAAGTGGAGCCGCGCTTCACCATCATCGCCGAGTGGCGCGACGCCAACCGGATCAACGACTCGCACGAGAAAGACGCCGTCCTGCAGGCCATGTTCAAGTGGGCCGAGGACTACGACTACAAGATGCAGCAGGCGTCGAGCCGCACTTCGCTCATCTACCGAAACGTCGCCTGGCCCTTGCGTCGGGTCCCGGGTCTGAAGAAGTACTTTAAGGACAAGCTCCCGATAAATATGTCGCGGGAGCTGATCGGCTACTTCGGCGTGCTCGAGAGCGTGGCGGAGTTCCTGCAGAAAGAACTCAGCAAGAAAAACCAAGAAACCGTGAAGGCGCGCAACCTTCCGCTGCTACGGGATGAGATGTACTACTTCCTCGATGAGCTGCGGCTGAAGGACGTCGGTAGCAAGTCAAAGCCGATGCACAAAATGTACCGGCCGCGGGACATCAAGGCCGAGGCCGGCGGCAAGGGCGAGGGCTGGGCCGATGCTCCGCCGGCGCCCTAGCTCGGACACTGGGTCTCCAGCCGGTGCTGGAGGTCCTCGACGACTTTGAGTTTGAAGGCCTTGGGCTCCTGCGGGAGCCCTTTTTTGTACTCGGCGATGTCGAGCACGACGAAGTTCATCTTGATGGTTTTGAAGAGGCGCGGGAAGTGCTGGCCCGGGGCCTGGACGTGGTGCAGGCCGCCGGAGAGGCCGATGAAGAAGTAGCCCTCGTCGAGCGCCCAGAGGATGTCGGCGATGCCCCCGCGCACGCTCATGGGTTTGCCCTCTTTGTCTAAACCGGTGGGGCGCTTCATGCGGCCCTCGGGAGCGATGACGATGAGCGAGTCCTGCTCCATGCGTTTCAGGAAATGGCTCCAGCTCTCGTCGCGCTTGCGGGTCACGGTTGAGGCGTGCGGGATCATGAGGCGCCAGAACCGGCCGACGATGGGCCGATTCAGCGTCACGTCCGCCGCCGGTGCCACCATCTTGTGGATGAAGCGCCACATGAAGGGCAGCGGGAGCCCTTGCGAGAAGAGGGGCTCGTAGAGGGAGGTGTGATTGAGGAGAGCGACCAAGCGCGTGCGCTGCCAGACGTCCGCAGGACGTGGCGTGAGCCAGCGCACTTCCATCCGGTAGAAGATGTGAGAGAAGAGCTTGATGAGACAGACGATGCCGAAACCGATCAGACTGCGCATGCCACTAGTGTAGACGCGCGTCCGAGGCTAGGCGAGTACGTTTTGCAAAAGAGTGCCAAGGATCAGACCGAGGCCCAGGATCAGGGTGTAGTTCATAAAAAGTCCTTAATGGGACCTTTCTACCATAGCGGGCCCGGGCCAGGGATGGGACAGGTAAAATCTACTGACCGGCTAGGCGCCACAGCACTTCTTGAACTTCTTGCCCGAGCCGCAGCTGCAGGGGTCGTTGCGGCCGATCTTCGGCTCGAGGCGCTTCACCGGCTGAGCGCCGGCGATGTTGCCTTCCTTGAACATCCACTTCCCGCCGACTTTGTGGAAGAGGGAGGTCTCGTGGTGGACGAGCTCCTTGCCGGAAGCCTTGTCCTGGTAGCGCGCCTCGAACTCGACGATGCCCTTGCTGTCTTCCGGGCGGCCATTCTTGGTGGAGACGATCTTGAGGCCCTGCCAATTGGCGCTCTGGGCCCACTGCCGGGCCTCGTCTTCGTTGAAGGTCTCACCCTCTTCCAGCGTCTGGGTTTTCGCGATGTAGGGGATGATGTCCTGGACGTAGGCGCTGTAGCGGGCGCGCATGAGCTCCTCTGGGGTCGATGCCTCACGCTTACCGGTGTGCAGAGGGGCGCAGCACTCGTCGTAGGACTTCGGGGCGGACTCGAGAACGCGGCAGGGACAGCTCATTTTTTCTCCTCAGATGCAGGCTTCTATGGTGAGATTGATTGTGCAAGCTGTAAAGGAGAACCCGATGCTAAAGGCCTCGCTGGAACGCGTTTTGCGAAAACTTGACCATCCCCATAAGATCCAGGCCTGGGTCTCGCGGCTCACTTACAACAGCGGCGACGAGACGCGCTCGGCGCAGGAGGCCTTCCTGCACAAGAAAGCGCACTGCTTCGAAGGGGCCCTGCTGGCCTGCCTCGCCCTCGAGTACCACGGCCAGCCGCCGCTCATGATGGACCTTCGCGGCCACGGGGACGACGACCACGTCGTGGCGCTCTTCAAGCTCAAGGGCCGCTGGGGTGCGATCTCGAAAACCAACACCACCGTGCTGGATTTCCGGCCAGCGCATTTCCGCGATCCCCGCGAGCTCGCCATGAGCTACTGGGCGATGTACTTCAACTGGAAGGGCCACTACGCCATGAAGGACTTCGCGGGCCCCATCGACCTGCGGCGCTACAAGAGCTTCGACTGGCGCTACGGCCTCGAGGACATGGCCGATCTCGGCTGGCAGTTCAACAAGCTCAAGCACACCACGCTCAGCACGCCGCGCGAGCTGGCCAGGCTGCCGAAGATTCCCGAACGCCTTCGCCGCGCGGGCTTCTTAGGCAGCGATATGAAAGGCGTGCGCCGCTCCTAGAGCTCGAGCTGGTTTCCGAGTCGATCGTAGACGCGGATGCCCTCGTTTTCTATCAGCACCGTCGGACGTAGCTCCGGGTCGATCTTCGGGAGAGTGTCGCGTGCCGTGCGCAGGCCCTGCTCGAGGTCCTCGTCGAGCATGATGTGCCGGAGCACGCGGCCCGAGGGGTCGATGAGGTGCATGTCGTGGAGGTCGAGCACGCAGGGGGTGACCACCGCGCGGACGGCCGGGAAGCGTTGCTGCATCTCGCTCATCGCTCGGGCGAGCGCGTCGCGCTTGTCGATGTCGGGTTCGAGGGCGGCGCCCTGGCCCTGGATCTCTTCCTGAGAGTTCAGCTCGTCGATCATGGCGAAAAGGGCACGCGGCGGGTGCAGCTTAAGGCGCTTCGTCTCCTGCCAAGGGAGGATCACCGTCGGATAGAGGATGGCGAATAAAACGATTCCGCCGCACAGTGCGCCGGCGAGGTGGAGTTTGGTGAGGCGGAAGGATTTCTTTTGCGGCGTCGGCGCTCCCGATGTGCGGGGCGCAAAGGATCCTGTTTTTTCGTCGTGCTCTGGGGCCTTGCCTGTGTTACTTTCCATGCCTCTAGTTTAGCGCAGGTCTTTTTTTTGGTGGCAAAAGAGCACGAAAATTATGGCCGAGTTTTTTAGGAGGGCGTGTGGAGCAGAGACTCAAGCTCGGGGGCATCTACCGGCACTACAAAGGGAAGCTCTACCGCGTCGAGCAGGTGGTGCGCCACTCCGAGACCCTGGAGGAGCTGGTGTTCTACGTCACCCTCTACGAAAACAGCCTCGGCGCCTACTGGGTGCGGCCCTTGCCGATGTTCCTCGAGTCGGTCCTGGTCGACGGCGTGGCGGTGCCGCGCTTCGCCTACGTCGGCGACGTGAAGGCGAGCGCGCGGGTCTAGCCTCGGCAGGAGTGTGTTTCGCATCTCTTCTTTTCATATCTCCTGGCGTTAGATTTCTTCCGTGGATTCTTTGGGCGGTGTATAGCTTCGGCGCCGTCTCCACCGGAGGACCAGATGGGAGCTCAAGTTAAGTACCAAGACTTTCTCTGCGAGCTGAAGACCCGCATCTCGCAGTCGCGACAAGCAATTGCTCGAGTGGTGAACGTCGAGCTCGTGTTGCTCTATTGGGATCTCGGGGAAATGATTCTGCAGCAACTTGCCAAGAGACCATGGGGAAGTGGTGTGGTCACTCGGCTTGCGGAGGATCTGCAGGCGAGTTTTCCGGAAGTAAAAGGATTCAGCAAACGCAACTTGAGCTACATGCAGCAATTCGCTCAGCAGTGGCCGGATAGGGTAATTGTGCAACAGCTTGTTGCGCAATTACCTTGGGGTCATAATGTCCTGATTTTACAAGAGGTCGCAGAGGTCGACGACAGACTCTGGTACATTCGCAAAGCGCTCGAGGAAGGCTGGTCTCGTAGCGTACTTGCACATCACATCGAACAGCGGCTTCGGTGGCGGATGAGGCCCGGCGAGTTGACGCATAATTTTGCTCACACTCTGCCTCCAGTGATTTCTGAACTTGCTCATGGTGTCTTAAAGGATCCCTACGTCTTTGACTACCTCCGTTTCGACGTCGCGTCGAACGAGCGCGAGGTCGAGACGGGACTCGTCGCGCACATACAACAGTTTCTGCTCGAGCTCGGGAGCGGTTTTGCGTTCGTCGGGAAACAAGTCTCCGTGCGCGTCGGTGGCGAAGAGTTTCACCTCGATCTGCTTTTTTACCACACACGGCTTCACTGCTACATCGTCGTCGAACTCAAGGCCGAGAGTTTCAGGCCTGAGCACGTCGGACAAATTGTTTTCTATCTTTCGGCGGTCGATGCTCAAGTGAGAATGCCTGCGGACGGTCCGACGATCGGGCTGATCCTCTGTAAAACAAAGAATAAAGTCGTCGCCGAATACGCACTGACAGACATCGCGAAGCCGATCGGGGTTTCGGAGTACCGGCTTGGGTCTCAGGTACCTCCGGAGGTCGGAGAACTCCTTCCGAGTCGCGAAATACTGGAGAAAGGCCTGGCGGAGTTTTCGCGGAAGTGACGCGAAGGCCATGCGTGTTAGGCCCTTGTTTCTTGCTGCGGCTTGGACTTCATGCGATTCTTAGTTTCGAAGCAAGGAGAAAACCCCATGAAACTCTACTACACTCCCGGCGCCGGCTCGCTGTGCTGCCACATCGTCGCACAGGAACTCGGGCTGCCGCTGAAGATCGTGAAGGTGAACCTTCGTGAGAAAAAGAGCGAGGAGGGCGACTTCCTGGCGGTGAACCCCAAGGGCCAGATCCCCGCGCTCGTGCTCGAGAATGGAGAAGTGCTCACCGAAGGCGTGGCCATCCTGCAGTACCTCGCCGCCCAGAAGGCGACCGAGGGCCTCATGCCGGCCGCGCCCGGCCTAGCGCACTACCGAGCGCTGGAGTGGCTGAACTTCACCGCCACCGAACTCCACAAAAACTACACTCCTTTGTTCTTTCCGGATCGCTTCGTCGCCGACGAAGCGGCCCGCGCACAGTTCGTCGAGGGCCAGCGGAGCGCGCTGTTGAAGAAGCTCTCCTGGGTGGACGGCGAGCTCAAGGGAAGGGCCTTCGTGCTGGGAGATCGTTTCACCATCTGTGACGCCTACCTTTTCACCTGCCTGAGCTGGAGCCGCTTCGTGAACCTCGACACCTCTTCCTTCGAGCACCTGACGGCGTGGATGGGTCGCGTGGGCGCAAGGCCCGCGGTGCTGGCGACACTCAAGGCCGAGGGACTTTTGAAGTGAGGGAGCCCTCACAGGTGTGGCGGGAGCGGCTCGACCGGCTGACGGCCTTCCACGGTCGGCTCGCCGACCTCAACTCGGTGTGGTTCCCCTTCGTCTTCCTCAAGCCGAGGCCCGATCAGCTGATCGGGCCCGCGCGCCGGCTCTCGATGACTATCTGTTTCACCTGCTACGGTGCGGTGATGTACCCGGTCAAGCAGTGGCTCTTCTCCGTCCCGCTGGAGCAGCACGCCTGGGCGATCTTTACCCTGAAGTGCATGGCCTTCTTCGCCGTGTGGTTTCGCGTCGTCACAGTGCCGCTGTGGAACCGGCGCGCGCGCCAGCTCGGCGCCGCCAGCTCCACGCTCTAGGCGCTACTCTTCGCGCGTCCACTTGGCGGCGTTGGTGCTCCAGTCGTAGTCCTTGTAGCGGTACTCGATGCGCCTGTCGTCGGGCACCAGACCCAGGCGCGCCAGTCGGGCCTGGATCCCGGCGCGGCCTTCGAAGTCGCCGTGGAACCACAGGAAGAGGCGCGGCAGGTGCGCCACTTTCGTGGCCGGGTCGTAGCGCACTTCCTGGGTGAGGTACCAGCGCTCCACGCGCGCGAGCTGGCGCTCGAGGTCCGCGGGCCGGTAGACCTCGATGGGCGGACAGGATTCGGCGAGGCAGTTGAGCGCGAAGTGCAGGCGCGGCTCGAGCGTTTCCACGGCCAGCAGCCGCTCGAAGCGCGAGGGGAAAAAGCGCGGAAGGTACCCGCCGCCCCACTTGCTGCGCCGGCGCAGGAGACCATGTTCGATGTCGTCGAGGGAGAGCTCTTCCCCGGCCACCACGAGGAAGCGTTTCGTGAAGAGCCAGTCTTGGTCGCGCGCCCGGGCCGGATCCTGCGCGTAGCGCAGCTGCGCGGCCGCGTTGTAGAGGTTGAGCCAGAAGGCGAGGCGATCGGCCGGCGCCGCGAGCTGCGACGCGAGGGCGTCCGCGGAGAACTTCGCCAGGGCGTCGCGCTCCCGCATCGTCAGCTCCTGGCGCTTGAGCTTTCGCAGCAGGGACATGGAGGTGGCCACCGCCGTGCCCGGATCCTGAGCAGAGGCCTGCGGCGTCACCAACAAGAGTGAGAGGAGAATCATGAGCTGTGCTTTCATCGCGGCTTCCTCAGCATCGGTGGGGCGGTGCGCGGGTCCTCGGGCCAGAAGTGGCGCGGGTAATCGCGGGAGAGTTCTTTGCGCAGACTCGGGTAGTGGCGCTCCCAGAAGCCGGCGAGGTCGCTGGTCACCTGCAGCGCGCGGCCGTGGGGCCCCCACAGGTGCAGCGTCAAGGGCGGAGCGCTGGGCGAAAGCTTCGGCGTGCTGCTGCGGCCGAAGAAGTCTTGCAGGTGACTCGCGATCCAGGGCGGGGCCTCGAGCGAGTAGTGCACCGGCACCGAGCGCTTCGGGTGGAGCGCGAACTCCCGGGGGGCGTGGTCCGAAAGGCGCGTCTGGAAGCTCGCGTCGAGGTAGAGCTGGAGCTCCTGGGCGAGCTGCTGCAGGAAGCGGCGGTGCGTGGCCTCGTCCGGGTGGAGCACCTCGAGGAGAAATTCCTCCTGGAAGAGCTCCCACTCGAAGGCCTCCAGAGAGGTCTCCGGGAAAAGCTGTGCCTGGAAGTAGCGCCAGCGCGCGTACTCGTCGCTCGTGCGGAAGGCCCGGGTCCAGTCGGCGAGGGCCTGGCGCTTGTGGCCCTCGGCCGAGGCCTCGGTCTTGAGCGTCTGCGTCTCCAG
>DAIPJL010000262.1:0-2644 GCA_036770305.1 Bacteriovoracaceae bacterium | reverse complement strand
CACCAAGGCCATCGAAAAGGCGCTCTAGCCACCATGCGCGACCTCGCCGTCGTCGGAAGTGGCATCGGGGGCCTCGCGGCTGCGCTGATCGCGCAGTCGCACGGCGTGCGAGTCACGCTCTTCGAGGCGCACGCCACCCCCGGAGGCAGTGCCGGGTATTTCAAGCGCGGGCCCTTCGTCTTCGACGCCGGCGCCACCACGCTCTCGGGCCTGGGCCCGGAGCGGCCCTTCGGGAAGTTCCTCCAGCGCCTCGGCATCGAGGTACCGGTCTACGACGCCAATCCCGGCATCGTGTACCACCTCGGGCGCGAGAGCTTTCGTCACTTTCGCGAGCCGAAAGGCTGGGCCCAGGAACTGCGGCGCACCTTCCCCGGCCAGAACCACGAGAGATTTTTCCAGCACGTCGAGGAGCTGGCCCAGAAGGCCTGGGTCTTCCTGCCAGAGCTGCAGCGCTTTCCTCCGCAGTCCTGGCAGGATCTGCGCGCACTCCCGCACTGGCTCAAGGGGACGAAGCTCGCCCCCTACATGTTGATGAGTTTGCGACAGTTGATGCAATTGCATTTTGCCCCAACGGAGAAGTTCCTCTCGTGGGTGAATGCCCTCTGCCTGATCTCGGCGCAGAACCACTGCCAGCAGGTGCCGGCGCTCATCGGTGCGCTGGCGCTGACCTACCCGCAGGAGACCTGGGCCCCGCAGGGCGGGATGAAGGGCCTCTTCGACCAGCTCGTGAACGCCTTCGTCGAGCGCGGCGGCGTCTATCATCCGCGCACCTTGGTGACGAAGGTGTCTGCGACGCCATCGGGCGCGAGCGTTGTCCTCGAGTCCGGAGAGTCGCACTTCGACGCCAGCGTGCTGAACCTGACGGACTGGGCCCTCGAGCGCTGGGGACTGCGTCCGAAGCGCGCGGCGCCGGCCTGGGCCGCCCTGAGCGCCTACCTCGCGGTTCGCAGCGAGGCTCCCATCCAAGAGCTCTACCATCTTGTCATCGACGAAGCGGAGCTGGGAGATTACTTCGTGTCATTCTCCCACCCGACGGATCGTTCCCGTGCTCCCGAAGGCTGGCAGACGCTCACGCTCTCGCAGCACGCCCTCGCCGAGGACTGGGAGCAGCTCTCGCCCGCGGAGTACCAGCGCAAGAAGGAAGAGCGACTGGCGAAGCTGCTCGCGGCAGTGAAGAGCCGCTTCCCGCAGATCCGCGAGACGAAGTTCGCTACTCTTGGAACCCCCCGCACCTTCGCGCACTACACCCAGCGGCCGCGCGGCCTGGTCGGGGGGAGGCCTCACCTGTGGAGCTTCCCGGCCTGGCGCTGGAGCGGGCCGCGGGTGAGTGACAACATCTTTCAAGTCGGAGACACGGTCTTCCCGGGCCAGGGCCTGGTCGGCGTGGTCACCGGAGTTCAACTGTGGGAGAAACTAGTCTTTCGCGAGCCGAACCTCCAGGGGCGTGGCCGAGCGTAGATGCAGGTCGCGCTGCGGGAAGCTGATCTCGATCTGCGCCTCGCGGAAGACGCGGTCGACGGCGAAGCGAATCTGCGAGCGGCACTCCATCAGCGAGTCCACCTTGTCGAGGTCGGCCCAGAAGAAGAGCTTGAAGATCAGCGCGCTGTCGCCGAAGTCGTCGAAGATGACCCGCGCGGCGGGAGTGGCCTCGATGAAGGGCATGTCCTGGAGCACCTTGAGGGCCAGCGTTCGCACGCGCTCGACGTCACTGCCGTAGGCCACACCCACGATGACCTCCGTGCGCACCAGCGAGCTGCCCGTTTTCCAGTTGATGATCGGGTTCTCCAGCAGCCGCGAGTTGGGGACGATCCAGATCTTGTTTTCCATGGTGCGGATGCGGGTCGCCCGGGTGCCGATCTCGAGCACGGTGCCCTGGATGCTGTCCAGGCCCACCACGTCGCCGACCTTGAGGGGCTTCTCCACCATGAGGATCACACCGGAGATGAAGTTGTTGACGATGTTCTGCGAACCGAAGCCGACGCCGATGGCCAGCGCGCCACCCACCACCGTGAACACCGAGAGCGGGATCCCGGCGATGCTGAGGGAAATGAGAAAGAGTACCAGAAAGTGCGCCACGAAGATCAACTTCGTGTAGGTCGCGATCGCCTGCTGGTCGTGCACGAAGGGGATGAGGATCCGTTTCACCGCCAGCCTGGTGAGGTAGCGGGCCAGGCGACTGGCCCCCACCAAAAGCATGAGTGCGAGGCCCACGCTGCCGAGGGTGAGGTCGATGTCCTGAATGGTAAAGAGCTTGAGGGACCAGATTTGTTGGATGATTTCGGTCAGTGAGGCGTGTTCAAAGTTCATGATTAACTCATTGGATTTAATGAAGTATTTCGGTACTTTGGCCCCTTGAAGAGGAGGCGTCAAGTCACGGTGATTTTTGCACAGGCAATGGACTTTGAACATTTGTTTGGTGTATAAAACTCAGCATGCCAATTCACCCGCTGATAGAGCGCAAACTGCTGATGATTTTCTGTGGCCTGGCCCTCGTGCATGGCCTGGCGCTCAGCTGGCGGCACCTGACGAGCGAGTGGCAGAGCGTCTCGGCGACTCCCGCCCTCACCGTCACGCTCAGCTCGCTGGAAAAAGTCCAGCAGCTCGCACTTCCGCGACCCACCCCCCCGAAGCTCCAGAAAAAGAC